>JAKDLG010000097.1 GCA_030452985.1 Humibacillus sp.
GCGCCGAACCAGTCGGGATCTCGACACCATTTGCGCGACGCGCCGCGCGACGCGCCGAACCAGTCGGGATCTCGACACCATTTGCGCGACGCGCCGCGCGACGCGCACCACGTGGTCGGATGCCGCCCACTCGGGTCCGGGGCCGGCATCCGGTCACTCTTGGTGACCGTCAGCGGCGACGAACCAGCTCTTCGGCGATCTGCACGGCGTTGAGCGCCGCGCCCTTGCGCAGGTTGTCGCCGACGACGAAGAGCACGAGGCCCTTGCCGTCGGGCGCGGCCTGGTCGGCCCGCACCCGCCCGACGAACACCTCGTCACGTCCGGCGGCGTCGAGCGGGTTGGGCACGTCGGTGACGACGACGCCGGGCGCGTTCTTCAGCAGGTCGAGGGCCTCTTCGACCGAGAGGTCGTCGTTGAACTCGGCGTGGATCGCGAGGCTGTGGCCCGAGAACACCGGAACCCGTACACAGGTGCCCGAGACCCGCAGGTCGGGGGCGTGCAGGATGCGCCGCGACTCGGTGCGCAGCTTCTGCTCCTCGTCGGTCTCGAGCGAACCGTCGTCGACGATCGAGCCGGCGATCGGCACGACGTTGAACCCGACCGGAACCACGTAGAGGTTGGGCGGCGGCACGGCCACCGACCGGCCGTCGAGGGCGAGGTCGCGCGGGTCGCCGGCCGCGTACCCGCCCCGCAGCTGAGTGTCGAGCTCCTGGATGCCGGCACCGCCTGAACCCGAGACGGCCTGGTAGCTCGCGACGTGCAACCGCCGCAGCCCGGCGCGCTCGTGCAGCGGCCCGAGCACCGGCATCGCGGCCATCGTCGTGCAGTTCGGGTTGGCGACGATGCCCTTCCGGATGTCGTCGAGGTCGCCGGGGTTGACCTCCGACACGACGAGGGGCACGTCGGGGTCCTTGCGCCAGGCGCTCGAGTTGTCGATGACGGTCGCTCCCGCCGCCGCGACCTGGGGGGCGAGCTCGCGAGACGCGCCCCCGCCGTTGCTGAAGAGCGCGATGTCGAGGCCGCTGAAGTCAGCCGTTGCCGAGTCCTCCACCGTGATGTTCTCGCCCCGGAACGCCAACGTGGTGCCCGCCGAGCGGGCCGAGGCGAAGAAGCGCACCGACTCCATCGGAAAGTCACGTTCGTCGAGCAGCGCACGCATGACGCCGCCGACCTGGCCCGTTGCCCCAAAGACACCTACTCGCATGGCCCAAGGCTACGGCGGACGCCGGGGTCGGCCCGCGCCCGTTCAGCCCTCGGTCAGCCTGGGTCAGCGCCAGCCGTCCGAGGCCTACCCGAGTCGGGCGACGAGCGCTGCCCCCAGCTCGGTGCCCGACAGCCAGGCCGCCTCGACCCGGGGCGTGCTCGCCCACGAGTCGCCGCAGAGGCCGATGCCGTCGTCGCCGAGGTGGTGCGTGCGCTCACGGGTACCGGCCGGGTGCGCCAGTGACCACCGGTGCACCCGCGACCAGCTCGGCGACTCCCGGATGCCGAGCAGCCGGGTCAGCGCCTCGAGCATCGCCGGCTCGGCCCCCGCGGGCTCGGCGAGATGGGCAGCCGCGAGCCCTTCGGTCGCGTGGGCGACCAACACTGGGGCTCCGTCTCCGCGGCGCGCACCGTCGTCGGCGACCCACGTCAGGTGCGGGTCGCCGTTGATGAACGCGCCGTCAAACCCGTCGCCCCACGACCGCCGCTGCCAGCCCGCGAGCAACGCCATGGTCGGCGCGTACTCGTCGACGAGCTCGGCGCGTGACTCGAACGACGGGTCGAGCACGCGCCGGGCCTGGGGGTCGGGCATGGCGAGTACCACTGCCGCTGCTGGGCGCCCGTCCACAGAGAGGATGCCGGTGTGCTCATCACGGGTCACCGCTTCGACCGCAATGTGCTCCGTCACGAGCCCGCCGGCGAGGTCTTCGACGAGCGACCTCAGCCCTCCTGGGGAGGCCCAGCGCATCGACCCCTGCTTGGGCTCGCCGCGCTGCCCCGGTGAACCGTCGAACACGTCGAAGGTGTCGGTCCACTCGCGGGCCAGACCTCGAAGCTGCCAGTCGTGCACCACCACTCCGAACCGGTCGTCGCTGACCGTGAAGTAGGAGGCCCCGGTGTCGACCGGGTGACCGTCGACGGTGCGCACGGCCATCCGCCCGCCGAGGCGCCGGCCGCGGTCGAGCACGGTGACCGCCACACCGGCATCCGTCAGAACGCGGGCGCATGCGACGCCCGAGATGCCTCCACCGACGACCACCACGGGATCCATGCGCCCATCCTGCCTTGCCGGTTCGATGTATTCGACGGTCAGGGGTGACCGCCGAATACATCGAACCGGGAGGGGGCGACTACTGCCCCGCGTGCCGGTCGGCGTTGGCGTGGATCGCGTCGCGCACGTACTGCGCCAGACCCGGCGCCAGTTCGTCGTAGGTCTGGGCGAACCTCAGGTCGGCCACGTACATGTCGCCCAGCTTGCGGTGGAAGTCGTGGTCGAGGTCGTAGAAGTGGTCGTGGATCTGCTGGCGGGCGCGCTCGGCGGCCGCCATCGCCGCCTCGCCGGTCGCCGGCTCCCCCGACCGCAGAGCGGCTACGAACTCGGCGTTCACGGCATCCTGCTCAGCCTTGATCTGCTCCCAGTCGGCCTTGGTGTACGCGTTGGTGCGTGCCTGCGACTGCTTCCACGCGTCGGTGTCACCCCAGCGCTGCTCCGCCTCCTGCTGGTACTCGTCCTTGAACCCGTCGCCGAAAAGCTCCTTCATCTCGTCGCGGGTGGCCGGCTTCTCGCTCATCTCTCGCTCCAGTGCTCGGTCGATGGCCGTGACGAGCTCGTTCAGCTCGCCCAGCCGGGTCATGACCACCTCGCGCTGACGACGCAGGTGCGCGGCCGCGTCCTCTCCGCCACCGAGCACCGCCGCGATCTCGTCGAGCGGCATCTCGAGCCGCCGGTAGACCACGACCTGCTGCAGCCGCGTGAGGTCTGTCTGCGTGTAGAGGCGGTAGCCCGAAGCCGAGCGCTCACTCGGGCAGAGCAGGCCGATCTCGTCGTAGTGGTGCAGCGTTCGCACCGTCACGCCGAGCAGGTCGGCCACCTGGCCCACCGTGAAGGTGGTCATCTGCTGCGTCCTTCGTCGACTCGTGGTGGTCATGCAACAAGCGTGCTGCCTCACGTGGCGTGAGGGTCAAGCCGAGGTTCTGCGGCTGCCTCCACGGTAGGGCGCGCGACGGTATCCGGCAGCGGAGACGCCGCGTTCGGATGCCGCTGGGCGGGCTCGACCACCGCCGTGCGAGATGAGAGCGTCGGACCATAACGAGCAGCGTTGGGGCTGAGCAGAGTTGACCTTCGCCACTAGGGTGGCGAGATGCATCGTCGCCTCGCGCTCGTTCGCCGACCCTCACCGTCGCTCGCGAACGGCCTCGTCACCCACATCGACCGCGCTCCGTCGGTCGACGTCGAGCTGGCCCGGCGCCAGTGGGCCGAGTACGTCGCGGTGCTGGAGCGGCGCGGCTGGCAGGTGGTCGAGGCCCCACCGGCTGACGACTCCCCCGACGGGGTGTTCATCGAGGACCAGGTGGTCGTGCACGGTGACGTCGCCGTGCTGTGCCGTTCGGGTGCGCCAGAGCGACGAGCCGAGCGGCAGGGCCTCGGCGAGCTGCTCCAGGGCCTCGGCTACCGCGTGGTGCCGATGATCGGGCCGGCCACGCTCGACGGTGGGGATGTGCTCAAGCACGGCAGCCACATCTGGGTGGGTCAGGGCGGCCGCTCGAACGCGGCTGGCGTAGCCCAGCTCAACGCCGCCTTCGAAGGGCACCGGGTCACCGTCGAACCCGTGACGGTGAGCAAGGTGCTGCACCTCAAGTCGGCCGTGACTGCCCTACCCCTCGGGGGCATCATCGGCTACGAACCCCTCGTCGACGACCCGAGCCAGTGGGGCGAGTTCGTCCCTGTGCCGGAGGAACCCGGGGCGCACGTGGTGCTGCTCGGCGGGATGGCGGTGCTGATGTCGGCGGCAGCACCTCGCACCGCACAGCTGCTGCGCGGGCTCGGTCACGACGTGACGATGGTCGACATCTCCGAGTTCGAGAAGCTCGAGGGGTGCGTGACCTGCCTGTCGGTTCGGCTGCGCAGCTGAACCGACCGACCAGCCATTCTGATATATTCACTAGTTCAGTTAGTCATCTAGTGAGTGACCGACCCTGACCCGGGTCGGTGCTGGATCAAGGAGCACCACATGGCCACCCTGACCCGTAACGACCAGGTTCGCCGTATCGTCGTCGTGCTGGCCGAGGTCTTCTGCGTCATCGGCACCCTCGTCGGCGTCGGCGTGCTCGGCACCGACGTCTCTCAGACCTCCGGCGGAGCCCTCTCGGCCGACGCCACGCTGATCGCCCCGGCCACCACCGCCTTCACGATCTGGACCCCCATCTACATCGGGCTCCTTGTCTACACCGTCTGGCAGTTTGTGCCGAAGAACGCCACGACCGAGCGGGTGCGGTCGACCGGCTGGCTCGCCGCGGTGTCGATGGTGCTCAACGCGGCGTGGCTGCTCGTCACGCAGCAGGGCTGGATCTGGGTCAGTGTCGGCGTCATCCTGGCGCTGGCCCTCACGCTCGGCGTGCTGGTCCAGCGCTTGTGTCGTGAACCGGCCGGCAGCACGTTCGAGAAGGTCGTCGTCGACGGAACGTTCGGCCTCTACCTCGGCTGGGTGGCCGTGGCCGCCTGCGCCAACGTGACCGCTGCACTCGTCGACGGGGGCGTCGACCTGGGTAGCGAAGCCAACCAAGCCGCCGCAGTGACCGTCGTGCTCGTTGCCGCCGCCCTCGGAATGGTGTTCACCATCCTGCTCGGCGGTCGCTGGGCCGTGGCCGCCGCCATGGCGTGGGGGTTGGCCTGGATCGCCGTCGGCCGTCTGACCGACGAGCCGAAGTCGACCGCAACCGCGGTGGCCGCCATCGTGGCCGCCGTCATCGTGCTGACTGCCGCGGGGACCTACCGCCGCGGCGGAGCCGTTGCCGACACCGCTGCCTCCCCCCGAACGAACGTCACCGCCTGACGTTGTACGAAAGTGGCCACTCGACTTGGTACGAGAGTGGCCACTCGACTTGGTACGAAAGTGGCCACTCGACTTGGTACGAGAGTGGCCACTCGACTTGGTACGAAAGTGGCCACTCGACTTGGTACGAGAGTGGCCACTCGACTTGGTACGAGAGTGGCCACTCGACTTGGTAGGTCGAGTGGCCACTTCCGTACGGTCGGCGCGGGCTAGCCTCGGACGCATGGACGCTGACGTGATCGTGGTGGGGGCGGGAATCGCCGGGTTGCGCTGCGCCACCAGGCTCCTGCAGCTGGGTCGCGATGTCATTGTGCTCGAGCAGGACGACGCCGTCGGCGGACGGGTTCGCACCGACGTCGTCGACGGGTTCCGCTGCGACCGCGGCTTTCAGGTGCTGAACCCGGCGTACCCCGCGATGAAGCGCTGGGTCGACCTCGACGCCCTCGACCTGGCGCCGTTCTGCGCCGGCGTGCTGGTCCGCCGATCCGAGGGGCTCGTCGTTGTGGCCGACCCTCGTCGTGAGCCCCGCCTGCTGGGCGCGACCTTGCGCAGCGGCTACGTCAGGCCCCTCGAGCTGGCCGCCCTGGGTCGTTGGGCCGCTCGGGTGCTGGCTGACCCCGCAGCCGTCAAGGCCCAGCCCGACCGGGCTCTCGCCGATTCGTTCGATGCGGCCGGCGTGACCGGGCGGGTGCGCGCCGAGGTGCTCGACCCGTTCCTCGCCGGTGTGCTCGTCGACAGCCACGGCCGCACGTCGGCCAACTTCACCAAGCTGCTCGTGCGCAGCTTCGTTCTCGGCCGCCCGGGCGTTCCCCGCCTCGGCATGGGGGCCCTGCCTGAGCAGCTCGCGGCGCCCCTCGGCGGCCGGGTGCGCTTGGGTGCCCGCGTCGAGCGGGTGTCTCCCGCGGGTGGGGGCGTGGAGCTGGGCGTGGGCGGCACGCGGCTGACGGCCCGGGCAGCGGTGGTGGCGACCGAGCCGGTCGCAGCGGCGAGCCTGAGCGGCATCCGGCAGCCGGAGATGCGTGGTCTGGTGACGTGGTGGTTCGAGGCGCCGGAGGCCCCTCACCCGCTCGCCCTGATCGCGGTCGACGGGCGACGTGGTCGACCGAGCGGCGCCGGGCGTTCACCCGGCCCGGTGTGGAACGCGGCCCTCCTGACCGCCGCCACCCCCAGCTACGCCCCACCGGGTCGGCACCTCGTCGCAGCGACGACCCTGCTCGACCGCCCTGACGGCGAGGCGGGCGAGGGGCAGGTGCGCAGCCACGTCGGCGAGATCTACGGCGTCGACCCGTCCGGGTGGCGTGTCGTCACTCGGCACCGCATCGACGCGGCGCTGCCGGCGCTGGCGCCCGGTGCGCCCCTACGCGACGCCGTGGCCGTGCGCGACGGCCTGTTTGTCTGTGGCGACCACCGCGACACCCCCTCGCTGCAGGGGGCCCTGGTCTCAGGACACCGGGCGGCTGAAGCGGTACACACGCACCTCGGCTAGCGAGAGGGGCCCCCTGGACGGATGCCGTCGAGCACCGTGAGGTCACAGCCGGTAAAAGAAAGTTCAAGAAACTTGGCGACAGGTGCATCCCCGGGCGGGGGTCGGGCGGAAGAGGGGGCAAGGACGGTCACGGACGACCGCCCCCCGAGAGAGGACCGAAGACCCCATGAAGAAGCGTCACCTCGTACCGATCGTCGCCCTCGTCGCCGGCGGCATGGCCGCCCCGGCCGCGGTCGCAGCGCCCGCCGCCGCCTCGAAGGCCAGCACCACCACAACCACCAAGGCGCTGGGCACCAACAGCCTGGCGTCCGTGCTCCTGGCCAACGGCGGCGGGAAGTTCGACCGCAACTGGTACGACTACGACATCCTCACCCAGGCCGTGCTGGCCGTGCTGGAGGCTAAGCCCGACAGCCCCGTCAGCCTCCTGACCCAGGGTGATGTCGCCCTGACCGCCTTCCTGCCCAACGACCGCGCCTTCCAGGTGCTGACCGCCGACCTGACCCACAAGTGGTATGGCAGCGAGAAGCAGGTCTTCAACAAGCTCGTCAAGGCGGTCGGCGTCGACGCGATCGAGCAGGTGCTGCTCTACCACGTGATCCCCGGCGCCACGATCACCTCCAAGGACGCGCTCAAGGCCAACGGGGCCACGCTCAACACCGCCCTTCCCGGCGCCACGATCAAGGTCAAGGTGCTCTCGAAGTACTTCAAGCTCATCGAGCTGAAGGACAACGACCGCAACGACATCAACCCGATCATCAACCCGCGTGCCTTCGACATCAACAAGGGCAACAAGCAGATCGCGCACGGCATCATCTTCGTGCTGCGCCCGAAGAACCTCTGAGCCCTTTCACCACCTTCTGATCCCTCCCACGAACGGTCCCGTCACGCATCACCTGGGACACCACCCCTCCGAAAGGTAAAAATCATGAAGACCCTGCGCATCGCGGCCATCACGGCGCTCGCGTTCTCTCCCCTCGCTCTCGCCTCGACGGCTCAGGCCGCCGACGGTGACGCGACCGTGTCAGTTCTGCACGGCGTTCCCGGAGCCACCGTCGACGTCTACGCCAACGGCAAGGCCCTGCTGACCAACTTCAAGCCCGGCACCCTGACCGACCCGGTCATGCTGCCCGCCGGTGACTACGACCTCAAGGTCGTCGCCGCAGGCGCCGGCGCCGACGGCAAGGCCGTCACCGAGGCCAAGGGTGTCGCGGTTCCCGCCGGCGCCAACATCACCGTGGTGGCCCACCTGACCGCTGACGGCAAGCCGATCCTCACGCCCTACGTCAACGACACCTCGATGGTTCCGGCCGGACAGGCTCGCCTCACCGTGCGCCACGACGCTGCGGCTCCGGCCGTTGACGTCCGCGCCAACGGCACGGCTGCCCTCAAGGGCCTGACCAACCCGAACGAGGCCAAGGCTGTCGTGCCGGCCGGCACGATCAAGGCCGACGTCACGCTCGCGGGCACCAGCACCGTGGTCATCGGGCCGGCCAACCTTGACCTCAAGGAGGGCACCAACACGATCGTCTACGCCTGGGGCAGCGCTGCTGACAAGAACCTCAAGCTCGCCGTGCAGACGGTCAGTGGCATGAACTCTGCCCCCGGCGGCGTGAACGCCGGTAGTGGGGGCCAGGCCGCCGCCCAGGCTGCTGCCAGTGACACGGGCCGCTACGTCGCCATCGCGGGCGTCGCTGCCCTCGCCGGTGGCGTCGTGCTCTTCGGCCGTCGCAAGGCGACGAACCGCTGACATGACGCTCACCAGCTCGCGTAGGAGGGTGGCGGCCGCAGTGGCCGCCGCCCTGCTCGCGGGCACCTGTACGGCGTGGTTCACCCGCCCGGCGGCTTCGGCCAACCCCGCAGACGGCGATCCCTTCCGGGCTTCGACGACGGTGACCACGCTTCCCCCTGACGACCCGGCGTTGCCGACCCCGCCTGCCGGGTCGTCAGGGGCACCACCATCCGGGGCCAGATCAGCCTCGGGGCCGGCGGCCAAGTCAGGGGTTCCGCTCCTTGGCAGGGCGCTGCCCAACGCAGCCGAGAAGAGCTCGCTTCCCGCGCCCACGTCGTTCTCCATTGCGCGGCTCGGCATCACGATGAAGGTCCGGGCCGAGGGAGTGGCCGGCGACGGCCAGATGGCACTCGCCCCCAGCCCCGCCGACATCGGCTGGTACCGCTACGGATCGCGCCCCGGTGACCCCGCGGGCGCCACGGTGCTGGCCGGGCACCTCGACGAGCCCGACTACGGCATCGGGCCGCTCGCGAAACTGGTGAAACTCCGTCAGGGCGACATCATCACGGTCACCTCTGGCACCAAGAAGTTCCGCTACTCGGTGACGTCTGTCACCTCCATCAAGAAGACGGCGCTCGACCTGAGCGGCCTCTTCACCCGCGTAGGTCCACCGCTGCTTCACGTCGTCACCTGTGGTGGAAACTTTGACCAGGAGACGCATCACTATGACGCCAACGTGGTCGTCATCGCGAAGCCCATCCGCTGAGGGGGTCGGGTCGGGGTTCACGGTTAGGGTGGGCACGTGCACGTGCACGATGACCCTCACACCGACCGCCACACCGACCTTGACGTCGACCGCCTTGCGGCCGAGCTCTCGGCGGGGTCTCGCGACGCCCTGGCCGAGATGTACCGGCGTTGGTCGACCCTCGTGCACACCATCGCCTTCCGCGCCCTCGGTGATCGTCACGACGCGGAGGATGTCACCCAACAAGTATTCGTGTCGGCGTGGAATGGCCGGCAGTCGCTGCGTCCCGACCAGGGCTCACCCGCCGCGTGGCTGGTCGGGATCACCAAGCACCGGGTGGCCGACGTGAAGACGCAGCGCTACCGCAGCCACCGCAACCTGCACGCCGTGGCAGCGGTGGCCTCCACCGAGCCGTCGCAGGAGCACGACGACTGGGCCGAGAAGCTGTTGCTCGTCAGTGAGCTCGAGCGGATGGGCGATCCGCGAGCGTCCGTGCTCCGAATGGCTTTCATGGAGGACAAGCCGCAGGAGGAGATCGCGCGAACGCTCGACCTACCCATCGGAACCGTCAAGAGCCACGTCAGACGTGGGCTCATCGAACTACGCCGCAGGCTGGAGGAGGTGGATCGTGTCGCACCCTGACGACGAGACCCTCGTCGACCTCGCCATCAACGGTACGGATGCCGCTGACGTTGCCTCGTCTGTGAGCGACCACGTTCTCTCGTGCGCCGTCTGCTCCGCCACGGTGACCGACCTGCGACGCACCCTCTCCTTCGCCAGCACGTCAGCGACGGATGCCGCCTGGGTCGCGCCGCCCGCCAGCGTCTGGGAACGCATCACCGCACAGATCGACAGACCGAGCACTGTGGCGACGGTCAGCGAAACCAAGCCCACCGCAGCGGACCTGCCGCCGAGCTCGGCATCCGGAGGCGGCGGTCCCCGTCCGTCGTCCCGCACGGGGCCCGGCTACCTGCAGTCCGGACCAACCGGGCCCATCGACCGACCGACCCCTCTGGAGAGTCGTCGTGACCGGCGAGAGCGTGAGTCCAGCCGTCGTCCGGGGCGCGTCGGCTGGGCGGCGGGTATCGCCGCCGCCGGCCTGGTGGTCGGCCTGTTGACCGGGCGGGCCGTCTGGGACAACCCGGCCCCGCCCCCTGCGGCCACGCAGACCACGAGCCCGGTCACCACCGTCAGCCAGGCCACCCTCAGCACCCTTGACGCGAACGACCCGAAGCGGATGGGCGAGGCGGCCGTCGTCAGCACAGCGCACGGCTTCGAGCTGACGATCGACACCACCAAGCCGGTTGACGCGGGCGATGGCTACCTCGAGGTGTGGCTGATCAACCGCGACCTCAAGCGGATGGTCTCGGTCGGGGTGCTGCGTGACAACGGCACCGCTGCGTTCCCCATCAGCCAGAGCCTGATCGACCAGGGGTACGTCGTGGTCGACATCTCACTCGAGCAGTACGACGACAACTCAGTTCACTCGGGCGACAGCGTCATGCGCGGCAAGCTGCCCGCCTGACCTGCTCGCGCTCTAGCTGATCAGCGCCCGCATCGCCTTGGTGGCGCCCCGCAGGTAGCGCTCGATGACGACGCGCTCGTCGTCATCGAGGCCGTTGTCGAGCTCGGCGAGCGCCTCGAACATCGGCCGCATCCGCCTCATCACCTCGGCACGCCCGGAGTCGGTGATGACGACCTCGGTGCGTCGCCCGTCGCCGGCGTGCGGTCGACGTTCGGCGTGACCGTGACCGCAGAGCCGGTCGACGATGCCCGACGAGGCAGCCGAGGTCACACCGAGCTGCTTGGCGAGCTCGACCGGGCCCATCGGTCCACGCATCAGGTGCCGAAGCGAGTGCAGCTCAGAGCTGCTGAGGCCGGCTTGGCGCGCCAGCGCCGCGGGCACGGTCTCCGACACGGTGACCAGCTGCTGCAGCGCGACCAACGACCCCGTCATCCGAAACTCGGGCACGCCCGTAGCCGTTCCCCCGGAGCCCGCCGGAGCGTGGTCGACTTCCGGGTCGAGACGGTCGCCGTCGGCACGCGCAGGCTCGGCGCGACGGGGGTCGCGCAGCTCGGTGCCGGGCGGCGAATCAGCGGGTCGCGGTGTTGCGGAGCGTGGGGAACTGGTAATGTCACTCACCTACTTAGCAATCTATTGAGCAACTGTTCTAACCATCCTAGCGGAGGACCCCGTGCGCGCTGTCGCAGACCGAATCACCCGAACCTGGTGGGCCGTGACCATCGTCATCGTCGCCCTGGCTGGGGCCTTGGCCGTCGTGGGGGTCGTGGGCGAGGCCACCCGCACGCCGACCACGGTCGACTCGCTGCCGATCGGCTCCGACAGCGCCACGGCGCTCCAGCTGCGCGACCAGCTTCCGCAGGCTCAGGGATCGACCGCGGTCGTGCTCTACACCAAGGACTCGGGAAAGCTCTCACCGAGCGAGATCCGTTCGCTCCAGAAGCAGTTCGCGACGCTGCCCGGTGCCGGGCCGGCGCCCCTGCAGAAGAGCGACGACGGCACAGCCGCCGTCGGGGTCGTGCCGGTCGACTCCAAGGATGCCGTCGACGCCGGCACGCTGGTCGGCGAGCTGCGCACGGCTGCGAAAGCCGACCTGCCTGAAGGAGTCTCGGCCGCCGTGACCGGGCCGGCAGCGATCCAGGCCGACCTCGGCGCCGTGTTCGACGGGGCCAACCTGCGCCTGCTCATCGCCACGGCATCCATCGTCGCCATCCTGCTCGTCATCACCTACCGCAGCCCGACCCTGTGGATCGTGCCGCTCGTCGTCGTGGGCGTCGCCGACCGGCTCGCCTCGGTCGTCGCGACCCACACCCTGAGCACGTTCGGCGTCACGTGGGACGAGTCGACGATCGGCATCCTCTCGGTGCTGGTCTTCGGCGCCGGCACCGACTACGCCCTGCTGCTCATCTCGCGCTACCGGGACGAGCTGCGCCACCACGAGAGTCGCCACGAGGCGATGGCTCTCGCTCTGCACCGCACGGCGGAGGCCGTGCTCTCGAGCGCGGTCACCGTGGTGCTGGGGCTGCTGACCCTGATGCTCTCGGTGTTCCCGGCCACTCGTGGCCTCGGGCTCGCCTGTGCCGTTGGTGTCGTCGTGGCCGCGGCCTTCGTGCTGGTCGTGCTGCCCGCCGCGCTCGTGCTGTTCGGCCGGTGGATCTTCTGGCCCAAGGTGCCGCACGTCGGCACCGACTCGCTGGCCGACGGCCACTCGCTGTGGCGCCGGGTCGGCGACCGTGTCGCGGCCCACCCCAAGCGGTTCATCGCCGTGACCCTCGTCGTGCTCGCCGCCATGGCCGGTGGGGTCGGCTTCATCTCGGTCGGGCTGTCGCAGTCCGACCAGTTCATCTCCAAGCCGGAGGCCATCACGGCCGCCGACCGCCTCGCGCAGTCGTTCCCGGCCGGCAGCGCCGACCCCGCCATCATCGTGACGACCGCCGCACCGGATGTCGTCAAGGCGGCCGCCGAGGCGACCCCCGGCATCGTGTCGGCACGGGTCAGCAACCAGGGCTCCGGCGTGGCCGAGATCAGCGCCGTCATCGAGGCGGCGCCCGGGTCTGACGCGGCATCCGAGACCGTGCGGGCGCTGCGTTCGGCCCTGACCTCGCTGCCCGAGAGCCACGTGGCCGGCACCGACGCTCAGTCGCTCGACCAGAACGAGGCGAGCGCCCGCGACCGGGCCCTGATCCTGCCGATCCTCAGCGTGCTGGTGCTCGTGGCCCTCGGGGTGCTGCTGCGGTCGGTGGTAGCCCCGATCGTGCTGGTGGCGACGGTGCTCGCGACCTACCTCGCCAGCTTGGGCGCCTCGTGGTGGATCTTCACCAAGATCTTCGGGTTCTCGGGTCTTGACAACAACTCGCCGCTCTTCGCGTTCGTGTTCCTCGTGGCCCTCGGCGTCGACTACAACATCTTCCTCATCACCCGGGCCAGCGAGGAGTCGCGAGACCACGGAGTGCACGAGGGGATGCTGCGCGCCCTGGCCGCCACGGGTGGAGTCATCACCAGCGCGGGAGTGCTGCTCGCCGCGGTGTTCGCGGTGCTCGGCGTGCTGCCGCTCGTGGCGCTGGCCCAGATCGGCGTCATCATCTGCATCGGCGTGCTGCTCGACACCCTGCTCGTGCGAACGATCCTGGTGCCGGCCATCGCGCTGGTGCTGGGCGAGAAGTTCTGGTGGCCGCGGGTGGTGACGCCCGGTCGCCACCAGTTGGACCAGCCGCACCGGTCACTCGACGAAGAGTCTCGCGATCCTGAGCCGGCCGAGGCGCCGTCGGGGCGGTAGTCCCCCGGACTGCTGTTCGGGTCAGGGGACGTCGGGCGCCGGGCAGTGCGTGCCCCGAAAGGCAGTCCGTGCCCCGAAAGGCAGTCCGTGCCCCGACGGGCAGCGCGTGCCCCCGAAGGGCAGCCAGTGCCCCCGCGGTGCCGGTCCTGGGTGTCCCTCCGCCGAGTCAGCCTTCGGCGGCTTCGGGCGATGACTTCAGCGAGTCACCCTCGCCGGTGGGCGCCACCCCGTCTGCCGCCTCCGTGGCCATCTTCCGGGCCTCGCTCTCACTGTCTGAAGCGCCGACCGACCCACCGTCGGGCTCCAGGTCATCGCCGTGGGTCTCGACGAACTGCTCGGGGTCTTTGTCTTTGGGCTCGATTCCCGCGGCTGCTGTCTGCGCCTCGTAGCGCAGGAACTTCACCGCGATCTCGTGCCGCAGCTCGAGGCTGGCCTGCTGGCGGAAGTCGGCGAGGTCCTGCCTCTCCTCCTCACCCATGTGGTCACTGTTGTGCACGTTGGCGTCGATCACCGCGGTCCACCAGTCGTCGGAGCCCGTCTCGTGCTCGTCGGCCGCGCGCACGGCCGCACGGATCTCGTTGTGGTCCTTGACGGCATCCTCGACCTCCTCCTCGGTCGACTCGGCGTCGGCGCCGCCCGTGCCGAGGCGCAACAGCTCGGGGTAGAAGTAGCGTTCCTCGGCCTCGGCGTGCGTCTCGAGCAGGATCGCGAGGCGCTTCCACACGGCCGCCAGACCGTCGTGGTCGTCGCGCGGCCACTCCTCGAGGTAGGCGAACATCCGTCGCTGCTCTTCGTGCTGGTGCGCAATGATCTCGGTGATGTCCATGGTTCGCGGTCTCTCCTCGTGCCGTCCGGGTGTCACCTCACCCTTACCCTGTCACCGACCGGGAACCGACGCAGCCCCTCGACATCGAGGAGCTCGGATGCGCCTCAGTCGCGCCGCTTGATCCGCACCAGTCGAAGGTCAGCGGGCTCGGGCGGCTGCTCACGGACCGGAAGGAGTCTCGAGGCCGCCCACACCACGGCGTACAGGAACAGCGCCAGGATCCCAGCCGCCCACAAGGGCCACTTCAGCCCGGAGGCGGTCAGGCCCGCGACGATCGAGACGACGACCAGTGCCACCTGATATCCCCGACGAGACATCGCGCCGCCCTTTCCTGACGGACATGTGATCCAATTTTAGCCGTACTCGTTGCAAGAGGCCTGTGAGCGGGGTCCGTCCGCGGTTGGGCGCTGGATCTGACCCCCTCCGCGATGGCGGCGAACCACGGATTCTGCGCGAGCAGTACGACGGCGGCGCCGCGGGCCTCGGCAGTAGCGTCGGGCGGGTGGACGCGCCGGTGGCTGGTGGACAGGCGGAGAATCGCTCGACCTGAGCAACACCCAACCGGTCCTGCCTGTCGACGCGACGACCGACTGAGCCCGTCCTCCCTGGTCGGGGCATCCCCTCCTGCGGCAGGTGGGCCCGCTCGGAGGCCATGAGCCGGCCTGGTCAGGAGGGCGAGGTCCCGCCGCCTCAGGGGGTGATGATGTTGAAGTTCGGATCGCCGTGGTCGAGGGCGCCGAGCAGCGAGGTGAGGGCCTCGGCGTCTCCGGTGATCTCGATTCCGGGTGAGGTGGCGTCGCCACCCACCAGCGCGAGCAGCCGCAGCTTGGCCAGCGAGATCGTTGCGGTGGCGTCGCTGCTGGCCGGACGGGCCAGGTAGCTGAGCACCCCGTTGCGCAACGTCACCCGGTAGTTGGTGTCGAGGTCGGTGATGGTCCAGTCCAGAAGGAGGTCCAGGTCCCACGCATGGGGGGCGTCCACCGCGATCGCCATCGCGTCGAAGGCCTGATCGGGGGTCAGCTGCGCCAGAACGGCAGGTGCGTTCGTCACCGTCGGGGTCCCGAAGTTCCCCTCCCGAAGCTCTGTAGAACCGGACAGGAAGAAGTTGCGCCAGGTGCCGTTCTCGGCGCCGTAGCCCAGCTGCTCGAGTGTCGCTGCGTACAAGGTGCGGGCGCCCGCGTGGTCGGGCGCGGCGAAGACGGCATGGTCGAGCAACGTGGCCGCCCAGCGGTAGTCGCCGGAGTCGTAGGCGGACTGCGCCGTCGCCACCACGGCATCGATGCCACCCATCGCCTCGACGTACCTGCCGGCCAGCTCGGTCGGCGGGTACTGCCAGAGCCGAGCCGGGTTACCGTCGAACCAGCCCATGTACCGCTGGTAGATGGCCTTGACGTTGTGGCTGACCGAGCCGTAGTAACCGCGCGCCGACCACGCCTGCTCCAACGCCGGCGGGAGCTGGAGCATCTCGGCGATCTCGGTGCCGGTGAACCCCTTGTTCACGTAGCGCAGCGTCTGGTCGTGCAGGTAGGCGTACAGGTCGCGCTGGATCGACAAGAACTCGACGATCCGATCCGCCCCCCACGTGGGCCAATGGTGAGAGGCGAACACCACATCGGTACGGCCCGCAAACCCCTCGATCGCCTCGGTGAGGTAGTGCGACCACACGTGCGGGTCCCGAACGAGAGCACCACGCAGAGTCAGGATGTTGTGCAGGGTGTGCGTGGCGTTCTCGGCCATGCACAGGGCCCGGAACCGTGGAAAGTAGAAGTGCATCTCCGACGGTGCCTCGGTGCCTGGCGCCATCTGGAACTCGATCTCCACGCCGTCCACGGTGATCGTCTCCCCGGTCTCGCGGATCTCGAGGGTCGGCACGATCAGCCCGATCTCACCCGTCGAGGTGGTCTGGCCCAGTCCTGCCCCGACCGCGCCCTGGGGTCCGCGAGCCAGCACCGCCCCGTACATGTAGCCGGCCCGCCGGCCCATCGCGGTCCCCGCGTACACGTTCTCCTCAACGGCATGGCCGACGAACCCCTCAGGGGCGATCACCGCCACAGTGCCGGCGTCGACGTCGGCCTGGGAGGTGACACCGAACACGCCGCCGAAGTGGTCGACGTGGCTATGGGTGTAGATCACCGCGACCACGGGCTTGTCACCGCGATGATGGCGGTACAACGCCAGGGCGGCGGCCGCTGTCTCGGTGGAGATCAGCGGATCGATGACAATGATCCCGGTGTCGCCCTCGATGATCGTCATGTTCGACAGGTCGAGCCCGCGCACCTGGTAGATACCCTCGACCACCTCGAACAGGCCCTGTTTGGCCACGAGCTTCGACACCCGCCACAAACTGGGATGCACCGACGCCGGCGCATCCCCGTCAAGGAAGGCGTACGTGTCGCCGTCCCACACCACCGTGCCGTCCGATGCGGTCACCGCGCCTGGTTCCAGCGCGCCCATGAATCCCCTGGAAGCGTCCTCGACATCACGCGTGTCGTTCATCGGGAGCGTAGCCAGCGCGGCGGCGTGCGCGGAGTGGATGAATTCGGTGGGCGGATTCTGCTCCATTGTGTCCTCGTTCTGATCGGGATCCACACAGCTGGCGGTGGTGGTGACGCATGAGTCTGGCACGACCCCGTTCGCAGTGGGCTGACGGACAGTGTTGATGGCGTCTGCCGGTGACCGAACAGGACCGGCAGGCCTCATCAGCGCGTCAAGCAGGGAAGCTGGGCTCCACGTCGGCGAGACGCCGGGCCGGGCGAGGAGGTAGTCGCAGCTCCGTTCAGCTGACCAGCCGTACGCCTCGGCGAGCCCGTCGGCGATGGTGCGCAGGTAGGAAGCCGCGGGCGCGTTGAGAGCGGCGACGCTGTGCTCCCACGACGCGGTGAACGTCACGACCGGCAGGTCGTCGATCTCGCCGACGATGTGCAGCGTCTCGTAGCGACCGGGGCCGAGCACCGCCGTGCGGCTCTCGCGGAAGAGTGCCCTCAGCGGCAGGTCACGACCGATGGGCCGGCGCATCTCCTGGCTCGCGACGTCGCTGAACTGCTGGCTGGTCACGAGGTAGGCGCGCCCGACCGCCGAGCCCGCCCCGTCAGGGTCGTAGAACGCCATGCCGCCGCCCCACGTCGGCGACTCGCCCGCGAAGTACACCTGGCCCGGCAGCGTGATCAGCCGGTCGTCCCTGGGCTCAGCGCTGTCACGCGCTCCGGAGTAGTGCCGATTCGCCCCCCTCGGCCGACCACCGCCAAGGTAGTGCCCGAAGCGCTTGCTCGACAGGTTCGAACCGTAGGCCGCGTACCAGAGCTGCTCCATCGACTCCACCTTCGCAGGCCCCGGTGCGAGCCGCTAGCCCGCGTCGGGCTGAGCGGGCTACCCCCCCGGGGTGCCGCTCAGCCCCCGCGCGGCAGCCGCGAGGGGGGCCCGGGGGGCCCCGGGGGGCCCCGGT
>JAKDLG010000293.1 GCA_030452985.1 Humibacillus sp.
GAGGCCGCCGTCGAAGACGCGGCGGGTGGAGTCCATGCCGACGAGCTGCCCGGTGCTGGGGTGGGTGTAAAGCCGGCGGATCCAGACCCGGGCGTGTTCCCGCATCCCCGACCCGCTCGTACCGACCCTGCCGACCGGGCCCCCGGTGCCAGCCGGGCCGGCGGCGAGGGTGGGCTCGCCGGTCACGTTGCGGCGCGAGCCTGGCCGCTTGGTGTCGGCGGGACCGGGCTCGGGCGGCCCAGCGTATTCATCGTCGACGTCTCCGGTGCCGTTCTGGGTGGTGGTGCCGGTGCCTGAGGGTGCGGAGTCCCGGTCCTGGTTGGCGTCGCGTGGCCCTGGGAACCCGACGTCGGGAACGGTCTGGCTGTTACCGGCCCGGCCTTCGTCGCGTTCGTCGTCGTCGTCGTTGGGGGTGAGCAGGTCGCGGACCCACCCGGCGGGCACGGTGCCATACCCCGGGACCTGCCCCGGGGTCTCATCATCGCCGAAGAGCGCGTCGTCGGTGATGACGACCTGCACCTCCACCGCCACGCCCTCGGCAGTCTCTTGCCCGGTGATGCGCTCGACGAGGGTGTCGGCCATCACCTGACCCCGACCGCGCCCGTCCCCGCCCGCCTTCGCGGTGTCCGCCGCGGTCGTGAGGGCGGCGTACGCGGCCACGGCCTGGGCCACCGGCAACAACGCCGTCAGGTAGGCCATCGTGTCCGGGGCCGGGCGCACACTGACGCGCCGGTCTCCTTCGGCCTTGCGGGCCCGGTTCAGCACGGATTCGGGGTCGAGGCGGTACGCGATGGCCTTCACGTGCCGGACCAGCTGCCGGTCCCCCAACCGGCCGACGCCTTCCCCGAGGGTCCCGGCGAGCTCGGCGTCCAACACCTCCTGCAGGTCGGGGGACAGCACCGCGCACTCGCGCACGATGAGGGTGGCCCGCCACTCACTGAGCACCCCGGCCTTCAGCCAGGCCAACACGCTCGGCAGGTGCCGGTGCAAGGCCAGCGCCAACCTGACGTGCTCACCACCGCGGTGCGGGGACTCCGCCCGGGCCAACGCGACCTGCGCGGTGATCCCGTTCGCTACCACCGGCCGCTTCCGCGACCGCTTCCCCTCGCTCGGTTCCTGGCCGGCCGGTTCGGGCTCTTCCAGAGAGGCTCGGCGGGCGTGGTCCCTCGCCTGGCGCCACCCGTCGAAGTCACCGGCATCCGAACACGCCTTCGCGTGTTCACGCCACCCATCAGCGATCTGCTCCTGCGAGGTCACGAACCCCACCGTGACCCGCGCCTGCGCTGCCGCGACCGCCGACTTCAGTCGTTCCAACCCAGCCAGCTGGTCGATCCGCTCCCCGTCATCGACCTGCTCATCAAGACGAGACAGAGCCGTGACCAGGGCCTGCAGGCCCTGCGTCGTCAGCCCCTCATCAGTCTCGATCATGTGTTCGATTCTACTCGATACGGCCACTCAATACTAGAGACGCAGGCCGCGAATACATCTGCAAATAATCATGTTTCGACGCGTCGGCCCAGAAACCCTCAGCCCAATTTCGCCGGAGCCCACGCCTTGAAGGCAGTCAGCAGCGCCTCCACGCCCAGCCGCAGGGTGGGGTCGATGACGGGCGCATAGAACGGCGAGTGGTTGCTCGGCAGGTCCCGCACCACCTCGAGCAACTCCGCCACCCCGGTGGCACCCGCGAAGAGCCAGGGTCAGCGCCGCCGAGGAACCAGAACGCGCACGGAACGCCCGCTCTCTCGGCAAGCACACCGACATCCTCGCTGCCCGTCATCGTGCTCGGGTCGACGACCGCGTCAGCGCCGAGCCACGCCTGCAAGGCAGCCCGGGTGCGGTCGACAGCGTCGGCGGCGTTCATCAGCGGTGGGAAGTAGTCGGGGTGGTCGACCGTAGCCGGCGGTGCGCCAGAGGCGGCGGCTTCGGCTGAACGATGCGCGCGATCGCGGGAAGTGTGCGGTCGCGCACGTTCGGATCGTAGGTGCGCACGTTGAGTCGCGGCTCGGCCTCGTCGGGGATGATGTTGTTGTTCGTCCACCCGCGATCATGCCGACGGTCACGACGGCCGTCTCGCTGCCGCCCGTCTCCCTCGAGACGATCGTCTGCAGCCGCATAACTGTCGCCGCCGTCATCATGATCGGGTCGATCGTCGTCTCGGTTCGGGAGCCGTGCCCACCTCTGCCGTGCAGGTGACGGTCAACGAGTCGCTGGCCGCCAGGGCCATGCCGGAATGGATGGCGATCATGCCGGCCGGCAGCGGCGCGACGTGCTGTCTCAGAACGACATCCGGCTTAGCGACCCGGTCGAACAGCCCGTCGTCGACCATCGCCTTGGCGCCGGAACCGAGCTCTTTCGGCGGGCTGGAACACGGCCATCAAGCGGCCGGAGCAGTCGTGCCGTTCCGCCGCCAGCACCGAGGCGGCGCCGAGCAGACAGGTGACGTGCGCGTCGTGCCCGCAGGCGTGCATGACCGGCACATCGTTGCCCAGGCGGTCGACGGCCCGGCGCGTGCTGGCGTAGTCGCGGCCGGTCTTCTCGGCCAGCGGCAGCCCGTCCATGTCGGCGCGGAGCAGCACGGTCAGGACAGGCCCGTTGTCGAGGATGCCGAACACCCCGGTGCCACCGATGCCGGTTGTGACGTCGTAGCCCCACTCGCGGAGCCGGTCGGCCACGATCTGCGCGGTGCGCTCCTCCTGGAACGACAGCTCCGGGTGCGTGTGATGGTCACGGTAGATGCCGGCCGGGTCCTCGCCAGACAGAGTCACCGCTGGCCCTTCTGGTTGCGTCACTGAAGTCGTCCTCACGTCACCGGCCAACCAGGTCGGCACCCCGAGCCGGGATGCCGGGTGGAGTTCGCCTTCTCGAACGTAGGCTCGTCGCCTCAGCCCCGCGCGCACCCGCATCCTCGAACGCGAGACGCCAGCCCGCCACAATGGGGGCATGTGCAACTACTGCGGATGCCGTGACATCACCGTCGTCGGCCGCTTCATGACCGAGCACGAGCACATCATCAACCACCTCGGCGTGCTGCGGGACTCCCTGCACGACGCCGAGCGTCGGCGCGCGGCGACCGTGACCCTTGGCGAGCATCTGTTACCGCACACCGGTTCGGAGGAGGTCGGACTCTTCACCGTGCTGGCCCGCGACGAGGTGTTCACCGAGCACATCTCCCGACTGTGCGGCGAACACCAGCTCATCGAGTCGTTGCTCGGGCAGATCTCAGCCGGCGAGCTCGACGTCTTTCCCGAGCTGGAGACGGTGCTGCGCGACCACATGGACCGTGAGGACAACGGGCTGTTCCCCGCGGCCGCCATCCACCTCGGTGGCCCGGAGTGGGACGAGGTCGACGACCTGACCCCGGCCGCGCTCAGCACCCAGGGCGAGGCCCACTGACCCCGCTGAACCGTCAGCCGCGCCCGCGCAGCAGATGTTCGACCGCCGCGGAGGCGACCACAACGTCGCTCCACGCCTCACCGACACCCTTGAACAGACGCGGCCTACCGGATGCCGGGTGCACCGCGCCGCGAACCAGCTCGGCGAGGTCGCCGGTGATCGCCTCAGCCTCAGGCACCCCGTCGCCGATAGCGAGCACGACGTCACCGGCCTGGCTGAGGGCCGACTGACGAGTCTCGACGACGACGGTGGCGCGAGCGACGAGAGCCGTGTCGACCTCGCGGGCGTCCGGGTCGTGTGAACCGATCGCGACCACGCAGGCTTTAGGCCGTAGCACGGCCGAGTCGAAGAGCGGGGTGCTCGCGCTGGTGCAGCAGGCGACGATATCGACGCCGGCCACATCGGCGGGGGTCCCGGCCCGCGCGCTAAGTGGTTGAGATTGGAAGTTCGTCGGGGGTCAGGCGGCTTGAGTCGGGCTGG
>JAKDLG010000294.1 GCA_030452985.1 Humibacillus sp.
TGCAGCCCCGTGGTGGGGGTACACGACCGTCTCGCCGACCTTGAAAACCATGTGCTGTTTTCCCCTTTCGCGACCTCTATATTACCACGTCCCCAGGGTGCTCGTGACGCGCCGTCTCGACATCTGCGCAGGTCAGAGCCTTGATGGGCATATTTCGGAGATGGACTGGAGTCTTGACAGAACGACCCTGAACATGCATCGCGACGGGCCGCCCCGCGCGCATTGCGCCACTTTCGCGACGAGCCGGACCGGCCACCGGGAGGTTTCGGCGGCGCGCCGCTAGGCTGTGGCTCGTGAACCGCCATCTGCTCGCCTCGTCCCGCGCAGGCCGCGTCGCGGCTGCCTCCCTCTCCGGTCTGGCCGTCGCCGGCCTGACCGCTGGATGCATGGTGTTCTCACCGGTGCAGACCACGGTCATGTACGACCCGGCCGACGGTGTCTCGACCTCGGTGGGTGCCGTCGACCTACGTGACCTCTCCCTCGTCGGCGGCAACGGACCGGCGGTGATCTCCGGTGCTGCCGTCAACCAGGGCGACAGCCGGATCACGGTTCAGGTCGCCCAGCAGGCCAGCGACGGCTCGGTCGCAGGAGGATCCGAGCTCGAGCTGGGGCCGCGCGAGCAGGTCGACCTCGCGACGCGCAACCTGGTGCTGCCGAACGTGGCCGCCAAGCCCGGAGCGGTCGCGACCCTACGCATCACTGCCGATCCCGGCGGCACGACGATCATCACCGTTCCGGTGCTGGCGGCCGAAGGTTACTACTCGACCGTGACGCCGACGGCTCCCCCGACCACGGCCGCGACGCCGGCTCCTGCCCCGACCACGACGAAGTGACGGGGTGACGGGTCAGGCACCCCAGGGTCAGTTGCCGGTGCCGGTCTCGAACTTGTAGCCGAGGCCGCGCACGGTCACGATGTGCACGGGGTTGGCGGGGTCGGGCTCGATCTTGGCCCGGAGCCGTTTGACGTGCACGTCAAGGGTCTTGGTGTCGCCCACGTAGTCGCTGCCCCAGACGCGATCGATCAGCTGCAGGCGGGTCAGCACCCGACCCGAGTTGCGCAGCAGCATCTCCAGCAGCTCGAACTCCTTGAGCGGCAGGGGCGTCGCCCGCCCCTGCACGCTGACGGTGTGCCGCTCGACGTCCATCCGCACCGGGCCGGCCTCGAGGGTGGCCGGCACGAGCTCCTCGGGCTCGGCGAGGCGTCGCAGCACCGCCTTGACCCGCGCGAGCAGCTCCCGGCTGGAGTACGGCTTCGTGACGTAGTCGTCGGCGCCGATCTCGAGGCCGACGACCTTGTCGATCTCGCTGTCCTTGGCCGTCAGCATGATGACCGGCACGGACGACCGTTGGCGCAACCCGCGGCAGACGTCGACTCCCGACAGACCCGGCAGCATCAGGTCGAGCAGCACGAGGTCGGCGCCCGACGCGTCGAACTCGGCCAGCCCCGCCGGGCCGGTCTCTGCGACCACGACGTCGTAACCCTCCTTGCGCAGCAGGTACGACAGTGGGTCGGAGAACGAGACCTCGTCCTCCACGATCAGAATGCGACTCACCGGTGGCCTCTCACGGGGGTCAGTGGACGATCCGGAAGCTCGGTCGACTCCGGGCAGACAGCGTGGGGTGCGTTCGCGGCGGCCTGCCGCGCCCACCTCGCGGAGGTGGCCGACGTAGCCGGCGACCGAACGCCCTGCGGGTGGCTGCGGGCAGCGGTCGGCAGCGAGATGGTGAAGGTCGAACCGCGGCCGACCTGCGACCAGACCGACACCTGACCGCCGTGGTTGTCGACGACGTGCTTGACGATCGCCAGCCCCAGGCCCGTGCCACCGGTCGCCCGTGATCGGGCAGCGTCGACTCGGTAGAACCGCTCGAAGATGCGCTCCTGCTCGTCCACGGCGATCCCGGCGCCCTGGTCTGTCACTGACACCTCGACGAGGTTCTCGTTCAGCCGTCGCACCGAGACCCCCACTCGAGTCCCGTCCTCGGAGTAGGCGATCGCGTTGCCCACCAGGTTACGGACGGCGGTCGTGACCAGCTCGGCCTCCCCCCACACCTCGCAGCCCGGGTCGGCGTGCACGACGAGCTCGATGACGTGCTCCTCCGCGATGAGGCGACACCGTTCGACGGCGTCGACGGCACAGGCACCCACGTCGACGATCTCCGGGTTGGTGACGACATCCGTACCCTGCAACCGCGAGAGCTCAACGATCTCCTTGACCAGGTGCGTCAGGCGGGTCGACTCCACCCCGATGCGGGTCGCGAACCGGGCCACCGCCTCAGGCTCGTCCTGGGCGTCGAGCACCGCCTCGGCGAGCAGCGAAATGCCGCCCACCGGCGTCTTCAGCTCGTGGCTGACGTTGGCCAGGAAGTCGCGGCGCACCTCCTCGACGCGGTGCTCCTGGGAGCGGTCCTCGACGAGCAGCAGCACGTGGTCAGCCCCCAGCGGGGCCACCCGTGCCGAAACCACGATCCGGCCCTCGCCCAGACCGTTCTGCAGCTCGAACTCAGACTCACGGATCACCCCGTCACGACGCACCTCACGCGCGATCCCCAGCATCTCGGAGTGCACGAGCGCCTGCCCGCGCACCAGCCCGTGGGCCACCGCCGCCGGGGAGTTGTTGACGACGCGGTCGGAGGCGTCGACCAGGATGCCGCTCGAGCGCAGCACCGACAGCACCTCGCCGACCCCTGGGGGGAGGCTGGGCGCCGGCGCGACCACGACCTCGCTGCGGGTCGCCCGGTCAGACAGCCGCACAGCCGCCATCGCCACACCGCCGAGCCCCAGCCCGGCGATGCCACCGAGCGTCGCCGCAGTCGTAGGATCCACGACACTCAGGGTACGCATTGGAAAGCAGCCCGAGCGTCACCCGGACCTCCGTGGGGCCTCCTTCCGCACGCGACCACCCGAGTGTTCATCTCAGGTCCGCCACCCATTCACGCGCGACTGTCAACCTCGGGCGGGGCCACCTCGCACGGCCCTCGCTACACGCCCGGCACCCGCCACCCGCCCGGCAACCATCCGCTACCCATGAGCACCTGCCGACGGCGCAGGAGAGCAGACAGGAAACCGATGCGCGACCAGTTCCACGAGGACCTCGATACGATCACCGACCAGCTCGTCGAGCTCACCAGGCTCGCCGGCTCGGCAATCTCCCGCGCCACGACCGCCCTGCTCGACGCTGACGTCCACCTCGCCGAGTCGGTCATCGAGGCCGACCGCCAGCTCGACGAGATCCGCGGCGAGCTCGACGAACGGTCGATCGACCTGCTGGCCCGCCAACAACCGGTCGCCACCGACCTGCGCATCGTCGTCACCGCCATGCACATGAGCTCAGACCTCGAACGCATGGGCGACCTCGCCCGTCACGTCGCCAAGGTCGCCCGGTTGCGCACACCCCAGTCGGCCGTGCCGCCCCAGCTGCGCTCACACATCGTGCAGATGGGGCAGGTGGCGGAGGCCATCGTGGCCCGGTGCGGGTCGATCATCGCGAGCAAGGACGTCGCCGCCGCCGTGGCCCTCGACCAGGACGACGACGCCATGGACGAGCTGCACCGGCAGCTCTTCTCGGCACTGCTCGACGAGAACACCTCGTGGACCCGTAGCGAGCTGCTCGACCTGACGCTCATCGGTCGCTACTACGAGCGTTTCGCCGACCACGCCGTCTCCGTCGCCCGTCGCGTGGTCTACCTCGTCACCGGCGAGTACGACGGCGCCATCGACCACGAGGACGAGGAGGACCAGGCCGACGAGGCCACCCTCGAGAGCCGCGCCGGCTGACCGGCATCCGGCATCCGGCATCCGGCATCCGGCATCCGGCATCCGGCATCCGGCATCCGGCA
>JAKDLG010000014.1 GCA_030452985.1 Humibacillus sp.
CTGTCAGACGGACTTGCTCTGAACCTCTGGTCTCAACTCACCTTGACAGACAGGGATCCCCTTACGGCTTAGGACGATCGCCGAAACGACATGTGCAGCGATAAAATCGCAAGGGCGTCGAGCACCCACAAGATCGAGAGGCCCGCCGCGAGATGCCAGGAAGGCCCTGTGCCCGCCCAGGTCATGACACTCACGACACCCGCAGCCAGGAAGGCCGTGACCGCGACCCCTTCGAAGGTGAGGCGCGTGGGTTGAAGGACGTTCCACCTGACCACGGTGGGGGCCCTGGGTGCCCGCATTGACGCCTGCATCTCATCCGCTTTCCAGTTCTCCCACCGGAGGTTTCCTCCCAGACGCGCCGAAAGGGACTCCACGATATAGCGAGCAATGAGCTTGATGTGAAAGTCGTGGAGGATGTAGCGGCTGCCGAAAACGTACGACGACAGGGGCAAGAGGAAAAGAAGCGCGTTATAGGTGGTGTTGGAGATCGCCAAACTCGCGATCACGCTCGTCGAGCTCACCTGGAGCGCTACCACGTTCCACTGGATCCCAGCTCGCCGGTCAAGCTCGGCACGCAACGCGCCATACTCCGCCAGCAGAACGCTCGTCCGATCCGGATCCCCGATCGGTGGACCCGCCCCCTGCCGCGGTGACTCTGGAGCTTGAACCATTCCACCATCGTGACCGAAATCGGCGTGCACGGGAAGACACCACCCGGGCCAATCGCGGGTTGAGCCCTACCACCGCGTGCCGGGCGGCGTCGCCGGATCTGCTGAGACCAATCTGTCTTGCAGATCCACGTCGCGGGAGGCGGCCACCCGGACCCACCACACTCGTTTTCAGTCGCGCAGCGATCAGCGTCAGCCTGGCGGATCCACCTCTCTTGACGTACGTCTTGACGTACGCTTGCGGTGGAGGAACCGGTTCGCCGTCGAAGGGGTCGGTGATCGAGATGGATGCCATGGTGGTTCTCCTGGTTCGTGAGAGGTGCCGTTCACGCTAGGCAATGAGCCGCCCTCGTCGCGTCCTCCGCGCGAACCCACTTCGAACCGGTGGCCTCCTGCGAGAGGATGACGCCTGCAACCACCTGCACCGCGTTCAGGGCGCACCGAACCCAGGCGGGGGGCTCGCTGTCGGCTGCCGAACGGCGGACCGTCTCCATGGCCACCGACGTGTAGGGCTGCCCGACGCAGGCGGCGAGCAGGACCATGAGCTCGGTGAGGCCGTTCTCGTCGAGCCCGTTGCGGCCGGGCGAGGCGAGGTAGTTGACCAGCCGCGCGTCGGTCACGTTCTGGCTCACCAGCGTCGCGATGACCGCGATGGCGCGGTCCCGGTCGGTCAACGCTGTGCCTTGCCAGCCCAGCCCGCCGGCGGCTTCGAAGACCTCGGGGGTGAAGTGGGCGCCGACACGGGTGGTGAGGATCGCCTCGCCTCGGCCGCGCCGACTCCGAAGTTGTGGGCGTAGCGCGCTCGCCCTGCGCCGAACCGGTCAGTCATGGACGCCGCCCAGCGAGCGAGCGTGCCGCGGCTTCGGCGCCGGGCATTACAGGCACGATCCGCGGTCAGCGGTGTCGCCGATGTTGGTGAACAGCAGCTGCCGGAGCAGCGCCACCTGTTCGGGGCTGACTCCATCGAGCACGGCCCCTTCGACGCGTTCGAAGGAGCGGGAGACCCTGATGCGCAGTGCGTTTCCTGTCTTGGTGATCTGCGGGATGCGGGCGCGACGGTCGTTCGGGTCGGTGCGGCGCATCACCAGGCCTGCCCCCTCGAGTCGGTCGAGCAGGGTCATCAGCGTGGTCTTGTCGAGCCCGAGGGTCTTGGTGAGCTCGACCTGGGTGAGACTCGGGGTCAGGTGCAGGGCGCTCAGCACTATGTAGTCGCGCATCCCGATGCCGTGTTTCTGCGCCTGCTCTTCGGTGGCGGCGTGCAGGCGTTGAGCGGCGCGGTGCAGCAGCTTACCGGCATCCACGCACTGAAGGCGGACGCAGAGCTCCGCGGGTGGACCGACGAGGCTCAGCGACACGACCGTGTTGCACAAGCCCTCCATGGCCACCTCGACCGGCTCCGACCACGCTGACCCGGTCCCCACGGGCTTGTCCCGACCCCAAGGCCGGTAAAAGGAACGTCTCAACCGCGAGATCCGCCGCCGCACCGACGTGGTCGGCATCTTCCCCAACCGCGAGGCCGTGATCAGCCTCGTCGGTGCCGTCCTCGCCGAGCAACACGACGAATGGGCCGAACAACGGCGCTACCTCAGCGTCGAAGCCCTCAACAAGGCCCGCGAGGTCCTCACCACCGACACCACCAACGACCAGCCGAAGGAGATGAACACCGACCCGACCGCCGGCGTCATCAACGCCTGCCCAACGACCTCGATGGATCACCGTCGTACACCACCGACCGGGACTTGACCTGGCGTTGTAGCAGCGATTCCGGCCCGAATCCGGCCCCGGCCAGCAACCGTCAGGTCTCACAGCAGGTCGGCGAGAAGGGCTGCGGCCCGGGCTGCGCCGTCGGTTTCGACGGGCAGGTAGTCGACCTCGCGGCCGAGATCGGCGGCGATGGTAGTGGCCAGGACGTCGGGGTCGCAGGCCTGTTCGTAGGGCAGGCAACGTCCGGCGCGGTAACGAGTGAGGCGGTGGCGTACGTGGAAGTTCTGTTCGAAGTGGTGGCGCAGCGGCACGTAGAGGAACGGGCGGCGACTCGCGGCCAGCTCCATGCAGGTGGTCAGGCCGCCCTGGACGACTGCAAGATCCGCGGCCGCGAGGTGGCGGTGCAGCTCCGGGACCAGCCCGCGGACGGAGACCCCGCGGCGTCGCGGCAGCAGGCGGGGGTCGATCCGTGGCCCGGCCACGACGAGGAACCGCAGATCGGGCACTGCGCGGCGGGCGAGTGGCACGGCGTCGAGCACCCGGCGCAGCAGCGGCTCGCCTACCCCTGACCCGCCCACGGTGACGACGCATAGGGGCGCCGCAGCGGCATACCCGAGTTCGCTGCGGAGTCGTTCTCGGTCTGCGACGCTGGCGGGGTCGAAGCCGGTGACGTAGCCGGCGAAGTCGAAGTTGGCGCGGGTCCACGCGCGGATGTCGGGCAGTCCCGGACCGAAGGACCGCGCCACCACGTCCTCGGGGGAGCCGACGAAGATCGAACGGTCGCGGACCCGGTGGTAACGCTCGCGTTGTTCGATCATCTCGGCGTTGTAGTCGGCGGTGAGCGCTGCCTCAGTGTCCCCGCCGTCGGGCATTGGCAACCAGCCGACGAAGTCGGTCAGCCACGCGAACGCGAAGCGTTTCAGTTCGGGGTTCTCGTGAAGGTGGTAATCGACGTCCCACGCTTCGTCGGCCACGACGAGGTCGAAGTGCTCGTCGCGAATCACGTCGTCGAAGACCATGAAGTTGTTGACGAGGATTTCGTCCATTTGCCGGATGGCCTGGAACGCGTGTAGGTCGTGTTCGCCAGCTTCGCGCTCGATGTGTCCGCTCTCGCTGGCCAACCATGCCGACGCGGGGTGGACGCATTCGCCGGCGGCTTCCAACACGGCGGTCACGGGGTGTTGGGCGAGCCAGGAGATCTCTAGGTCTGGGTGGAGTTGGCGCAGTTCGTCGGCGATGGCGAGGTCGCGGCGCGCGTGGCCGAGACCGATGGGCGAGGAGAGGTACAGGGCTCGGCGACGCCGCCGGCCCGCGCGCTGCCACGTGGATCGGGTGGGGGGCGGCGGCGCGAGACCCTCGACGAAGTCCCGGATGAGGTGGTTGATCTTGACCGGGTGGCGGGCCATCGGTCCGTGCCCGCCTCCTTCGAGCAGCACGAGCGACCCGGCGGTCAGCTCGGCCAGTCGCTCACCCACGGCAGGCGGTGAGATGCGGTCGTCGGTGCCGTGCACCAGCAGGACCGGGCAGCGGACCTCGGCGCAGACTTGCTCGATCGGGGTAGTGACGATCCCGTCGTAGCCGTGCATGCCGGCACTCGCGTCCGCGACGACCTGCGCTGAGGTCTCGTGGGCCCAGCCGATGGCGTCCTCGATCTGCTTGGTGGAGTGCGGTTCGGCGAACATCTGGTCGAAGAAGAAGCCGATGAAGTCGTCGTACCCGCCATCGAGCCAGTACCGCCGGTTGTACTTCGCCCAGCCCTCGGTGGTGGTGGGCGACCCCTCCCAGTCGACCACCTCGCGACCCTTGCGGGGGACATCGACGTTGCTCGAAGCCGCGATGCCGATGATGGCCTGGACCCGCGTGGGGTGCCCCGCGGCGAGGTGCAGTGACCAGGTCACCCCCCACGAGAGCCCCACGAGCACGGCGCTCTCGGTTCCGGTAGCGTCGAGGACCGCCAGGGCGTCGGCGGCATACTCCTCGTCTCGGTATGCCGTGCCGCCCTCCGGCCGGTCGGACCCCCCGTTTCCCCGCCCGTCGAAGGTGACCACGCGGAAGTGTCTTGCCAGGTAGCCGATTTGTGCCTTCCAGATGCGGGAGTGGACCACCGCCCAGGTCGGCATGAGCAGCACGGTGGTACTTCCGGCGCCGTGGACGCCGTAGCTGATCCGGACCTTGTCCCGGGTGGCCAGGCCGGTCCTGGTCGGCTCGAGGACCGCGGTCGTAGTCGTCATCAGATCAGTCTCCTCCCGCGGCGCCGGCTCAGGGCCGGACCTCCAGGACCCTGTTGAAAGGGGTCTGCGCGACCGAGGCGAACCGGGTGAACCCGCCCGCAGTCACCACGTCCCGGATGCGTGCCGGTCCGGCCTGGGTGCCGAGCGCCAGGCCGACGTCCTGGGCCAGCGAGGACGGGGTGCACAGCAGCGTGGAGAAGCCGTAGTAGGCCCGCCCAACCGGGTTGAGGTTGTCGCTGACGGTGTCGCCGGCCATCGGTTCGACGATCATCCAGGTGCCCTCGGCGCCCACGGCCTCGCGGACGTGGCGCGCCGCGCCGACCGGATCGCCCATGTCGTGCAGGGCATCGAAGGTGGTGACCAGGTCGAAGCCGGCCCCCGGAAACTCGGTCGCCGAGCCGACCTGGAAGTTGACCCGGTCCTGCACCCCGGCAGCCGCGGCACGCCGGCGGGCGGTCTCGATGGAGGCCTGGTGGTAGTCGTAGCCGGTGAAGGTGGAGTTCGGGAACGCCTGCGCCATGATCACCGTCGAGGCCCCGTGTCCACAGCCGACATCGGCCACCTTCGCGCCGCGCTCGAGTTTGTCGATGACGCCGTCCAACGCCGGAAGCCACTCGCCGACCAGGTGCGCGTTGTACATGGTGCGGAAGAACCGCTCGCAGCCGTCGTGCACGTCCGCGTGGTGTTCGTGCCAACCCACACCAGCCTGGCTGCGGGCCGCCTCGAGCACGCCGTCGATGTCGTGCACGGTGCCCAGGGCGATCTGGAAGAAGCCGGGCAGATACGCCGGACTGCTCGGGTCGGTCAGCGCGGCAGCCTGCTCCGGGGGCAGCGTGTACCGGCCCGTGGTGGCCTCGTAGTCGACGTAGCCACCGGCTGCCTGAGCGGCCAGCCACTCACGGGCGTACGGCTCGCCGGTCCCGGTGGCCTCGGCCAGCCGGGCGGGTGTCACCGGTCCGGCCGCCATGGTCGTGTAGTAGCCGAGCTTGTCGCCGAGGACGACCAAGGCGGTGTTGAGGGTGGCGCCGACCTCGTCGACGGCCTTGAAGACGAAGGCCATCAGCTTGTCGACATCGATCGTGGGTGTCTGCTGCAGAGCGGTCATGCTGACTCCTCCAGAGTGCGGAATATAGTTTCTGTTGCCACGGTAGGTCGACTGGGTAGGGCGCCGAATCAGGTGCCCCACCTAGTTCTCTGCCCCCGCCACCCCCGGCTGGGCGACCTAGACTCAAGAGATGTTCATCGGGCGTGGAACGGAGCGCCGGACGATCGAACGTCTCCTCGCCGGTGCCCGACTCGGCGACAGCGGCGTGTTGGTCATCGTCGGGGAGCCCGGCATCGGCAAGACCTCGCTGCTCGAGCTTGCCCGCACTGGGGCGGCTGGCGCGCGCACGGTCTCGGCGCGTGGAGTCGAAGAAGAGCGCGAGGTTGCCTTCAGCGGGCTGCACCAGCTGTTCGCCCCACTGCTCGGGGAGATCGAGGATCTACCGGCACCACAAGCCGAAGCGCTCGCGGTGGCGCTATCTCTGCGGTCGGGGGCGACGCCGGAACGGTTCGCGGTCGGTGCCGCCGTGCTCGGGCTACTCTCCAGGGCCGCCGACGAGCAGGCTTTGGTCGTCGTTGTCGATGATGCCCACCTGCTCGACCCGTCGTCGGCGCAGGCGATCGCCTTCGCCGCCCGCAGGCTGGTGACCGACCGGGTCGCGGTGATCGCCGCCCTGCGCAGCGGCGAGCAGTCACCCCTGCTCGCCCTGCCCATCTTGAGGCTCGGGCCGCTGAGCGTCGAGGACACCCGGGCGCTGTTGGTCATCGACAACAAGGCACCATGGGAAGATGACCAGTTGACTCGCTTCCACGAGGCGACCGGCGGCAACCCGCTTGCGATCCTCGAGCTGGCGGGCGAGGCGGAGCGGCTGGCGGCAGCGCCACCCTCCGTCCCGATGCCGCTCACAGGTAAGCTGCTAGCTGCATACTCCACCCGAGTCCGCACCCTCTCGACGCCCGCCCGCGGAGTACTGCTGTTGGCCGCCACGGACTGCCACGACCTGCGGGCGCTAGAGGTGGCCTGCACCGCGTCCGGTCTGACCCTCGCTCACATCGCCGAGGCCGAGACTGCCGGTCTGGTGCGGCTGACCGGTCAGGCGATCGAGTTCCACCATCCACTCGTGCGTGCCGCCGTCTACGGCGCAGCCGAGCCGGCCGGACGCCGTGAGGCCCACCGCCTCCTGGGGGCCGCAGTGGGTGAGCTCGACCGTCGTGCCTGGCACCTCGCGGAGGCAGCACTGGGCCCGGACGACGCGGCAGCCGCACTACTTGAAGCCGCCGCCGAGGACTCTGCCCGTCGTGGAGCGAATGCCGTCGCGGCGGCGCAGTTCGAACGCTCGGCGGTGTTGAAGGTAGAGCGGGGAGGCATCGGACGCACTCTTGCTCGAGCCGGTGAGCAGGCCTGGCTGGCGGGAGCGAGCATCCGGGCCGTGGCCGATCTGGAGAGGGCTCTGGACCTGGCCGACACGCCGGTCGAGCGAGCCGCTGTAAGGGGGCGGCTGGGCGCGATCGCGGGTCGGTGCGGATCGTTGGAGCAGGCCCGGGACATGCTATTCACCGCGGCGGACGAGGCGGCGCCGCATGACCCGGATGCCGCAGTCCTGCTGTTGGCGGACGCCATCGACTCGTGCTTCTACCTGTGCGACACGCAGTCCGCGCTGCGGGCTGCCCGCCGGATCACCGAGCTCAATGGTCCCGGAGTCTCCGCCACCGCCGCCCGGTGGGGCTCACTCGCCGCCGGAGTCGCCCTCATCCTCGGGGAGACCGGAGACCGGGGCGCCGACCTCATCCGGTCGGCCATAACCCAGCCGCTGGACGCCTCGGAGGAAGCAGACCAGTGGCGCTTCCGGTGGCCACTGGTCGGTCCACTGTTCCTGCGCGAGACCGGGTTCGCACGGGCAGTCATGGCGACGGCCGTGCGCACCGTCAGAAACCGGGCTGCGGTGGGCATGCTGCCCTTCCTACTGACCCTCGTGGCCCGCGACGACGCGGGGACGGCCAGCTGGGCCGACGCCGAAGTCGGCTACACCGAGGCAATCCAGATCGCACGCGAGACCGGTCAGCTCAACGACCTCGCCCTTGCTCTGGCCGGGTTGGCCTGCCTGGAAGCACGCACGGGTGCATCCGATCCTTCGCGCGCTCACGCCTCGGAGGCCAGAGAACTCGCCGCACGGAACTCGGCGCACCTGGCTCGGCTGTGGACCCTGCACGCTGCCGGGGACCTGGCGGCCGCGTCAGGCGACGCCGCCAAAGCCGCCGAGGCCTACTCATCGCTGGCCGCGGCGTTGGCCGACCTCGGGGTGAAGGACCCGGACCTGTGGCCGGGTGCCGAACTGGTGGAATGCCATTGCCGGCTCGGTGACGAGGTGCGCGCCGCGCAAGTGGCCCGCGACTTCATGACCGCGGCGAGAGCCAAAGGCCAACCGTGGGCCTTGGCCAGAGCGCGCCGCGCCACGGCGCTGACCGCTCAGCCGGCCGCGGCGGAGGAAGAGTTCGAGGGGGCCCTCACACTGCACGACCAGACGCCTGACCTGTACGAGGCGGCACGGACCCGGCTGGCCTACGGTGCGTGGCTGCGCCGGTCGCGGCGTCGGGTCGACGCGCGGCCCTTGCTGCACGCGGCGCTGGAGACCTTCGAACTGCTGGGGGCGCAGCCCTGGGCCGAGAGCGCCGCAGCCGAGCTGGAAGCGACGGGTCAGACGGTGATGCGACGCGGGTCCAGCGTGTTGGGCGGCCTCACCCCACAGGAACGCCAGATCGCAGTGCTCCTGGCCGCGGGGCAGACCACCCGCGAGGCGGCAGTAGGACTGTTCCTGAGCCCTAAAACCGTGGAGTACCACCTGCGCCACGTCTACCTCAAGCTCGGCATCCATTCACGGGACGACCTGACCAAGGCGATCGACGCCGGCATAGATGGCCCACGTCAGCGGGGCCATCTCAGCCGCTAGGTCAATTCGGCTCGTGTATTCACGATCCAGAGGCGCGCGTCTATCCGGCTCCCCTCTGTTGTCAAGGGGTCGGGATCGGCTCTTTGGAGTGTGCTCGGCGCTGGTCGCCGTCAAGGTCGTTCGTCCGGTGGGGCGCGCACCTTGACGGCTCCGGCGCGTCGGCGCGCCTGCCGGGGAGCCGGCCCCGGAGGGGGGTTCGCAGGGGTCGTGGCGGCCGGTAGCGTCGTGGGTGCGGGTCCGGGTAGTGGCTGATCCGAAGTGTCGATGTGCGGGGGCAGGGCGGGCCGCGCTGGATGTCAGAGTCGCCCGCAGTTCCCTCCCGGGCCCGCGCCGGCCACGCGGGCGTCAGCGATCAACTGTCGATAGAGGGCCTCAGAGATCCGACGCTTGAGGCAGCGCATCGCTTCTGCTCGGGTCTTACCGGCGGCAAGCTTGCCCTGAGGCGCGATCGACAGACAGCGTCATGACGGCCTGCTCGCCGTCCTCGAGCCCGAGTGGGACCACCTGCTGGTACCCAGCGCCCCGGGACGGCAGACCGACCACGCGTCGCTCGAGGTGCTTGTGGGGCTCGTCGCCGACGCTGCGGGTGCACCGGTCACCGCGGCAACGTGGCCCGCTGCGGCGACCACCGATGTCAGCCAAGCCGCGCGCAGGGCCGCAGAGATCTTGGATCTGGTCCGGTCACTCGGACGCGGACCAGGGCTCCACCGGCTCCAATCCGTGGCAGTGGAGTACCGCTGAGCCGACCGGGTCTGCCCCACGACTACCTGGAAAGTCTGCTGGATCCGCTCCAGGAGCAGGTCGGGCTCATGGAGACGCTGGAGACCTTCCTGTCCTCCAACCTTGACCGAGGACGCACTGCGCGTGCCTTGCAGGTGCATCCCAACACCGTCAACAACCGGTTGAAACGGATCGCTGACCTTGTCGGACTCGATCCTGGCACTACTAGCGGGGCCGCCGAACTGAGCGCCGCGCTCATCGCGCGTCGCCTCTGACCCTCGGTGATCATCCCAGAGCGGATCGGTAACGCACGTCTCTGCTCGTCGATACGAGGCTGCGGCAGTCTCGCGACGGCCTCGTCGTCCTCGGCCGCCATCTGCTCGACGCGCAGGTCAGGGCTCTCACGAAGGCATGGTGGCCGACAGCGCCTGACCCACCACGATCGAGGGAGGGAACCGGCAGCCGCGAAAACGGCGGACTCGCTGGCAGCTTTCCTCCCGGTGAGCGACCACGCCCGAAGCAGTCCCATCGTCCGTGTCCAATCTGCCCTCGCCATCCTCGGCACGGCGAGCCTGTTCGCCCTCGCCGCGTGCGGCTCCCACACGGGCCAGGCCGGGGCATCCGCTGCCTCACCGTCCGGCGACGCCTGCGCCGAGGCCTCGCTGCAGTTGGTCAAGGCGGGCCCGAACAGGCGGTGGCCAGAGTCCAGCACGGTCGGTGGATCATGAGGAACAGCCCGTCGACCAGGCCGCGGGAAAGCAGCGACCGGACGAGCTGGCCGCTACCCATGATCACGAGGTTTCCTCCGGCCTGCTTGCGCAGCGCTCCAGCTCCGGCAGGAACATCGCCGGTCAGCAGGGTGGAGTTGGGCCACGACACCTCGGCGTCTGGATCCGAGCTCGCGGCGTACTTCGTCACGTGGTTGAGGCCGTCCTTGAACAACGGACCGCCGGCCTCGTTCCAGGCTCAACATGTCGTGGTGTATGCGGCGGCCAACACGCCAGGAGAATCGCTCGCCCATCGCTGCACCGATGCCCGGGCTACTGGCTCCCGGTGCAGCGGCCGAGGTCTTCGGCTTGGCCGCACGCTCACGGTCACCGAGGTCGATCACTTCGCCACCTCCGTCGTCGCCCCTACTGTCCCGACCGACATCTCGTCCGGCACTGACGCTGTCCGACAAGCGGATCGCTGACCGGGCGGGATGAGGCGCCGCGTCCGCTCGAGCGGGCGGTGACGCACTTGCCGGGACCATCGCGCCTGGCAGTTCCCGGACTTCGTACCGGCCGACTCCAGCGAGCACCGCCGGGTCAGCGTCGCCGATGGATCGGGCATCTTCGATCGACTCGGTGCTCACGACACCCATGCCCCAGTCCCCGGTCGGATCCGCGACCGGTGTGAGGATCATCACTCGTCCCGCGTTCAAGTGGCCGGTCCAGTAGCCGACAGGGCCATCATGGCCTCGCGTTCGGCCGGCGTGAGGGTGCTGGCGAAGTCCGGCCGGGAGCAGTGACCTTGTACAAGTACCTGCTGGTGCAGGTCAGCCCGCGTGTCGCGCGTCAGAAACTGCGTGACTTGTAAACAGGCGGATAGGGGTTCGAGTCCCCTCGCCAGCTCCGAAAGCCTCTGTCTGACAATGCCGTTCAGCGACTTGCGGCACTCAACAGATCGCCTTTCGCCTGCTGGGTGGGGTTGTGCCGCGTGGTTGGGGCGGTCACTGCGCCGCGTGGTCGGTGCATCCGGCATCCTAGGTCAGTGACCCAACCCATGGACTTCGTCGGTCTCGCGATGGTCGGGCTGGGGGTCTTCGCTTTCGCCAGCGCCGCCCAGGCCGTCACCGGGTTCGGTTCCGCGTTGGTCGCGGTGCCGATCTTCGCGCTGGCGGTCGACACGCGCACGGCGGTGGTCGCGACCACGGTCCTCGGCTTCTTTCTCACCGCCGGCACCGGCTATCGGGAGCGGGCGCATGTGCGGGTCCGCACTGCCCGCAGATTCTTCCTGGCCAGTCTCGTCGGGATGCCGTTGGGCTTAGTCCTGCTCGCACGGCTCGACAGCCGCTGGCTGTCGCTGGTCATCGGCGTGACGGTGTTGGCTCTCGTGTTTCTCCTCTGGCGCCGCGTCAGTCTGCCCGCAGGAGCCGGGGTCGAACGTGGCGCGGGGCTGGCCAGTGGGGTGCTGCTGACCGCTACCGGCATGAACGGCCCGCCCGTGGCGCTGGCGCTCCAAGCCTCGAACTACTCTGCCCGCGAGTTCCGGGCGACGATGCAGGGGATCTTCGTCGGCCAAGACCTCATCGCGGTGATCGCCTTCGGGGTGCTCGGATTTCTCAACGTCGAGGTCGCGGCAGTGGTACTCGGCGGCTTCGTCGGGATCCCGATCGGCTGGCTGGCGGGGGACCGGCTGATGCGCAAGATGTCGGAGCAGCAGTTTCGTACCGGGGTGCTGCTCGTGCTGGTGGCAACCGCGGTTGTCACTCTGGTCGGGGTGGTCACCTGACTGACAGCTTCGGAGATATCCGGGCCGGATTCCCGCCACGTTCTGAGCCCCCGTTTCGTCGGGGCGGGGGTGGCCCGCACACCGACGGCATCACCTCCCGCCGAGGTTGACACTGGGTCGGCCCACGGCGTCGTCGCGATCAGTCCCACAGCCGTTCGGACTGCTTCGACCCAGCTCGTAGCGCTGGACGTGAAGGGCCGAGCGGCCAAGACCGGGTACGCCCGCTCCCAGTTCCGCCAGTCGGAAACTGATCCGTTCTTCGAACCGGCGTCGACCGGTTCGACCCCGAAGTATCGCGATCGGCTTATCCGCTGTCGCGTGGGCAGCACGAGAAGTTGAGGCCGATGCCTCATGACCCGGTGGGGGCCTCGGGGTGACGCTGGTGTCATGTTCACGACCCCACGACAAGCAGCCACCACCATCGCGGCGAAACCCCGCCTGGCCCGAGGGTCTGACGAGCGGTTCACCGGGTACGGCGCGATGGGGGTGCCGTTCATCGGGGGGTGCCACCTCGGCCTTCGGGACATGGTGGCCAGCTCGGTGGGCACGCCGTACCGCACGGTCTGGTACCGCGACCCGATGGGCCGCTGGACCATCTTCACGAGCGTCGACCCCGACGTCAGCTGTCCGCGCTACTTCGGGTCGGTGACGGCCGTTGAGCGGGTGCCCGCGATCGAGGTGGCCTGGCGAGACGACTGGACCGTCGACGTCACCGTCGGGGCCCGTCTCTCGTGGCGGTTGAGACTCGGGGCGACACCAGCCACCCGTTTGATGTCAGTGCTGGGTGGCGCCACGCCACCGCCCGCCTGGAACAGCACGGCCGTGCTCGGCGCCATGAGCCCCATGGCCGGCGGCGTGCTCCGGTCGGGGCGAATCAGGCTGCAAGGACGCACCCCCAACGGCCCGCGCTTCAAGATGGCGCCGCTGCGGGTGTGGCGAGTCGTCGGCGGCCACGCCACGATGGACGGCAACGACCTCGGCCCCATGGGCCCACTGACGGAACAGGCGCATCTGGGCGACTTCTGGCTGCCCCAGCGGGGTCTCTTCTTCGCCGGCCGGGCGCGGTTCACGGCGGCCACCCGAGCGACCGGCGCTCGGCGCGAGATGGCAGACCCTCGCTGACGCCTCCGGTTCCGGAGGGCTGCCTCTGGCAGCGCCACCCGCTCCTTCAGAACCGGCGACCGCCTGGCCGCGTACGCGCACCAGGCCGACCTTCACGACACAGCCAAACCGCAACTCACACCCGCACCGAGAGGAAACGTCATGACCGTTCAACAGCAGGCACCCCCCCTCGACGTCGACAAGCTGATGGCCTTCGTCTTCAAGGCAGTCGACGAGGTCGGCGCGACGCTCAACACCGCGCTCGTCGTGCTGGGCGACAAGCTCGGTTACTACACGACCATGGCGAGCGGGCCGGTGACGCCGGCGCAGCTGGCCGAGGCCACCGCGACCGGGGAGCCCTACGCCCGCGAATGGCTGGGCGCCCAGGCTGCCGGTGGCTACGTCGAGTACGACCCCACCACCGGCCGGTACACCCTGCCACCCGAGCAGCGGGCCGCCCTCACCGACCCGAACAGCCCGGCCTACCTGCCCGGCTTCTTCCAGATCGCGCTCGGTACGACGCACGACGTCGACGACGTGCTCGCCGCCGCCCGCAACAGGGCCGGTCTGGGCTGGCACGAGCACCACGCTGACGTGCACGACGGCTGCGAGCGGTTCTTCCGCACCATGTACAACGCCCACCTCGTCGGCGAGTGGCTGCCGGCGTTGGATGGTGTCATCGACAAGCTCGAACGCGGCGCCAGTGTCGCCGACGTGGGGTGCGGGCACGGGGCGTCGACGGTCATCATGGCGCAGGCCTTCCCGAGCTCCACCTTCACCGGCTTCGACTACCACCCCGCCTCGATCGACACAGCCCGGCAGCGAGCTGCCGAAGCTGGCGTGGCCGACCGGGTGCGGTTCGAGGTGGCGTCTGCGACCGCGTTCCCCGGCACCGGCTTCGACCTGGTCACCACCTTCGACGCCCTGCACGACATGGGTGACCCGGTCGGTGCGGCGCGGCACGTGCACGGCGCGATGGCCCCCGACGGCACCTGGATGGTCGTCGAGCCGATGGCCGGCGACACCGTCAGCGACAACCTCAACCCGGTCGGGCGGGCCTACTACGGCTTCTCCACGCTGCTGTGCACCCCGTCCTCGCTCGCGCAGGACGTCGGCCTGGCGCTCGGTACCCAGGCCGGGCCCGCCCGCATCCGCGACGTCGTGACGGCGGGTGGCTTCACCCGGTTTGCCTCGGTCGCCGAGACGCCTTTCAACAGGGTGCTGGCGATCCGTTGGTGACGAGGGTCGGTCGTCACTGCGCGGTCCTGTGATCCAACGCACCCACCCGCCGTCGTCGTCCCGCACTTGTGTGTACGGCGGGTGCCACGTTGCAAGCCCGTGACCAGCGGCGTCGTGAGGAGCAGAATCAGCCCATGACCGGTCCGGGCACACACGGCGGTGAGGATCTTCCTCGACTCGTCGAGGTGCTGGGCGCGCTCTCGGTCGCGATCGACCTGGGGTTGGGTCAGCCCGCCGAGCACATGCTCCGTTCGGCCACGATCGCCTGCCGACTGTCCGACCGGCTCGGGCTCTCACCTGAGCAGCGCGACACCGTCTACTACTCCACCCTGGTGATGTGGATCGGGTGTCATGCCGACTCCCAGGAGTACGCCCGCTGGTTCGGCGACGACATCGCGGTCCGTCACGACGCGTACCTGGTCGACTGGGCCGGCATCCCCTATCTGCGGTTCCTGCTCGGCAACGTCGCCAAGGGTGAACCGCTTCCACAGCGGCTGAAAGTGATGGGCACGCTGTTTCGAGACGCTCACGGCCAGCTCGCTGCGCTGGTGCACTCCCACTGCGCCTCGGCAGCGTCGCTCGCGCAGCACATCGGGCTCTCGCCGGAGGTCGCGACCACGCTCGCCTACACCTTTGAACGCTACGACGGCCGGGGGCTGCCGGTCGGAGTCTCGGGCGACCAGATCCCCATCGAGATGCGGGTCGCGCAGTTCGCCGACATCGCCGAGGTGCACCACCGCACCTACGGCCTCGACGCGATGACCGCGATGGCCAGGAGCCGACGAGGCGGCCAGTTCGACCCTGCTGTGGTCGACGCCGCGCTGGCCAACCCCGAGGAGCTGTTCGCCGCCGCCCCCGACGGTGACGTGTGGAAGGAAGCCCTCGACTGGGCTCCCGACCGGGAGGTCCGGCTCACCGGCGAGCGCCTCGACCAGCTGGTGTGCGCCATCGGTGACTTCGTCGATCTGAAGTGTCCCTTCACGCTGGGTCACTCACGGGCGGTGGCCGCATTCGCGGCGGCGGCCGGCGAGCGGCTGGGGATGGGTCCCGCCGAGGTCCGCACACTCCGTCGAGCCGGGCACCTGCACGACCTGGGCCGGCTCGGCGTCTCGAACCAGCTGTGGGCGAACCAGGGCAGCCTGAGCCCCTCGGAGTGGGAGCGAGTGCGGATGCACCCGTACCTGACCGAGCGCGTGCTCGACCGCATCCCTGGGTTGGGCGCCGTGCGCACGGTCGCCCGCGCGCACCACGAGCATCTCGACGGCACCGGGTTTCCGCTCGGTGTCGGAGGAACAACGCTCGGGCGCAGCGAGCGCATCCTGGCAGCAGCGGTCGCCTACCAGTCGGCGCTCGAACCGCGGCCCTACCGTGACGCGATGTCCCCCCAGCAGGCCAGGGAGCGGCTGCGTGGCAGGAGCCGGTCGGGCCGGCTCGATCCCGACTGCGTCGACGCGGTTCTCGACGTCGCGGGACACCGCCCATCGAGGCTTCGGCGCGACGACCTGCTCACCCCTCGAGAACACGAGATTCTCGGCCTGGTCTCTCGTGGGTTCTCGAACCGAGAGATCGCGGGCCGGCTGGTGCTGAGCGAGAAGACCGTGCGCAACCACGTCGAGCGCACCTACACCAAGATCGGTGCGACCAACCGGGTCGGCGCCAGCCTCTACGCACTCCAGCACGGCCTGGTGACCTACCTGGGCGAGGAGGAGTAGCGGGCCCGCCACCCCGGCAGGCGAGATCACGACATGGCCGCCAGCACGGAGCGTGGCCGAAGCCTCGCCAGATCGTCGGTTTGTATGACCAAGAGGCACTCCACGTCCTACACGCCCCTGAGGCGACGTTGAGACGGCTCGACATCAGTGAGCGTCGGCAACGCGTTCCGGGTCCCTCATGGTCAGCTGGGTCTTCGCGCTTGGCCGGCGAGGCTACCTCCAAAGGCGGGCTCAGCGGGCGGCCAGCCTTCTGCGTCACCCCGGCGCCGGTCGACCAGCCTGCTCTCGGCACGACGAACTAGCGAAACGTCCGGTCGTGCCGCTGATGGTTCGGGGCGTTCCACCGAAATTACGGATGCGGCCCCAGCCTTGCTGGGCGCATGATGACTGCATGCCGAACGCATTCCGTGGCGTGATCGACGACCACCTCGAGAGGGTCAACTGGGAGCAGGCCAAAGCCGACCTTGCTGCCGATGACTTCGACAATGGCCGATCGGCTTCCGCGCTGCGGAGGTCATTCGAGCAGGCGGACCATGTCGCATTCGCTTGGCTGGACGGCCGGTTGATCGGGATGGCCAGACTCCTCTCCGATGGGGTGAGCAACGCGTACCTTCTGGATGTCTGGACCCAATCCACCGTCCGCCGGCGGGGCGTTGCGACCTCCATGGTTGGGCAACTGGTAACGGCGGTACCCGGCCAGCACATCGGACTTCAGACCGACGACGCCGAGCCGTTCTACGCCAGCTTGGGCTTCCAATGCCAACCGCAGTTTATGAGTCTCGTCGTCGGGGGTTGGCTTGACAACGCGGCCAACCGATGACCAAAGCCACCACCATCGAATCGTTTCCCCGACCTTCCCAGCTTGCCCGAGCCGCAGCGACCTGCATAGTCCGTCGGCTCTTGCCGCGATCCGGTCGCGCGGAACCTGCCCCCCACCGCGGCTAGTCTTGAGTGGGTGGCCGGAACTCTCCCGCCGGAGTTCGACGCTGCTCGCGGGCAGCGGAATGAGTTCGGCGCGATGGCCCGTCGATCCGGGCGCTTGCTGAACGAACTGAGCCATCCCTCTCCGAAGGACTCCTGTGAGGCGCAGGAACTGGCCGGTATCTAGGCTGGGTGCGGGGACAGGCGAACTGGATTCATGGAGTACATCGATTCATCGCAGGCCGAGTTGCAAGGGTGCTGTGTTGCGCCGCGAACGGCTCTATGACTCCCATGTCAGCAGTGGCGGGCCGCGACCGAGGCCGGCACCCTCGAGGGTGGCACGCGGCGAGGTCGCCCGTCCGGCACGGGCCGTAGTACGGAGGAGGTTCGGATCGTCTAGTTGGAGCGGGAGAACACGCGCCTGCGGGGTGAGCTCGACGCGAAGGACGAGGTGATCGCGCGCCGCGAGGATGCCTTGGAGGTCTGGGAAAGGGTGTCGCGTTCTTGGAAGCTCTGTCCTCGAAGAACGCGCGATGCAGAAGACCGCGTACGGATCCTGCCAGACCGAGTCCGCCCAGGACCTCACGCCGCCGGTCGGGGTGGTGCACACGTGTCAGCTGGTCGGTCGCTCCCGAGCAACCCATCACCGTCACGCCCACCCCAGGCTGCGGATGCATGGGCCACGACGCCGACCGATGCACCGGGCGAGCTCACTGCCGTCGAGCGCGAGAAGGTCCTCGCTGTGCTCAACAGCGAGGCCTGCGCGAACTCGTCGGTGACCCACGTGAGGCGCGTGAGCTCGACGAGGGCCGCTACTGGTGTTCGGGCCCGCACGATGTACCGCACATCCTGGCCGCAGCCGGCATGGGCGGGGAACGCCGCCGCGAGGCCATTCATCCGCCACGAACCATCCCGGAGCTGGTCGCGATCTGCGCCAACGCCGTGCGTTCTTGGGACATCACGAAGATGCGAGGCCGCCCGGCAGCGCGTCCTCGACGAGGCACACGCCGCCCATCCCGAGCGGTTCCACCGACGCCCGCAAGCACCAGGGTTGAACGAACGAGTCACCATCAACGACCCCGCCAACCACGGCAGAACCAGAGGATTCATGAACTCAACAAATGGGCTGGAACGTCTCATTTGCCGTGACAACTACCGGATCGCGAACCTACTCGTGTAGCCGACCTGTGTCGGCACCGGGCCCACCGGCTTGTGGAACGGGAGTATCCAGCCACCGCCCACCCGACGCCCGAGGAGGTCTTGACGAAAAGAAGGCCGGCGCGGAGTCTCACTCGGCGGCGTATCCTCACAGGGATGGTCGCGATGTCACTGCCGCGCCGTGCTGCCCAGGCCGTCGCTGAGAGTTCTGTCTCCGAACGGGTGGCCGATGCGCAGAAGTTCTTCTACGGCCCAGTGCTGCAGTGGGCGCGACGCAGCCCGCTGCACAGTGATGTGCTCGGGCACTCGTTGCATCCCGTTCTTACCGACCTGACGCTGGGTTGTTGGACCAGCGTGACCCTGCTCGACGTCCTGGGCGGGCCCTCCTCGCGTCACGCGGCCACCGTGTTGACGAGCGCGGGGGTCGCGGTAGCTGTTCCGACCGCCGTGGCCGGGGCTGCCGACTGGGCGGAGATGACGGGCAGCGAACGCCGGGTCGGGGCTGTGCACGCGTTGGGTACCGACGCCGCGACCTTCCTGTTCATGGGCTCACTGGTGGCCAGGGTGCGGGGCCGGTACTCGGCCGCGGCCGGACTGGGAATCTGCGCGAACGCGGTCATGGTGGGTGCTGGGTTCCTGGGTGGACACTTGGCGCTCAACCGGGGTACTGCGCGCCGGGTCCGCGGTGAGGGATGAACATGCAGTTGCGGGTGATCTCCGGCGAGGACTGGGCGGCCTTTCGCGAGCTGAGGCTGCGGGCGCTGACCGATTCGCCGAACGCTTTCAGCGTGACGCTCGCGGAAGTGACCTCGAATGCTGAACCGATCTGGAGGGGTAGAGCGGGTGGGCCGAGTCCGGTGATCCTGGCTTTCGATGGTGATCAGGCGGTGGCCATGGGAGGCCTGTACACGCCTCATGGTTCCGACGAAGCCTTTGTCTGGGGCATGTGGGTCGAGCCGGAATGGCGAGGCAGGGGTCTGGGGAGCCGAATCCTCCAGGAACTCGTCGACGGGGCCGACCAGAGAGGCCGCACCGTCTTCCTCCATGTCACGGAAGGGAACGACGCACGCCGCCTGTACGAAGCGCATGGGTTCGTTCCCACCGGCGAGTGGCAGCCGTTGCGAGAGGGCTCTGAGCTTCGCATGGAAACCCTGAGACGGGTGTAAGAGGTCTGGGCCGCTCAGTCCGCGTTGGGCAGAAACGCACTCTCGTGCCGAGGGGGAGACGGGACGGCCGACCATGAACTTCGCCGGGCGCTCGGGCCGATGATCGGCTGTCGAGTTCGTGTCGCGCGGAGCGAGACGGGTTGGACTTGGTGCTGGCGTCGAACGCAGCTTTCGTAGCCACGTGTAGGGATGGATGCCGTCCATGTGGCAGGGGCCAGCCTTACCCGTGCCGGTGGGCCACGTTGGGTGAACACGGGCAGGTAGCGGTGACCGCGTTCTTGCGCGAGGAATCGCGACCCCATAGCGGCGCCTCCAGGCGAGGCGGTTGCGTACCCCCGTTGCCGCGGGGAACACCGGGTGGGACCCTCGGCCTATGCGCGTGCTGTGTGCCACGACAGCCAACGACGGCCACTTCGGGCCGCTGGTGCCGTTCGCGCGGGCCTGCGCGGTGGCGGGCCACGAAGTACGAGTAGCCGCTCCCGCGTCATACGCCGCCGCTGTGGCAGGGGCCGGGTTCCCGCACGAGCCGTTTGCCGAGCCCCCACCTCGGCTGATCGGACCCATCATGGCCAGGCTGCCGACCTTGACCTTCGAAGCGGCCGACGCCCTCGTGATCCGTGAGGTGTTCGCGCGGATTGATGCGCAGGCCGCACTGCCCTCGCTCATCGAGACGGTCGAGCGTTGGCGCCCCGATGTGGTGATCCGTGAGACCGCTGAGCTCGCCTCGCTCGCCGCGGCCGAGCGCGGCGGGGTGCCGCACGTGCAGGTCTGTATCGGCATGCACGAGATCGTCTCTCGATTCGCTGAGACCATCAGCGACCCGTTGGAGGGGCTGGGTCGGCTCGCCGGTCTCGGCGAGGGCCAGATGACGGCCGCGCTCACCGCCGAGGTCGTCCTCAGCTTGGTGCCGGAGGACTTGGACCACCCGACCGGCCAGATCCCACCCGAAGCAGCCGGCTTCCTGCGGTTCCATGAACCGCCGCCAACCATCAGCAGCCATCCGCTGCCCGACTGGGGCGACCCCGACGCCCCGTTGGTCTACGTCACTTTCGGCTCGGTCACCGGATCGCTGCCCTCTTTCGCCGGGGTGTTCCGCACGGCGCTGGACGCCCTCGCTGGTGTCGATGCACGGGTGATGCTGACGGTCGGGCGCAGGCTCGACCCGGCAGACCTCGGACCACTGCCGGGCAATGCCCACGTCGTGCGATGGTGGCCCCAGGGCGCCGTACTCGCCCACGCCGCAGCCATGCTCGGGCACGGCGGGTTCGGCACCACCATGGGCGCACTGGCGACCGGCGTCCCCCAGGTGGTCGTGCCACTCTTCAGCTCCGACCAGGTCGTGAACGGAGAGCATGTCGCGGCGGTGGGGGCTGGGCTCACCGCGGGGATCGGGCCAGCCGCTGTGGCGAGTTCTGCGGCGGCGGTCCACCGACTGCTCCAGGGTGCCACCTACGCCGCGTCAGCACGCCGCATCGCGGCCGCGGTGGGCGAGCTGCCACCGCCCACAGAAGCGGTTCCCGCCCTCACCGCCTTGGCCGGTCTGGACGCCTGACGCGGCGCACTGCAGCAGGCGCCACGGTGGCTCGCGACCTGCGCGTGCTCACTGTGAGGCTGCGGCAGCACGCTGGGATGCGGCTTCGAGTCAACCGGCCGCGAGCGGGTCCGTGATTTCGACGAGAGCGGTGAGTAGGTGGCGCAGCTGGGCTGCGTGGGCGTGGCCGAGGTGGCTGGTCCAGGTCGCCTCGATCGCCGTGACGACGGGTTGACTCAAGGCGATGAGCTCCTGCCCTCGATCGGTGATGGTCACCAGCCGCACTCGCGCGTCGTGCGGGCTGGGACTGCGGCGGACGTAGCCCTGTGCTTCGAGCTGATCGACGATCGAGGTGAGGGTCTGCTTGCTGATCTGTGCGGCGACGGCGAGATCATTCATGCGCGACCCATCGAGGCCGATTCTTTGGAAGACCCGTGCATGGCTGAGCGGGAGGTCGTGCCCGTGCGTCTTCAGCTCGGCCATGACCGCGGACTCCATGAAGCGGTAGGGCAGAAACAGGAGAAGGCCGAGGTTCATGGGCTCCTCAACGCGTTGGCTCATGCTCCACCCTTGCATAAGTCCGAGTATCGGACTAATAATGGTCTGAGGTTCGGACTAATAAGGGTTCGAGGCTCGGACTGGTTTGGGAGGTGGGCTCGGTGCTGGTGAAGCCCGACGACACGTACTGGGACGCGGTGAGAGCGATGCGATCAAGCGTCGCTGACTTCCTGCAGACCTTGACCCCGCAAGACTGGGACCAGCCTTCCCTCTGCCCCGGGTGGCGGATCCGGGACGTGGCCGGCCACCTGTCCTTGGTGCCCACGATCACCACGTGGGAGATGATGGCTGCGGCGCCGCGCGCGGGGTTCGACCCGAATCGGGTCAACACCATCCTCGCCCGCCGCTACGGCTCCGTCGAACAGTCGATGATCATCACCCGGATCCGGGACCATGCGGGCGACCGACGGACCGCGCGGGTGCTCGACGCGCGGAACTCGCTTTTCGACCTGATCGTGCACAGCCAGGACATGGCTCTTCCGCTCGGACGAGAGTTCGACGTTCCCGTCGAGTACGCACGCTCGAGCCTCGACCGGGTCTGGCAGATGGGGTGGCCCTTCCGGGCCCAGCGACGGCTCGGCCACCTCGCCCTGTCCGCGACCGACATCACCTGGACCGTCGGCACCGGTCCACAGGTGAGCGGTACCGCCCTCACCCTCCTGCTCCTGCTCACCGGACGCAGCGCCGTCGCGGCCCCTCGGCTCCACGGCCCAGGGACCAGCGCCCTCCCCGCCTGACGCAGCAACCTCATGACGAGGGGCGGTCTCGCGTTCGCGTTGACCGCGACTCAACCCGCTCCCGTCGCGGCTTGCGTCGAGTCGCCCCGTTAGGTCGGGCCGCAGCGAGGATCAGCGGGCTTCAGCCTCCGACGGCTGGACCTGACTTCCCGACGTGAACCTCACGTGCTGTCCCTGAGCGGTTCGCCTGCGCGCCGACCACGGTCGGGGCCACTATGGGGTTGACGGACGTCGACGGAGGAGGTGCCGTGGGCAAGATCAGAATGTCCCGTCCTCGCGCGATGCAGGCTGCGGCTTGGAGCCTGTTGATCCTGCTGGCCGCATGCACCACGACCGAACGGGCACCATCTCCGAGCCCGCGTGCCACGGCAGCTCGGACTTCGAGCCCGGCCACGTTGGAAGCGGAGCAGGGCCTCGTCGTCAACGGCCACCACTTCAAAGCCCAGTGCAGCGGGCAAGGGCCAGCGGTGATGCTCGTCATCGGCTATGGCGGCACCATGGCGGACTGGGGCGAGGTGCCTACCCGCCTGGGCGCCACCACACGCACCTGCATGTACGACCGCCTCGGGATAGGGAACAGCGACTCCCCGCCTGCCGTCCAGACCTTCGAGGACATCGCCGACGACCTTGACGGCGTCATCTCGGCCCTGCGACTGCCTCGCCCCGTGGTGGTCGTCGGGCACTCTCTCGGCGGCCCCATCGCCGTCTCTTGGGCCGCACGCCACCCGCGCGACGCCCGGGCCCTGGTGCTACTCGACCCCACCCCACCCGGCTTTCAGGCGGCCCTACCCTCGCTCGTACCACCGCCAGACCCGGGAGACCTCGAACTGACCGAGATGATCGAGTCCGACCGCCGCTTCGACGACCCGCAGTCCAACCTCGAAAGCCTCGACCCTAAGTCGTGGACGGCCTACGACCGGATCAACCGCATCGACGTACCGCTCTGGGTCCTCGTGGCCGGACAGTCACCGCAACTACCCAGGGCCGTCGACGCCGCACAATTCGACGCAGCCTGGAAGGCCGGAGAGCGCCGGCTGGCCGGCCTGTCGAGTAACTCCCACCTCATCACCGCGGCCGGAGCCGACCACATCATCTGGGAACGGCGTCCCGAACTGGTGCTGTCATCGGTGGCTGAAGCGCTCACCCCCTGACAGGGCATTCCGGAGCCCCGCCACCTCCGCCTGGAACAGCCTCCCCGGGCGGCCGCCCCGAAGCCGGGGGGTCTTTTTTAGAAGGACGGAAAGAGGGTCCTGCATCAGCTCGTTCCATCGGCCCGATCTCTAGTTGCCGCGGACAAACCCGGTGACGTCCGTCCGGCACGGTGGAAGACTCATGTGATGAGTCCTCCCCGATCGGTCGGGGGCCTCGAGGCTTCCTTTGTCTCCAACGGGTCCTCGCGTCTCGCCGTACGGCAGTGGGACGCGGGTGGCACGCCGATCCTGGCGCTGCACCCCGGCGTCGCCGATAGCCGGGTGTGGCAGGAGTGCGCCCGGGTCTGGGCGGATGCCGGGCATCGTGTCGTGGCGTACGACCGGCGAGGCTTCGGCAGCACCACGTGGGAGGAGGAGCCGCACGACCCGCTCTGCGACCTCAGGGCCGTCACCGCGGCGACGGGTTCAAGACCGGCCGTTGTGGTCGGCAACAGCAAGGGTGGGGCGCTCGGGCTCGAGCTGGCTCTGGCTCATCCCGAGGAGGTGCTCGCACTCGTCGTCATCGGCTCGGTGCCCGACGACACTCCCGACGACCTGTGGGTGCTCGCGCCGACAGAGGATGAGCGTGACGCCGAGGCTGCGGCAGCCGCGGCATCCGGCGATCTCGACCTGGTGAACCGGCTCGACCTGCGTTACTGGCTCGACGGCATCGGTCAGCCCGAGGGCCGGGTCACCGGTGTCCCGCGCGAGCTCCTCGCAGAGATGAACGGTACCGCGCTGAGGGCCATCTCGACTGGTGCCGTGACTGCTACCCGACCGGTCTGGCCGGTGCTGGAGTCGTTAGCCGTACCAACGTTTCTCGTCGTCGGAGAGTACGACCTTCCCGGCTTTGCCGTCGTCGCCGCCGCGATCGCTGAGCGAGTCTCGGACGCCCAAGTGGTGATCCTGCAGGGTACGGCCCACCTCCCACCGCTCGACGCGCCGGCCGCGGTGGCTGCCTTGGTCCTCGACGTCGTGGCCGGCGTGTCGATGAGCCCGCCGCACGGGGTCCGTGACACTGGCCCCGACCACACCCCGGCGCTACCCTGACCCATGGGCCCGGCCGAGCCACAGGCTGCTGCTGAACGGGAACACGGACTCCTCGGCTTGCTGGCCGACGCGCGCGGCCACGGCTTCGTCGGGCGAACCGCAGAACTGTCCGCCTTCGCCGACTCGTTGGCGGGCGCCTCTCTGGCCCGGGTCCACCTCGTCCACGGGCCGGGTGGCATCGGGAAGTCAACCCTGCTCGACGCGTTCGCCCGCCTCGCCGTCGCAAAGGGACACAGACCGGTCTACCTCGACGCCAAGGACGTCGAGTGCACCGGTACCGCGGTTGCCGCAGCCATCGCCGCGCGGTCCGCACGGGCGGGTTACGGGCCCGAAGAAGGGCCGGACGTTCTGCTTCTGGACAGTTTCGAACTGTTGGCACCGCTGGACCGGTGGGTCCGCGAGGACCTACTGGCGGCCAGGCCCCGAACCTCGGTGACGGTGGTCGCCGGACGCGAGCTGCCCTCCACCGCCTGGCGTCTCGACCCCGGGTGGCGCCGACTGGCCCGGATTCACGGCCTCACCGAGCTGGATGCCGCCCAGAGCGCCGACCTGCTGGCCCGGCTCGGCGTTGCCCCGTCCGATCGAGCGGGCATCGTGCGTGTCGGCCGCGGCCATCCCCTCGTGCTCGCGATGCTGGCCGAGGCCCGCGGTGGCAGCGAGTTTCCCGTCGAACTCGCGGACGCCCCGGATGTCGTGGCGCAGGTGTGTCGGTTGCTCGTCGACGACGTGCCGGATGCCGCCCACCGGGCCGGGCTCGCCACCTGCGCCCACGCCACCCGGATGACGGCCGATCTGCTCCGCACGACCGTCGGCTCGCGGGCCGAGGAGGTGTGGAACTGGCTCGAGTCTCGGCCCTACGTACGGCGCGGAGCAGTCGGACTCTTCGTCCATGACGTCGTGCGCGAGGTCTTCGAGGCCGAGTTCGCCCAGCGGTCACCCGACGCGTACGTCGCGTTGCACGTCGCCGTCCGCCGGTACTTTCTCGGCCGGCTCAAAGATCCCGGAGAGCCGCATCCGGACCGGGCTGCGGCCGAGCTGCTCTTCCTCCACCGCCGGGGGCCCCTGTCGGAGATGATGGCCACGCTGCGAGAGGGCGGACTCCTTCCGGTCGCCCGGGCCGGCCCGGAAGACCGCACCGGCATCCTGACGCTGATCGAGGAGGCCGAGGGGCCGCAGGCGGCCGCGCTGGCGGGTCGATACATCGCCGAGCAACCGGGCTGTCTGTACCGGGCGCGGTCCGACGATGGGGTCGAGGCCTTCGCGATGCAGGTCTACCTACCGACCGGCGGCTCTCTCGACGTCGACGACCCGATCGCCGCGGCCGTTCTGGCGCTCGTGGAGGAGCGCGCGCCGCTACGGCCGGGCGAACGGGTCAACGTCAACCGTTTCGCAGGGTCCTCCCGGGGCTACCAGCGCGACCCCACCGTGTTCCTCGTCAACGGTGTGTCCTGCGTGCTCGAGTGGGGTCAACGACCCGCCGCCTGGACGTTCATCATCACCAGCGAGCCCGAGCAGTACGGCGCCTACTTCGAGTACCTCGGCATGACCCGGATGCTCGAGCTGTCGCCTCCGAGCCCCGTCGTCGGGCCGCAGCCGCCGCTGTTCGTCGGCTACGGCTGGGACCGCCGCCGATTTCCGGTCCCTGCGCTCTTCGAGCTGATGGCCCGCCGAGAGCTGAGCGGCGAACAGGGGCCACCACCGCCTGAAATGCTCAGGCCGGCCCCGCTCTCGCAGGCCGCGTTCGCCGCCGCGGTCCGGGCCGCGCTCCTCGAGATCGGACGGCCCGACCGGCTCGCCGGCTCGCCGCTGCTCGGGTCGGCGCTGGTCCCCTTGGAGGCGACGAATCGGGTCACCGCATTGACTGCCGCACTGTCGCAAGGGATTGCGGCGCTCGATGATGAGCGACGCGGGAGCGAGCACCGTCGCGTACTGGAACGGACCTACCTCAAGAGCGCACCGTCGCAAGAGGTGGCCGCACAGGTGCTCGGGCTGCCGTTCAGCACCTACCGCCGCCACCTCGCCCAAGCGCTGGGGCGACTGGTCGAGGTGCTGTGGGCGGTCGAGATCGGGGAACGGCCCCGACCAGCCGGTCACTGACACAGCGCAGGTCATGGGCTGAAAGTGGGCAGGAAGTGGTCTGTCCGGTGAGCACCCGTCGGCGAGATGGTGACGGATCGCCGACCAGGAGAACCACCATGAACCAGCCCGCTGTCCTGCCCACCAGCCTGCCCACCATCCTGACCCACCGCCGCACGATCGTCGTCGTGGGCGCCGGCCTGATCGGCCTGACCACCGCGATCCTGCTCGCGCGGGACGGCCACCGGGTCACCGTCCTCGACGGTGACCCCACCCTGCCGCCGGCCACCCCCGAGGAGGCCTGGGTCGGCTGGCGACGCCCGGGCGTCAACCAGTTCCGCCAGCCCCACCTCATGCTGCCCCGGTGGACCGCTGAGATGGCGCGTGAGCTGCCCGACCTGCTCACCCGCCTGATATCGGACGGCGCCGCCCAGGTGAACACGCTGCACCTGCAACCCGAGCGCGTCACCCACGGATGGCGGCCAGGCGACGAGGCGTTCGACACGGTCACGGCCCGCCGGCCAGTGCTCGAGGCGAGCCTGAGCCGGCTCGCCTCCACCCAGCCCGGCCTGACCCTCCGGCGTGGGGTGCGCGTCACCGGCCTCGTCGCGGATGCCGGCACCGGCTGGCCGATCCCGGACGTGCGGGGCGTCACGACCGCTCAGGGCACCGTCGCCGCCGACCTCGTCATCGACGCGGGTGGCCGCCGCACCCCGGTTCCCGGCTGGCTGCGCCGGCTCGGCGGCCCCGACCCGGCCCTGACCCGGGAGCCCTGCGGCTTCGTCTACTACAGCAGGCACTACCGCGCCAGCGACGGCCATCTCCCCACGGGCCACGGGCCGGCCCTGTCACACCACCCGTCGTGGTCGACCCTCACACTCCCGAGCGACGGGGGTACCTACTGCATCGTGCTGGTCACCAGCGCCAAGGACCGCGCCCTGCGCGCTCTGCGCGAGGAGGCCGCCTGGGAAGCCGCCGCCCGGACCAGTCCGGTCGCCGCACCGTGGCTGCAGCACGGCATCCCGATCACGGTGGTCTCACCCATCGCCGGCCTCGAGGACGTTCGCCGTGACTACGTCCGGGATGGCCGCCCGGTCGTGACCGGGTTGGTCGCGGTCGGTGACGCCTCGGCGGCCACCAACCCCTCGCTGGGTCGCGGCGCCGCCATCGGCGCCATCCAGGCGGTGGCGTTGCGAGACGTGCTCGCCGCCGCACCGACGGACGCGTCGGCCCTCGCCCTCGCCTACGCCGACGCCACCACCACGCGGGTCACACCGTGGGTCGACGCGAGCCTGCGTTTTGACCGGCACCGGCTCGGCGAGATCGACTCCGACATCCTCGGCCTCCCGTACATCCCGCAAGACCCGACGTGGGCGATGACTACGGCGCTGCTCAACGGCGCCACTGGCGATCCCGTGCTCGCGCGGACCTCCGCCCGGGTGGCGGGACTGCTCACCACCCCCCGCGAGGCGCTCTCTGACCCGCAGGTCGGGCCACGCCTGGGGGTCTGGATGGGTGGGCCGCGCTACCCCGGCGACGGACCGACGCGCGACGACCTGCTTCGTGAAGTGGCAGCGGCCACGGCCACGGACACCTTCCTCCACGTCGAGGTCGAAGGGCGGAGCCCCCGCGGCCTTGCCGACGACGGCCAAGAACCCGTCTCCGTGAGCACCTGACCCGGACCAAGCCGATGACCAACCCGATGAACACGTCTGTGGTTTCGAGCGCTCTCGCCACACCCGGTCGCGGCCCACGTACGCTCCAAGGCCGGCTTGTCTCAGCCGCTGCCACCGTCACGACCAGCTACGGCATCGACCTCGCCGCCACGGGTTCGGTCTGCTCGTGGCCGCACTGGTCAGCGGCGTCGGGTTGGACCACGAGATGGTGGTGGCCTCTTGGGTCCGCGAGACACCTCGTGTGGTGACCCGAATCACTCGAGCTGATCACGCTCTCAGCAACCCGTGCCCCGTTGGCGGTCAGGTGACCCCCGGCTGGCGTCACGGTTCACTGTTCGTGGTGGGTTATGGGTTGAACCGCGCCTTGGGTGCTCTTGCGCTCGCGGCGTGGGGTCGCGCCAGCAGTGACGTCAGCAGTTGGCGCAGGACGTGGAGTTGTCGGCGCATGTGAGCCTTGTCGCCGGTGGCTCGGCTCAGGATGAACGCGCCTTCGAAGGTGACGAAGAGGTGATCGGCCAGGGCGTCGGTGTCGACGGTTCCCTCCTCAGGCAGCGCCTCGCTCAGCAGACGGCTCAGCTGGTCACGCCAGGCGGTGATGGCCGGTTCGATGTCAGCGGTGGTCCCGGAGTTGACCAGGTCTCGTTCGGTCAGCACAGAGACGTAGAGGCAGCTGGACTGCGCGGACATCAGCTCATCGGCACCACGTTCGAACAGCTCGACGAACGCCAGCACCCGGCCGGCCGGGTCCACGTCCAGAGCCCGCACGTGGGCGACCGCTTCATCCAGGTGCGCGCGATCCGCGGCGGCATACCGCTCAACCAGGGCCTTGGCCAAGTCGTTCTTGCTCTGGAAATGATGAAAGAACGCCCCCTTGCTCGAACTCGCGTCGGCGATCACCCGATCGACGGAGGTGGCCGCGAACCCGTTGTCGATAACGAGGCGCTCGGCCGCATCGAGGATGCGCTCACGGGTCGAGGAACCGTCTCGGGACATAACCCCGTTGTATCAGACTGTCTGGTCTGCTGCACTGGACCGTACAGTCTATTGAAGGGATGCATCACCGTGACACACACAGGACTTGACCTACTCGGCGGCCACTCGTACGTCACGGACGGCGGGATGGAGACCGACCTCATCTTCCACCACGACGTGGACCTTCCAGAGTTCGCCGCCTTCCCGTTGCTCGACACCGGCATCGGCCGACACCTCTTGACCGACTACTACGACGGCTACCGGGCCATAGCCTGCGCGGCTGGTGCCGGGCTGATGCTCGAGTCACCGACCTGGCGCGCCAACCCCGAATGGGGCGCACGCGTGGGGTACGACGGAACGGCCCTTGAGCGGGTCAACCGCGACGCGGTCAGCTTCCTGCGTGAGCTGGCGCAAGACTGGTCGCCTGCCGTGTCCACGATCCTGGTGAGCGGGATGATCGGCCCCCGCGCCGACGGGTACAAGGCCGAGATGCGCATGAGTGCCGAGCAGTCTGCCGACTACCACCGGCCGCAGATCGAGGCCCTGGATGGAGCTGACCTGGTCACCGCGTACACCCTCACCCACGCCGGGGAGGCCATCGGTATCGCGTCCGCGGCCCGTGAGGTCGGTGTGGCCGTCGCGATCTCTTTCACCGTGGAGACCGACGGGCGCCTACCGGACGGCTCCAGCCTGGCCAACGCCATCGACGCCGTGGACCGACACTGCCCACCGGAGTGGTTCCTGGTCAACTGCGCGCACCCCGAGCACCTCGCCAGCGCCTTCGTTGACGCGGGGTCGTGGGTGAATCGGATCGGTGGGATCCGGGTCAACGCCTCAACCCGGTCACACGCCGAGCTCGATGAAGCCACCGAGCTCGATGACGGTGACCCCGCACAGCTGGCGGCAGCCACCAACCGGCTCCGACCCCTCCTGCCCAACCTGTCCATCGTCGGCGGATGCTGCGGAACCGACGCCCGCCACGTCGCCGCCCAATGGGCTGTGCCGAACCGATGAGCCGAACGTCAGCACAGGTGAGCTGCTCACGGCCGAGCGATGTCGACGTGGCGAGACATGGTGTCGGCCGGTGCCACCGCCGAGCGGGCACCACCCAGGGGCGGGATGATGTCCGCGGGTGCGGGCCGCCTGACTCTCGGGTCAGGCTCCCTCGCCGGACTGAGCAATCCGTGGGCGACCACCCTAGGAGTAATACAGCGCACCGGCTTCGCTCCCCACGGGTAGCGTTTGCTCTTTGGAGGGTGGCGCGATGAACGTCAGCACGTTCTACGCGCTTTTCTCAGCTACCTGCTTCACCCTCGTCGGGTTGTGGTGGGGTGTGGTTCAACGCGACCTCCGCTGGGTCCGCGACCCGGCACAGCGGCGCGCGGTCGGCGGGGTCTACGTGGCGTTCCTGCTCCCGGCTTTGATGGGACTGTTCGCACAGGTCGGGGGCCTCGAGGATCCGCTGGTCTGGCGGGTCAGCTTCATCGTGATCGCCGCCGTCGGATTGGCGGTCACGCTGCGACTGCTCGCCACGGACGACGACGTGGGCGTCAGGTCGATCCGTGCGGGGGCCGCCGGCGTCTACGCTGTGGTCGCCGTCATCGGCACGTTCCCGCAGCTCGCTGACGGGCTCGGGCTGCGAGCGATCCAGGTTGAGGCGCTGCTACTTGTTCTTCTGGTCGCTCTCGGGCACTCCCTCGTCTGGCGCTTCCTCGTTCACGACTCAACGGCCGAAGACCGCCGAAACAGGACTTGACCCCAGGATGCTGAGATCGACGGTCTGGTGGGTGCGTTGAACGACGGCGGGTTCAGGCTGCCATCCTGACTCGGCGCCAAGCGCGTCGGCGGAGCACGAGTTTGCGTGCCTCGCTGGCCCAGAGGACGACGCTGGCCAGTCCGAGGCAGACCCCCCACTGGCTGAGCGTGAGGGGTGCGGTCGTGAAGGCCACCTGAAGCAGCGGGGTCTGGACGACCGCGACCTGCAGGAGTACGGCGAGGCCGATCGCCCTCCAGAGCCACCGGTTCGCGAAGGGCTCGTGGAAGGCGCTGCGGGTCTCGGACCGGGCGTTGAGGGCGTTGAACAGCTGGGCCAGCACGAGCACCGTGAATCCCGCGGTTCGGGCGTTGTCGAGCGACTGGGTCCCCTCGATCAGCCCGCCCGGCAGGTAGAGGTCGATCGCCGCCAGCGTCACGACCGCCATGACGACACCGACGAAAAGCACCCCGGCCCACATCCGGCCGTCGATGAGCCGGTCCCCGCGTGAGCGCGGTGGCCGGTCCATCACGTCCTCGGTCTGCGGGTCGACGCCCATGGCAAGGGCCGGCCCGCTGTCAGTGAGCAGGTTGATCCAGAGGATCTGGGTGGCCAACAGCGGCAGCGCAGTGGTCCCCGAGACGTCGGCCAGGCCGAGCAGTGCAGCGAAGACAACGCCGAGGAAGACGGTCAGCACCTCGCCGGTGTTCGACGAGAGCAGGTAGCGCAGAAACTTGCGGATGTTGCCGAAGATGACCCGGCCCTCGCGAACGGCTCGCACGATCGTGGCGAAGTTGTCGTCAGCCAGGATCATGTTGGCCGCCTCCTTGGCGACCTCCGTTCCGGCCACGCCCATCGCCACACCGATGTCGGCGGCCTTCAACGCCGGGGCGTCGTTGACGCCGTCCCCGGTCATCGCGACGACGTCACCCTGCGCCCGGAGCGCGTTGACGATCCGCAGCTTGCTGCGGGGTGAGACGCGGGCGTAGACCGACGAGGTACGAACCACCCGTTGCAGGGCCTGCTCGTCGAGCGAGTCGAGCTCGCTACCAGACACGGCCGTCGTGCCGGCATCGACGATGCCGAGATCGGCGGCGATCCGTGCGGCCGTGACGGGGTGGTCACCGGTGATCATGATGACTCGGATCCCTGCCTGGTGTGCCTCCGAGATCGCCGCGGCGGCCTCTTCTCTGGGAGGGTCGATGATGCCGACGACCCCGGCGTAGATGAGGTCCCGTTCGAGCCCGGCGCCTGCGTCTTCAGCACGGCGCGCGGCGTCGGTTTCGTCTCCCTCCAACGGCCGGTAGCCGACCGCGATGGTTCGAAAGGCCTCGCCCGAAAGGCGCTCGACGTCACCGAGCAGCCGGGTGCGCCAGGCGCCGTCGAGAGGCTCGGTGAGATCACCCACCTGGACCCGCGTGCACCGCTCGAGCAGCACGTCCGGGGCGCCCTTGACGACGAGAACCAGTTCCCCGTGCCGTTCACAGTCCGTGGCGATGCAGCTCATCATCTTTCGTTCAGACGTGAACGGCACCTCGCTGACGCGTTCGAAGCGACTGGCCCGGCGTTCCTGAAGCCCCATCTTTGCCTCGGCGACCAGGAAGGCCCCTTCGGTCGGATCCCCTTGGACCAGCCATTCGCCGTGTGCCTCGGCCAGCGAGGAGTCGTTCGCCAGGCTCCCACCGGACAGCACCCGAGCGGTCTGGTCCCACAAGGCCGTGCCCCGCTCGACCGGTGACCCGTCGCGCTCCACCCTCCCCTCAGGCCGGTATCCGGCCCCGGTCACGACGACCTCGCCCGCCGCGGTCACCACCCGGCCGACTGTCATCTCGCTGCGAGTCAGCGTCCCCGTCTTGTCGGTACAGATGACCGAGGCGGAGCCGAGCGTCTCCACCGACGACAGGTCCTTCACGATCGCCTGGCGCACGGCCATTCGCTGGACCCCCAGGGCCAGTACGACCGAGAGGATGGCCGGGAGGCCCTCGGGTACCGCCGCCACCGCGAGCGAGACCCCGAGCAGCAACGCGGTCACTGCCTCCTCGACGGAGTTGACGTTGAAGACGAAGAAGACGGTGCCCATGACAGTTGCGGTGATGACGATGACCGCCACGCCGAGCATGCGGCCCACGCCGGCGATCTCACGTTGTAACGGCGTCGGGTCTTCGCGGGTGGCCGCCAGCAGGTCGGCGATCTGTCCCGTCTGCGTAGCCATCCCGGTCGCGGTGACCATCGCCCGGCCGACACCCTGCGTCACGGCCGTTCCACTGAAGACCATGTTCTGCCGGTCCCCGAGCGCCACCGGCCGCTCCAGGATGGTGCTGTCCTTGAGCACCGGAGCGCTCTCGCCCGTCAGCGAGGCCTCCGACACTCGCAACGTCGAGGCGCTCACCAGCCGGGCGTCGGCCGCGACAGCGTCACCCTCACTCAGTACGAGAACGTCTCCGAGGACGAGCTCGCGAGTGGCAACCGTCGCGCGCGAACCGTCGCGGAGCACGGTCGCCATCGGGGCGCTCATCCGCGCCAGAGCGGCCACGGCCTGCTCGGCTCGCGACTCCTGCAGGTAACCGAGCACGCCGTTGAGCACGACGATGAGCGCGATCACGACGGCGTCATAGGGCCACCCGGTGGCGCCCTCAAGCCACCACGCGGCGAGCGAGATGACGATCGCGCCGAACAGCAGATAGATCAACGGGTCTCGGAACTGCTCGAGCACCTTGCGCCACGTGGGCACCGAGGCCGTCAGGCGCACCTCGTTCGGACCGGTAACGGCCAACCGTTCGGTGGCCTCCGCCGAGGTCAGGCCCTGCTCGGCGTCCGTCCCCAGCAACGCGAGAACCTGAGCCGCGTCAAGGATCGATGGATCCTCGATTTCCTGCACCACCACCGGGTCTCCCTCCCCTTGCCGGGCCTGCATCGTGCGTCCCGCGCAGCCTATGTCGAACCGGGCATCACCCTTCCGGGTACGCGCGGGCAGACCGCACGATAGCCATCCCTGCTCTCTTCGGCGACGACCGTCGTTCAGGCCAGCCGGCGCGGCGTGTTACGAACGGTCTGTGGCGTGCACGCAGGTGGACGGGGGTTCGCGTCAGTCCTCGTCAGCACTGAACTGGATTCGGCGACAGGGGGTTTCGCGATCGTGTGGGCACTCAGGTCGGCCACGCGATGGGCAGGTGGGTGATGCCGTTGATGAAGTTGGACGTCAGATGCGTCGGGCGCCCGGCCAGCTCGACCTGCGGCAGGGCCTGTAGGAACTCGGTGAAGAAGATCCGTAGCTGCATGCGGCCGAAGTGGGCGCCCAGACACATGTGCGGGCCGAAGCCGAACGCCAGGTGATCGTTCGGACGGCGCGTGATGTCGAAGCGGAACGGGTCGGCGAACACGCGCTCGTCGCAGTGCGCTGACGCGTGGTAGACGACGACCTTGTCGCCGCGGCGGATCGGCTGGCCACCGAGCACCGTGTCTTCGGTGGCCGTGCGCCGGAACGAGAGCACCGGCGGGTGCCAGCGCAGCATCTCCTCGATGGCGGTGGGCAGCAGACTGAGGTCGGCGCGAAGCCGGGCGTAGGCATCGGGATGCTCGCAGAGGGCCAGGACACTGCCCGGAAGCGCGCTGCGCACGGTGTCGTTGCCGGCAATGACAAGCAGGAAGAAGAACATCTGCAGCTCGGCGTCATCGAGGTGCTGCCCGTCCACCTCGGCGTTCACCAGATCGGTCATCACGTCCTGGCCCGGATGCGCGCGCTTGTGCTCGGCCAGCCGCAACGCGTAGTCGAACATGTCGCGCAGCATCGTCGGCGAGCGAGGGTTGATGGGCCGACCGTTCTCATCGCGTACAACCTGCGCATGTTCGTCGTCCTGGTAGCCGATGACCCGGTTGGTCCAGCTCAGCAACAGACCGCGGTCGTGGGCCGGAACCCCGATCAGGTCGGCCAGGTTTGCCAGCGGAAAGACATCGGTGACGTCCGCCGGCAGATCGCAGTGCCCTGCCGGTGAGACCGAGTCGATCAACGTCCGAGCCCGGGCGCGGATCTGTTCGGCCGACTGTTCCAGGCGACGGCGGGTGAACGCACCGGCGACCAGTCGCCGCAGCCGCAGGTGTTCCGGCGCGTCCATGTTCAAGATCATTCGTCGGATGAAGTCGAGGTCGGTGCCCTCGGGGTCGCGGATCTGGGTGGCGCCCAGCCACGACGAGTAGAGCGTGGGCGTCTGCAAGACGAACTTGACGTCGGCGTAGCGGGTGACTGCCCAGAACCCGGGACCGGCCGGCCAGTCGTCGACCGCGTGCTCGTTCTGCCAGCTCACCGGGGCGGTGTCGCGTAGGTGCGCGAACCGCGCGTGAGGCAGGCCGGCGCGAAAGACGCGGGGGTCGAAGATGTCGGTGGCGGAGGCGTTACCTGATGCCACCGAGGAACCGCTCGAGGGAGGTGGCCAGGGCGACGGGGGTCTCGTCGAAGCTGTAGTGGCCGGCGTTGGCGAGCACGTCGATCTCGCAGTTCGGGTACCACTGCGCGAAGGTTGCCTGTGCCACTGGCTCCCCCAGGGCAGGATCGTGCTCGCCGACGATGACCTTGACCGGAACCGGGTGACCGTCGATCTCGGTGTGGAAGTCGGTCTGGGCCCAGGCGGGCAGGTAGGCCGCGAACGCGTCGACATCGGAGGTGGCCTTCGAGTACTCGACCGCAGCGTCGAGCCACACGTCGGTCAGCCGGTTGCCGGTGGTCAGGTCCAAGATGGCTCGACGATTGCCCAGATCCCTGGCGGCGTTGTCGAACAGGGCCCAGCCATCGGCGTCGAAGGGGACGCCACTGGCCGGTACCGGCGAGACCCCGACCATGGATCGCACTCGATCTGGGGCTTGCACCAGCACGTGCTGCATGATGCTGCCGCCCATCGAGTGTCCCAGCAGCGAGAAGCTGAAAAGGCCGAGCTGTTCGGCGGCTGCGATCGCGTCGGCGGCGGCTTCTTCGACGCTGTAGACGCCCTTCTCGTTCTTGCGGGTGCCGTAGCCGCGGTAGTCGAGGAAGTGGTACGTGTACCGGGCGCCGTCCAGATAGGGCGCCACCGTGCGCCACGATCGACCGGTACCGAACCAGCCGTGCAGACCGAGAACGGCGTGCGGACCGTGCCCCACCGTCAAGGCCGGTTCGAGACTCATAAGAAACCTCCTCACTGACGAATGGGAGCTGCTGCAAGCGAGGGTCGCTTCGCCGCCAGCGCTTTGGTGCAGGCTAGGTTTCCCGGCCAGGAACGTCAATGGCCCGCCGTCAGGCCTGAGCTCCCGGTCAGGGTCGGGCGAGTGTCACCGTGCGCACGCCGCGCAGGTGCAGGTCGCTGCGGTGCAGCAACGCGTGCGGGCCACGATCGTCAAGCAGAGCCGCAAGGGTGAGCCCGTCCTCCTCGTCGAGGCGGCCGGTGAGGCCGTGCGACAGCCGGTCGAACCAGCTTCGGGCGTACCCGCCGGCGAGGGGGTGGTGCGGCGGGTCCTCGTCGATGACGAAGTCGTGCTGGTCGACCACCGTCCACCCGGCCTCGCCGAGCACCGCGGCCCATGACGCACCCAAGGTCGGCACGACCTCGGCGTGCACGGTGGCGAGCGCCTCGAGGGCCCGCGTCTCGAAGCCCGGTCGGCCGACACCAAGACTCTCGGGCAGGAAGCGCACTGGCTCGTCGAACTCCGCCACGGCGATCAGCCCCCCACGACGGGTGATCCCGCGAAGCTCCGAGAGCGTGCGGGTCGGGTCGGCGAGGTGGTGCAGCGACATCGAGGCCCACGTGAGGTCGATCGGATCTAGGGCGGGCCAGCCGACGTCGAGGTCGGCCACCAGCGTGCGCACCCGGTCGTCGAGGCCGGCAGCCTGCGCTTTCGCGTCCACCCGGGCGAGCGACTGCTCGGAGACGTCGATGGCGATCACCTCGGCGTCCGGCATCCGGCCGGCCAGGCCGACCGCCCCGGTACCGGTGCCGGCCCCAAGGTCGATCACCAGGGCCGGTGTGTTCCGCACCGTCTCGGGCGTGTCCGAGATGGCCGCCGTCACCCGGTCGAGTGCAGCGTCCCAGTAGTCCCGCAGGACCTGCCCGTCGAGGTCGAGCAGGTCCGCGCCCTCGGCCTCGGATGCCGGACCGCCGTGGGTGTGGCCGCCGCCGTCGTGGACGCCGCCGTCGTGGCCGCAGTCATCGTGGGCGCCACGGTGGCCGTCATCGTGGCTGTCAGCGTGGCTTTCGGCATGGCGCAGGCCTTCGTGGCGGCTGGTCGTGTCTTCGTGGTGGGAGTGCGACATGACCACCACGCTAGGCCAATCTTGCGTCTGAGGCATATCATCTTGCCAATGACGCAAGAAATCGATCTCGACGCGCTGATCCGGGCCAGGGTGCGTGGTCTGCGAATCGCTCGCGGGTGGTCACTCGACGCACTGGCCGCGCGGTGCGGTCTCAGCCCCTCGACCCTGAGCCGGCTCGAGACCGGGCACCGCCGGATCGCCATCGACCAGCTCAGCCCCATCGCCCGGGCCCTCGGTACGAGCATCGACCAGCTCGTCGAGGTCGCGGGCGACGACGACGTCGTGATCCACCCGCGCCGCGACACCACCCACGGCCGCACGACGTGGCTGCTCACCCGCGAGGACGAGCCGCACGGCCTGGTGGTGGCGAAGATGCGGATCACGGCTCGTCGCCACCACGGCCGGCTCGGCGTGCACCCGGGGCACGAGTGGTTCACCGTGCTGTCGGGCACCGCCCGACTGCACCTCGGCGAGCGCGTCGTGCTGGTCGAAGCGGGCGAGTCGGCTCAGTTCTCGACGATGGTGCCGCACGCGATCACGACCGCTGAGGGCCCGGTCGAGATCATCATCGTGCTGGACCGCGACGGACGTCGAGCCCACCTCGACTCTGCGTAGGAAGAAGCGACGGCGCCGGTACGGGACGCGGGTCGCTAGCTCCGGGCGTTCCAGGTCTCGTGGATGTCGCGGCGCATGGTTGCTCTGGCCCTGGTCTGAGCGACGATTCCGACGATGGCCAGCACCACCATCGCCAGGTCCCAGCCCGGGCTCACGTTGATCGCGTCGGTCAAGGCAGTCTGGGTGAAGTCGGCGGTGTGCAGCGAGCCCACCAGCAGCATCAGACCGGCGACCACGCTGACCGCTCCCGCGACCGAGCTGACGACGGCGAGCACGATCATCGGCAGGTTCCCGACGACCGACACCAGGCCCAGCACCGCGCCGACCACGAGGCCCACCAGAACGGCCACCCAGTTCCAGCCGACCCCCAGGGCGACGACGAGACCAGAACCGATCGCGAAGCCGAACGCCGCCATGGCGATGATCACGGCCGCCGCGTAGTAGAAGTAGGCCAGAGCGGCGAAGATCATGGCGAAGATGAAGCCGGTCACCCAGCCGAGGGCCGTGCCCAGGAACCGCTCATCCGCGAGACCGGCGAAGAGTCCGGCCCCCAAGGCGAAGCCGGCGAAGACGCCCCACACGGTCAGCATGAAGCGCAGCACGAACTGTCCGGCGAAGAGCATGAAGCCACCGGCGAGGATCGCCAAGAGACCCGAAACGATATCTGCCATGCCTGCAATGTAGACGTCCCGACGCCGACCGGGGCCAAGACCCTGCCCGATCCCTGGTCCGAGCGCACGGCCGGAGCCCGGTGAGGTGTCAAGGCGTGGCGCAGTCTGTTGGGGTGCCTGGCAAGGCCGGTGCCAGAGGTGCATCAAGGGGGTGGGACGTTCGCCTCTGACGGCTGCCGGGGGATTGCCAGAGAGTGGGCGAAGGAGTGCTGCTTCGACGGTGGACGGGTGGCCCGGCCGTCGGGAAGACGGGCGCGCACCGGCCGGCGCGACCGCGCAACGGCCCATTGACGGTCCTGCTTGGGTGCCGCCACGGAAGAGACTGGGAGACACGGATGCGCATCGTCTCGGAACATCAGCTGGCCCAGGAGTTCGAGCGACTGGCCAGGCCGGAACCGCGAGTGGTGGCCAGCGGGAACTTCGCGACACCGCAGCGCTTGCTCTCTCTGTTCGACAGCGCCACCGAGCGCTACCGCCTGTTCATGCTCAACGCACACGTAGCGCTTCCGGAGCGGGAGGGCGTCATCTACGAGTCCCCCTTCGTCGGCCCCGGCATGCGCGGGCGAGGAAGCCGACTGGACTACCTGCCGATGCGACTCTCCCTCGTTCCGCGGCTCTTCTCACGATCCCGACCACCCGACGTGGTCTTGCTGCACACCTCGACCGTCAGCTCCGGAAAGGTCTCGCTCGGCATCGAGGTCAACATCCTCGTCGCGGCTATCGAGCAGACCCGGGCCCGGGGCGGTGTGGTGGTCGCCCAGCTCAACCCCCGGATGCCCTACACCTTCGGTGACGGGGAGATCGACACCGACCTGATCGACGTGGCCATTGAAGTCGACGAGGAGCTGCCCTCCCCCTCGCGGAGTTCCGCCGGCCCGGTGGCCGCTGCCATCGGTGACCAGGTCTCTCGGTTGGTCGACGACGGATGCACCCTCCAGCTGGGGATCGGGACGATTCCCGACGCGACTCTCGATGCGATCACCGGGCGGCAGGGCTTGGCCGTGTGGTCGGAGATGATCAGCGACGGAACCCTCAGGCTCGAGCGGCAAGGAGCATTGGACCGAGCCCGCCCGATCGTGGCCACCTTCCTGTTCGGTTCACCCGAGCTGTACGGCTGGGTGAACCACAATCCGCGGATCCGACTGATGCGCACCGAGACGACCAACGACCCGGGGATGATCGCCCGCCAGCCGTCGATGACCTCGATCAACACCGCCCTGCAGGTCGACCTGTTCGCGCAGGCCAACGCCAACCACGTGGCCGGGCAGATCTACTCGGGGTTCGGCGGACAGACCGACTTCACGGTCGGGGCGTTGCACTCCAGGAACGGGCAGGCCGTGATCGCGCTGCCGTCCTGGCACGCCAAGAGCGACTCGTCCACGATCGTCGCCGCACTCACCGGGCCGGTGACCTCGTTTCAGCACTCGGCGCTGGTCACCGAGCACGGGTGCGCCCACGTCTTCGGCCGCAGCCAACGGGCCCAGGCCCGGCTCATCATCGACACGATCGCCCACCCCGACGCCCGGGACCGGCTCCATGAAGCCGCGACCGGCATCGGCCTGGGCTAACCCTTCGCCGCCGCTCGGTCGGGCCCTTCGGCCCTGTTCACTGCGAGGTGGGTGGGTGATGATCGGGCAGTCGGCGGAAGTGAGATCAGGGAGGCGATCGAAATGTCAGGCATCGTGACGTTGACGATGAACCCTGCCCTTGATGTCACGACGAGAACCATGAAGGTCGCCCCCACCGAGAAGCTGCGCTGTGGCCCCCCACGCTATGACCCTGGTGGGGGCGGGATCATCGTGGCACGGGTCCTTCGAGAGCTCGGAGGGTCTCCGATCGCCGTGTTCCCGGCCGGCGGGCCGTCGGGAAAGCTGTTCGAGACGTTGTTGGCTGCGCACGGTGTCTCGGGTCGGTGCATCGCGATCGACGCTCCCACGCGTGAGAGCCTGACCGTCGATGAGGAACAGACCGGCCAGCAGTACCGGTTCGTACTGCCTGGGCCAGAGCTCACGACGGCCGAGCAGGAGAAGTGCCTGGTGATGCTGGCCGAGGTCGCGCGCGGCGCCGGGTACGTCGTCGCAAGCGGCAGCCTGCCACCAGGTGTACCGCCCGACTTCTATCAGCGCGTCGCGACGATTGCGCGCGAACTGGGGGCCCGCTTCATTCTGGACACCTCCGGTGAGGCCTTGCGGCACATGCGATCTGACGTCTACCTTCTCAAGCCCAGCATCCGAGAGCTGCGTGAATGTGTGGGTCGCGTGCTTCTGACCGAGCACGACCAGCTGCTGGCGGCGCGCGAGCTGATCCTGGCGGGGATCACCGAGGTGGTCGTGCTCTCGCTGGGGGCGCAGGGTGCGTTGGCGGTGACGGCCCAAGGGCACGAGCGGCTGGATGCGATCACCGTCCCGGCGGGCAGTGGCGTGGGTGCGGGCGACAGCATGCTGGCGGCGATCACGTTGGGCCTGAGCCGTGACTGGGCGTTGGGTGACGCCGTGCGGCTGGGGGTCGCAGCCGGCGCCGCGATGCTCCTGAGGCCCGGGTCCGAACCGTGCCGCCGTCAGGACGTGGAGCGCCTCTACGCGGGGCTCGGCGATCGGCATGACCTCCGACCGCGGCAGGTTCAAGAGGTGTCGATGGGTGCGCCGGCACGGTAGCAGGCGGCCGCTTCCCACCCCAGTCACGGCATCCGAACCAATTCACGGCGTCGGGATCTGCACATGGTTGACGCACGTCGCCGCGTCGTAGGCGCTGGCCACTCTGCCACGGCCATACGTAGTACCGATCGGGCCCCGGTTCGCCTTACACTGCGGCTTCGACAACGTCGTCGCCGCCCGCCAAGGAGGCCCGGTCATGCCCGAGGTTCCCGGACAACACATCCGCAAGTACGCACCCGATCCAGCTCGAGGGGCGGAGGTCGACCAGCGCTCGCCCGGCGAGGCGGCTCCGTCAGAGTCGCTCAACGAGTCGCGGCGCCGCTGGGTCGGCCTGGCAAGTGGTCTCGTGTTCGCGCTCTTGGTCTACGTGCTGCTGCCCGAAGACCTCGCGAGCGGGGCGAAGCTGACAGCGGCAACCGCCGTGCTGATGGGGCTGTGGTGGATGACCGAGGCCATCCCGATTCCGGCGACGGCTTTGGTGCCGCTCGTCGTCTTTCCGGTCCTGGGCGACGACGTCGAGTTCAATGCCGTGGGTGCTCGCTACGGCGACAGCATCATCTTCTTGTTCATGGGCGGGTTCATGCTGGCGCTGGCGATGCAGCGCTGGAACCTGCACCGTCGCATCGCCCTGCTGACCGTGCGGGCCATGGGGACCAAGCCGCCGCAGGTGATCGCCGGATTCATGATCGCGACCGGCTTTCTCTCGATGTGGGTCTCGAACACGGCCACGGCCGTCATGATGCTGCCGATCGGGGTCTCCGTGTTGCTGCTCGTCGGCAACCTCGGCGGACCCAAGGAGGATGAGGCCACTGACGAAGATGACACGGCCGGCGCCGACCTTGCGGATGCCGACCCGCAGAGCAGCAAGGCCAAGAACGCCATCATCGAGTCGAACTTCGGTACCGCCCTCATGCTGGGCATCGCCTACGCCGCGTCGCTGGGCTCGCTGGCCACGATCATCGGCACCCCGCCGAACACCCTGCTCGTGGGCTATCTCAAGGAGACCCACGACATCGAGATCGGCTTCGGTCAGTGGATGCTCGTCGGCCTACCGCTCGCGGTCGTCTTCACGGTGATCGCGTGGTTCCTGCTCACCAAGGTGCTCTTCAAGCCGGAGATCGACGAGATTCCCGGTGGCCGACAGCTGATGGACGACGAGCTCGCAAAGCTCGGACCGACCTCGACCGGCGAGAAGCGGGTGCTTGCGATCTTCGTGCTCGCCGCGGTCAGCTGGATCGGCTTCCCGCTTGTCTTCGACACTTCACCGATCAGCGACTCCGGCATCGCAATGACGATCGGGGTGCTGTTGTTCATCCTGCCCGGCGGCGCCGCTCGCGGTGTGCGCCTGCTCGACTGGGAGTCGGCCAAGGAGCTGCCCTGGGGGGTGCTGTTGCTGTTCGGCGGCGGGCTGGCCCTCTCCGGGCAGTTCACCAGCTCCGGCCTGACGAAGTGGATCGGCCAGCAGGCGAGCGCGCTGTCCGTGCTGCCGGTGGTGCTGGTCGTCGCGATTCTCGCGGCCGTCATCCTGTTCCTGACGGAGCTCACCAGCAACACGGCGACTGCCGCCACCTTCCTGCCGGTCGCGGGAGGCATCGCCCTCGGCCTCGACCTCAACCCGATGCTGTTGACCATCCCCGTCGCTCTGGCCGCGACCTGCGCGTTCATGCTGCCGGTGGCGACCCCGCCCAACGCGATTGCCTACGGCTCCGGCTACGTCACCGTCGCGCAGATGATTCGCGGCGGTGTCTGGCTGAACCTCATCGGCATCGTCCTGGTCACCATCACGACGATGACCGTGGCGGCCTGGGTGTTCAGCCTGACGTTCTGACGCCCAGGTCGCCCGGCTCGTCTGCGGGTGAGCTCACCTGCCACCGCTTGCGGGCCAGCAGGTGCCAACCGTAGGCGAGCGCACCACCGGGGATCTCGCACACGAACGTGAAGAAGCTGAAGAGCAGCACCCCGGCCAGCGTGACGGCCGGGTCTCCGCCCAGGGCGATGAGCACGGCCGCCGCGCCGGTCTCGGCGAAGCCGGTTCCTCCGGGGGTCAGTGCCACGAGGGTCAGCATCCGTCCGAGCGCATAGCCGGCGGCCACCTCGGCCCAGCCCAGGTGGCTGCCCACGGCGGCCAGGCACGCCCACATGAGCACCCCCTGCAGCAGCAGGTAGGCGAGCATCCCGCCCACCAGCGGCAGACGCTCGGCCCGGAGCAGGTGCACCGCCTCGGTTCGACGGGCGGTCAGGTCGTCAGCGACGTCAGGGTCGACGGTGCGGCCGGTCAGACGGGCGAACCTCCCGTGAGACCAGGCCACCACCACGCGGACCTTGGACCAGAAGGCCTCACTGGTGAAGGCCGTCACCACCAGTCCCACGACCAGAACCCCCAGGGCGGCACTCGTTCCGGTGGTCACCAGCAGCGATCGGCTGACCGGTGCCCCGACGAGAACCAGCGCAGCGATCCCGAAAAGGGGCAGCGCCAGCCGCGCCACGACGTTCCACACCCCGGTCACGAGCGTGAACAGCAGGATCGAGGGGTGCCCGAAGCCGTACTGTCTCAGCATCGTCCAGGTCACACCGACCCCGACCGCCCCACCGAGCGGGGCGAGGTTGGACACGCCGCTACCGACCAGGTTGAGCACGAAGCCCTGGGCGACGCGCAGACCCGGCAGGGCGGCGGCGAGCACGACGGCGTACGCCACCAGGCCGAGGACCCACAGGGCCGTCAGGCCCAGGACCTCGGTCAGTGAGAGTCGGGCCAGAACGGCGAGAGCGGACTGCAGCGACGCACCCGACACGGCCGGAAGGGCCAACGTGAACAGGGCCGCGAGCAGCCCCAATGACGCGGCGACCTTCGCGGCCGAGCGCCACGGGCGACGGGTCTTCGCCGGCACCGGAGACGTCGCAGCCTCTTTCGTGCGGGTTTGGCTCAGCAGGCTCACTCCTCGAGACTCATCACAATTCTCTCACTACGCCATCACGGACCATAGGGACTTTCGTCCGGGTTCCGCTCCGATGATCGCCCAGCCCGTAGCGTCTCGCGAACTCTAAGACAAATGAGTGTTGACGTTAGGGCGGGACAGGCTCTAACATTAATCATGTGTTTTTTTAGAATGACCAGACCATGACCGCCCATCCAAGCCCGAGCGTCACCTTCAGCCGGGTGGATCCCCTGAGCGAGTCTCGTGACCACGATGAGCCACTGGATCGTCGTCCGGCTGCGCACCGCCTCCACTATGACCCCAGACATGACCCCCGACATGACCCCAGGCACAGCCCCGGCCACGGTCCGACCGAGAGCCACGTGCCGGTCGCCGATCTGCACGTCGTGGACGACGGGGCCGGGGTGAACGAGGCCGGCGTCGTGCAGGCGGCGACCGACCTGCTCCGTGCGCTGGGACGTGACCCCAACAGCGTCCACCTCGCCGACACCCCCCGCCGCATCGCGGCCGCGTACGTCGAGCTGCTCAGTCCTCGACCGTTCGAGCTGACCACGTTCGCCAACGACGACGGCTACGACGGTCTCGTGCTCGTTCGCGACATCCCGGTCCACTCGCTGTGTGCGCACCACCTGCTGCCGTTCAACGGAGTGGCTCACGTTGCCTACCTGCCCGCCGACCGCATCCTCGGGTTGTCGAAGCTGGCCCGGGTGGTGGAGATGTTCGCCCGCGACCTGCAGGTTCAGGAACGGCTCACCCAACAGGTGGCCGACTGGCTGCAGGAGCATCTCGAGCCGAAAGGTGTCGGCGTGGTCATCGAGGCCGAGCACCTGTGCATGTCGATGAGAGGGGTCCGGGCCTCCGGAACCCTCACCCTGACCTCCGCCCTGCACGGACTGATGCGTGAGGACCCGCGTACCCGGCAAGAGTTCTTCGACCTGGCAAGGAGATCGTGATGAGTACCGAGACCTTCGTGATCGTCGGCGGGGGGCTCGCCGCCGCGCGGGCCGTCGAGGCCATCCGTGAGGGTGGCCGCCAAGGGCCACTGATCCTGATCGGCGACGAGGCGACGCTCCCGTACGACCGTCCGCCCCTGTCCAAGGCCGTGCTGGCCGGCACGGAGGTGCCCGAGACTGCCCTCCTGCATCCGGCGCAGTGGTACCGAGAGCGCAACGTCGACCTCTCGTTGGGGCTGCGTGCGACCCGGCTCGACACCAGCGCCCACACCCTGACCGTCGAGGGTCGCGGCCGGCTGACCTGGGACCGGCTTCTGATCGCTACGGGGTCATCGCCGCGGCGACTGGCGGTGCCGGGCGCCGACCTGCGCAACGTGCTCTACCTGCGCACCATGGGGCAGGCGACGACCTTGCGTGACCGGCTGCGGTCCGGGCAGCCGGTCGTGATCGTCGGCGCCGGGTGGATCGGGCTCGAGGTGGCCGCCGCCGCCCGGGCGCACGGGTGCGAGGTGACCGTGGTCGAACCCCAGCCGACACCACTGCACGCCGTGGTCGGCGCGCAGATCGGTCGGTACTTCGTCGACCTGCACACCGCTCACGGGGTGGCCTTCCGGTTGGGTACCGGCGTCGACCGCCTCGTCGGCAACAGCGACGGGGCCGTCTCCGGCGTCGTCACCACAACGGGGGAGCACCTCGCGGCCGCAACCGTGCTCGTCGGGGTCGGCATCACCCCCAACACGATCCTGGCCCAAGAGGCCGGCATCGAGGTCGACAACGGCATCCGGTGTGACGAGTCGTTGCGCACCTCCTCGCCCGACGTGTTCGCCGCCGGTGACGTCGCCAACTGGTTCAACCCGACGCTCCAGCAGCACATCCGGGTCGACCACTGGTCCAACGCCCAGGAGAGCGGCTTCGCGGCGGGCCGTTCGATGGTCGGTGAGCAGGTCCACCATGACGTGATGCCGTACTTCTTCTCCGACCAGTACGACGCCGGGCTCGAGTACGCCGGCCACGTTCCCCGCGGAACCGCCACCGAGGTCGTGCTGCGCGGTGACCCTGCCGACGACGCCTTCATGGCCTTCTGGCTGGCCGAGGGGAGGGTGCTCGCCGGGATGCACGTGAACGTGTGGGACACCATCGACGACGTGCAGGCCCTGATCGCCAGCCGGTCCACGGTCGACCCCCAAGTGCTCGCTGACCCGCGTGAACCGATCGTCACCAAGGGACAGAAGGGCATCGTCGCGAGCCGGCCCGATCCCCAACCGGACCCGGTCTCATGACCACCGCGTTCGTGCTCTCCGGAGGGGGAAGCCTCGGAGCAGTCCAGGTCGGTATGCTGCAGGCCCTCGCTCAGCAGCACATCAGTCCCGACCTGCTGGTGGGCACCTCGGCCGGCGCCGTGAACGCGGTCTGGGTGGCCCAGTACGGGATGTCGGCCGACTCCCTCACAGGGCTGGGCCACATCTGGCAGCAGCTGCGACGCCGCGACGTCTTCCCGGTGCGGCCCACTCACGTGCTGGGCGGACTGCTCGGCAGAGCCGCCGCCGTGAGCAACAGCGAGCACCTCGGCGAGATGATCCGTAGCCACAGTCAGGTCGGCGATCTGTGTGACGCCGCGATTCCCGTTCATGCCCTCGCCACCGACCTGCTCACGGGTGTCGCGGCGCTGATCTCGTCGGGCTCACCGAGTGATGCGGTGCTGGCCAGCGCCGCCATTCCGGGCATCTTCCCGCCGCGACTGCTGAACGGCCGTTGGCTCATCGACGGTGCGTTCTCGACCCCCTCGGGCGTCTCCCACGCGGTAGACCTCGGCGCCACCGAGGTCTACGTGCTCCCCGCCGGAGTGCCGTGCGCCCTCGTGGAAGCGCCGCGGTCAGCGCTCGGGGTGGCCGTGCACTCGATCAGCTTTCTGATCCAGCAGCGGCTCATCGCCGACCTGGACCACCCCCCGGCAGGGGCCGTGATCCACCTGCTTCCCCCGCTGTGCCCGGTCACCGTGTCGGCCGCCGACTTCAGTCATGCGACCGAGCTCATCGAACGGGCCCGGCAGGCCAGCGCGAAGTGGCTGGAGGAGGGCGGCCCCGACCTTCCCCGACCGGCCCGCTTCCTCTCCCTGCACGATCACGGTGGAGCCGCGACGCCCTCCCCGGTCTCCTATCCGGCCGGCTGAGCTCGCGTTCGAACCTCGAGCGAGGCGGATGCCGTCCGCTGCTCTCGCCGTCGCCGACGCAGCCCGTGGGGTGCACCGGTCGCCACCTCCACGCCTCGGGTCGCACCGACCGCGATCAGTCTTGAGCGATGCTGTCGTCCGCCCGCAGCGCCGCCCAAGCGGAGCGGACGTGTGAGCGCATGACCGACTCGGCCCAGATCGGGTCGTGAGCCCTCAGGGCGCTCACGATCTCGTGATGGTGGGCGACGCTGCGGCGCAACGACTCCGGGCCGTAGCGCGAGAACGTTCGAGAGACGAGGGGAACGTCGACGACCGATGCCACCAGCGTGACGAGGCGGGAGTTGCCCGACGCCTCGAGGATCAGGCGGTGGAACCGGTTGTTCAGCGGGGTGATCAGCTCGACGTCGGGGGTGGGGCCGCTCGCGGCTCGGTCCATCCGGTTCGCGAGGTCGTCGAGCTCGTCGGTGTCGGCGACCCCGCGCTCGGCGGCGAGTGCACTGCCCCACGGCTCGAGGACCGTACGCAGGCTGAAGATCTCGTCGAGGTCGTGAGAGCTCCAGTTCTGCACCCGCACGCCGCGGTTGCGTTCGTGGCTGACCAGGCCCTCGGCGGCGAGGCGACGCAGCGCCTCGCGAACAGGGGTCCGGCTGACCCCGAGCGCCATGCTCAGATCGGTCTCACGGAGCCACTCGCCTCCGTCACGCTCGCCGGTGAGGATCTGGTGCCGGATGGCGGTGTAGGCCCGATCGGCGGCCCGACCCGAGTCGGTGGCGTCGGCTATCGCTGCGACCGGGCCGTCGGAGGCGCCCGGTGTGGCCGCGTCGAGGTGGCTGTCCATGGTGGGCCGAACGTATCAGGCGAAATCGCAGTTTGGGGGCTTGGACAACTGTATGCAATATCGACGGCGCCCTTGACCAAACGGTTGCCTTCGCCTACTTTCTGAGCAACAGCCAGTGTGGGCGGTTGCCCCGATCGGCACAAGATGTATACGAAATGGGGTCAGGCGTGACCGAAACGGGCAGCAACCTTCCGCTGGACGACATCCGCGTGATCGAGATCGGTCAGTTGTTGGCCGGCCCGTTCTGCGGGCAGCTGCTCGGTGACTTCGGGGCCGAGATCATCAAGATCGAGGACCCCGGGCGCGGTGACCCGATGCGCGAGTGGGGGCGCGAGAAGCCCTACGGCAAGTCGCTCTGGTGGCCGGTGGTGGCCCGGAACAAGAAGTCGGTCACGGCCAACCTGCGCGACCCCCGGGCCCAAGACCTCGTGCGCCGGCTCATCGCCGACGCCGATGTGCTGCTGGAGAACTTCCGCCCCGGAACGCTCGAGCGTTGGGGGCTCTCGCCCGACGAGCTGTGGAAGATCAACCCACGACTCATCGTCACCCGTGTCACCGGGTTCGGCCAGACCGGCCCGTACGCCGCCCGCGCCGGATACGGCTCGATCGGCGAGGCCATGGGCGGCATCCGTTACGTGACAGGTGATCCCGATCGGCCACCGGCCCGGGCCGGTATCTCCCTCGGTGACTCCCTGGCCGCCACCTTCGCCTGCCTGGGCACCCTCGTCGCCCTGCACCATCGCACCCGCACCGGTCGCGGACAGGTCGTCGACTCCGCCATCTACGAGGCCGTGCTTGCGATGATGGAGTCGCTGCTGCCCGAGTACCAGGTCGCCGGCTATCAGCGCGAACGCACCGGAACGACCCTGCCCAACGTGTCGCCGAGCAACGTCTACCCGACGGCTGACGGCGAGATGGTGCTCATCGCCGCCAACCAGGACACCGTCTTCCGCCGGCTCGTCGAGGTCATGGGCGAGCCCGAGCTCGCCGACGACCCGCGCTACGCCACCCACAGCGCCCGGGGCGAGTCGATGGAAGAGCTCGACGGTCGCATCGCCCGCTGGAGCTCCACCATCCCGGCCGACGAGCTGCTCGAACGCCTGCACGGCGGCGGCGTACCGGCCGGGCGGATCTTCCGGGCCCGTGACATGTTCGCCGACCCGCACTTCGCGGCCCGTGAGGCCATCGTGCGGCTCACCCACCCCGAGCTGGGGGAGTTCGCCATGCACAACGTGGTTCCCAAGCTCTCGGAGTCTCCGGGAGCGGTGCGACGCGTCGGGCCCGAGCTCGGCGAGCACAACGAAGAGATCTACCACCACCTGCTGGGCCTGAGTGCCGACGACATCGCGTCGCTGCACTCGGCCGGCGTGATCTGAGGAGCGCACCATGAGCTACCGGCTGGGGGTCGACGTGGGCGGTACGTTCACGGACATCCTGTTGATCAACGAGGACACGGGCGAGACCCACCTCGCCAAGACGGCATCCACCCCCGACGACCAGTCGATCGGGGTGCTGCGGGGCATCGAGCGGGCCTGCGCGGCCGCAGGGGTCACGGTGGCCGAGATCAGCGAGGTGCTGCACGGTACGACCGTGGCCACCAACGCGATCCTCGAGGGCAAGGGGGCCAGGGTGGGACTGGTGACCACCCACGGCTTTCGGCAGGTGCTCCAGATCGCCCGCTCGTTCGTGCCGGGAGGGCTGGCCGGGTGGATCATCTGGCCCAAGCCCGAGCCCTTGGCCGCTCTCGAGGACACCGTCGAGGTCATCGGCCGCATCGGCAGCGCCGGCGAGGTCGTCACGCCACTCGACGAGGACGACGTTCGCGCGCAGCTGGCCGTCCTGCGTGAGCAGCAGGTGGAGGCGCTCAGCATCAGCCTGATCAACTCCTTCGCCAACCCCGCTCACGAACGGCGGGTCGCCGAGATCGCCGCCGAGGTGCTGCCCGGCCTGTCGGTCTCGATCTCCTCGTCCGTGCTGCCCGAGCTGCGCGAGTACGAGCGCACCCTCACGACGGTGGCCAACGCGGCCGTGCAGCCCCGGGTGGCCCGTTACGTCGCCAACCTCGAGTCGCAGCTGCGTGAGGCCGGCATCACCGGCAGCCTCTCGATCCTGCGCAGCGACGGGGGCCTCGTCTCGGCGCGGTTCGCCGCCGACCATCCCGTCAACCTGCTGCTCTCCGGCCCCGCCGGGGGAGTGGCGGGCGCCACCTGGGTCGCGGAGCAGGCCGGCTTCCCCGACTTCATCACCTTCGACATGGGTGGCACCTCGACCGACGTCGCCCTCGTGCAGAACTTCACGCCGCGGGTCGGCCGAGAGACCAAGGTCGGAGACCTCACGGTGCGGGCCACCTCCGTCGATGTACGCACCGTCGGTGCGGGTGGCGGGTCGATCGCCCACGTTCCACCGCTCACCGGCGCCCTGCGCGTCGGGCCCCAGTCGGCGGGCGCGGCCCCAGGCCCGGCGGCGTACGCGGCCGGAGGCGACCAGCCCACGGTCACCGATGCCAACGTCGTGCTGGGCTACCTGCCCAGCGAGCTCGCCGGCGGGGAGATCGCGCTCGACCGCGAAGCCGCCACGAAGGCCGTCCGCACCATCGCCGAGGCGACCAGCCTCGGCTCGGTCGAGGCGGCCGCCGCCGGCATCATCGACATCGTCAACGAGAACATGTACGGGGCGCTGCGCCTGGTCTCGGTGCAGCAGGGCTACGACCCGCGCGACTTCGCGCTCGTCGCCTTCGGTGGCGCCGGCCCGTTGCACGCCAACGCCCTCGGCAAGCTGATGGGCTCCTGGCCGGTCATCATCCCGCCCTCGCCAGGGGTGCTCTGCGCCTACGGCGACGCCACCACGAACCTGCGCGACGAGTCGGTCCGCACCCTGGTGCGCCGGTTCACGGAGATGACCGACGACAGCCTGCGCGCCATCCTCGACGAGCTCGCCGGGGAGGCGCAGGCGACCCTGACCGCCCAGGGCGTACCCGAAGAGCACCACGTGCTGACCTACGCCGCCGACCTGCGCTACCACGGGCAGGGGTTCGAGATCCCCGTCGTCATCGACATCGACACGTTCAACGGTGCGGGGGGCGGCCTGACTGCGCTGCAGGCGGCGTTCGACCTCGAGCACGAGCGGCTCTTCTCGTTCGTGCTCGAGAACGAGCACGAGCTCGTCACCGTGCGCGCCACGGTGAGCGGGCCCCGCCCCGACCTGAGCGCACCCGTGCGGGCAGAGGGCACGGCCGACCCCGGTGTGGCCCTGCGCCTGAAGAGCCCGATCTGGGTCGAGGGCGCCGAGGTCGAGGCAGCCGTCTACGACCGGGCGCGCCTGATGGCCGGCAACGTCATCGACGGGCCCGCGATCGTCACCGAGATGGACTCCACGACGCTGGTCCTGCCGGGTCACACCGCCACCGTGCACGGCAGCGGCGCCCTGCTGATCCGCCCCGTCACGCCGACCGGCCCCGGCGACGAGAACAGCCGGAACACCCCGGATACCAAGGATGCTGGGCCCACCGAGAACACAGAGAACACAGAGAACATCGAGAACATCGAGAACATCGAGAACACGGAGAACTGAGCCATGGCCCGACTGATCCAGACCTCCGACGAACCGTTCCGCTCCGTCGAGGTCGACCTCGTCACCCTCGACCTCATCGAGAACGGGCTGCGCAACGCCCGCTACGAGATGGACGAGGTGCTCTTCCGCACGGCGCTCTCACCCGGCATCCGCGAGCAGCACGACGAGTTCCCCCTCATCGCCAACGCCGACGGAAAGATGATGGTCGGCCAGTTCGGCCTGTCGATCCCCGACTTCCTCGACAACTTCCACGGTGACATCGAGGAGGGCGACGTGCTGCTCACGTCCGACCCCTACTCGTGCGGCGCAGCCATCAGCCACGCCAACGACTGGCTGGTCGTCATGCCGATCTACGTCGAGGGCCGCATCGTCGGGTGGTCGTCGATGTTCGGGCACATGTCCGACGTCGGCGGCAAGACCCCGGCCTCGATGCCCACCGACGCCCGAACGATCTTCGAGGAGGGCGTCATCATCCCGCCCTTCAAGCTCTACAAGAAGGGCGTCCTCGACGACGACGCCCTGCGCATCATCCTCAACCAGGTGCGCAAGCCCGACTGGAACCGCGCCGACCTCAACGGCATCGTCGCCGCGTGCCGCACGGCATCCCGGCGGATCCAGGAGGCGTGCGCCCGGTTCGGGGTCGACACCTACAACTCCGCCCTCGACGCCCTGCTCGAGCGCAACTACCGCGCCATGAAGATCCTGCTGGCCATGGTCTTCAAGGAGGGCGAGACGATCTCGTTCACCGACTACATCGACGACGACGGCCTCGGCTACGGGCCCTACGAGCTCAAGCTGAGCCTGACCCGACACGGTGACAAGGTGGTGCTCGACTTCACCGGCTCGAGCCCGCAGGCGCAGGGGCCGATCAACTACTACATCAACGAGAACCTCGTGCGGATGTTCTTCGGCATCTACATGATCACGGTGGCCGACCCGCAGATTCTCTGGAACGACGGCTTCTACCCCCTCGTCGACGTCGTCATCCCGGAGAAGTCGTTCTGGAAGCCGACGTATCCCGCTGCCCTCAACGCCCGCAACCACGGCATCGGCCGCGTCTTCGACCTCTTCGGCGGCCTGCTCGGCCAGACCAACCCCGACCTGCTCAACGCCGCCGGCTTCTCGTCGTCGCCGCACTTCATGTACTCGGGCAACTACTCCACCGGGGACCGCAAGGGTGAGTGGTTCCAGCTCTACTCGATCGGCTTCGGCGGCATCCCGGGCCGGCCGATCGGAGACGGGCCCGACGGGCACTCCCTGTGGCCGTCGTTCGTCAACATCCCCTGCGAGTACCTCGAGTCGTACTACCCGCTACGGGTCGAGCGGTGGGAGACGGTCGCCGACACCGGCGGCTCAGGTCTGCACCGCGGGGGCAACGCGGTCGACGTCGCCTACCGCTTCCTCGAGGGCGGCACCATCGCCATCCACGACGACCGGTGGCTCACCTACCCGTGGGGCGTCAACGGCGGCGAGCCGGGTGCCCGCAGCCGCAAGTGGCTCGAACGGGCCGACGGCGAGGTCGTGGTGCTCGGCAGCAAGGTGATCGACGTTCCCGTCGCGATCGGTGACCTGCTCCACTTCGTCACGTGGGGCGGCGGCGGGTGGGGTGACCCGCTGGTCCGCGATCCCCAGCTCGTCGGGCTCGAGGTGCGCCGCGGTCTCGTCACGGCCGAGGGCGCCCGGCGCTACGGCGTCGTCTGCGACGGCAAGGGAGCGGTCGACGAAGCCGCGACGACCCAGCTGCGGTCGACCATGGGGGCGGGCCGCCCCCACCCGCTCCCGACCTTCAACATGGGTCCGCCCCTGGCCACCATCCTCGAGCGGGCACTGGCGGAGACGGGGCTACCCGCCCCCCGGGCTCCCATCCCGCTGTGAGCGCCGCGCCCTCCGGGCACCAGGAGGCCGACGACTTCGGCGGCCACCTCGTGCCCGGAGCGCACCCCGCCGTGCTGTCCGTCGACCTCATCCGCGCCTACACCGACCCCTCGAGCCCGTTCTACGTCGGCTCGATGCAGCCGGTCCGATCGGCGGCCCGGGTGATCTCGGTCGCCCGCCAGTGCGGGGTGCCGGTGCTGCACACCCGGGTCGAGTACGCGTCCGACGGTTCTGACGGTGGTCACTTCGTGCACAAGGTGGGTGCGCTGCGACTGCTCTTCGGCGGAGGCCCGCTGAGCGAGATCGTGCCCGAGACCACCCCGGTCGCCGGCGAGCCGGTCATCACGAAGCAGTACGCCAGCGCGTTCTTCGGCACGGGACTGGCCGAGACCCTCCGACGGCAGAACGTCGACACCGTCATCATCGTCGGCGTGAGCACGTCGGGCTGCATCCGGGCGAGCGCGTTGGATGCCCTTCAGCACGGCTTCGTGCCTCTTGTCGTGCGGCAGGCGGTCGGTGACTGCGACGAAGCGGCCCACCGGGCCAACCTGCGCGACCTCGAGGCCAAGTACGCCGAGGTCGTCGACGAGGCCGATGCGATCGACTACCTCGAGGAGCGTCATGCCGAGTGACACGGCCACCGGGAGCGCCCTGGCCGTCGTCCAGCTGGTCGAGATGTCGCCGCGCGACGGCCTGCAGAACGAGGCCACGGTGCTCTCGACCGAGCACAAGCTCGAGCTCGTCGAGCGCGCGGTGAGGGCCGGCCACCGCCGCATCGAGGTGACCAGCTTCGTCAACCCGTCGCGGGTGCCCCAGATGGCCGACGCCGATGCGCTGATGGCGGCGCTCCCGCGGCAGGACGGCATCCGGTATGCCGGTCTCGTGCTCAACCGGCGAGGCCTGACCCGGGCGCTGGCTGGGGGCGTCGACGAGGTCGACGTCGTCGTCGTCGCGACCGACACCTTCAGCGTGCGCAACCAGGGGACCACGACGGAGCAGGGCTGTGCGGTGGCGGCGGAGATCGTCGAACAGGCCCGGGCGGCAGGTGTGTTCACCACGGTGACCGTGGCGGCCGCCTTCGGCTGCCCGTTCGAGGGGGAGGTGCCGTTGCAGCGGCTGCGCGAGGTCGTGGCCCGGGTGCTCGACACCGGGCCCGACGAGCTGGCCCTCGCCGACACCATCGGGGTGGCGGTGCCCGCCGACCTCACCGCCCGGTTCGCGATGGCGGCCGAGGAGGCCGGTGCCGGGATGCCGCTGCGCGTGCACCTGCACGACACCCGGCACACGGGGGTAGCCAACGCGGTCGCTGCGGTCGCGGCCGGGGTGACGACGCTCGACGCCAGCATCGGCGGGGCCGGGGGCTGCCCCTTCGCCCCGAACGCGACGGGCAACGTCGCGACCGAGGACCTGCTCTACCTCTTCGAACGGACGGGGATCGCGACCGGTATCGACCTCGAGGCCACGCTCGAGACCGCCGCCTGGCTCGAGCATCGGCTGGGCAAGAGACTGCCCGGAGCCCTGTTGCGCGCAGGGGCCTTTCCGGGGGCACTGGGACCCCAATAGCACCCCCTCGAGAACGACACGCGGTGAGGCGATCCTGACTAGCCATCTACTACGCGGCGTGGCACCCTCTTGGGCATGCTCCCCGTGACACGGTCGTCGGTCTGGTTCGCTTCGTCAGGGTGCAGCGATGTCTGACACCAGGCGAGCCAGCACGGGCCCCGCCGAGATCGACGGCGCCGCCTCGAACGCCCTGCTCAAGGCCGGCCGGTTCTTCACCAAGTGGGACGAGACGAAGGACGGGCGCGCGGTGTTCCGCGAAGGTGGGCGCGCAGGCGACGTCTTCTACCGCGACCGCTGGAGCCACGACAAGGTCGTGCGCTCCACCCACGGAGTCAACTGCACCGGGTCGTGCTCCTGGAAGGTGTACGTCAAGGACGGCATCATCACCTGGGAGACCCAGCAGACCGACTACCCGTCGGTCGGCCCGAACAGCCCCGAGTACGAGCCGCGCGGCTGCCCGCGCGGGGCCGCGTTCTCGTGGTACACCTACTCGCCGACGCGGGTGCGCTACCCCTACGTGCGCGGGGTGCTGCTCGAGATGTACCGCGAGGCGAAGGCCCGGCTCGGTGACCCCGTGCTCGCCTGGGCCGAGATCACCGCCGACCCCGAACGCCGCCGCCGCTACCAGCAGGCCCGCGGCAAGGGTGGGCTGGTGCGGGCGTCGTGGGGCGAGGCCGTCGAGATCGCCGCGGCCGCACACGTGCACACGATCAAGACGTACGGTCCCGACCGCGTCTCCGGCTTCTCGCCGATCCCGGCCATGTCGATCGTGTCGCACTGCGTCGGCACGCGCTTCATCCAGCTCATCGGCGGGGTGATGACCTCCTTCTACGACTGGTACGCCGACCTGCCCGTCGCGAGCCCCCAGGTGTTCGGTGACCAGACCGACGTGCCCGAGTCGGGCGACTGGTGGGACTCGACCTACCTGATGATGTGGGGCTCCAACGTCCCCGTGACCCGCACTCCCGACGCGCACTGGATGACCGAGGTGCGCTACCGGGGCACGAAGGTGGTGGCGATCAGTCCCGACTACGCCGACAACACGAAGTTCGCCGACGAGTGGATGCCGGCCCAGGCGGGCACCGACGCGGCGCTGGCGATGGCGATGGGTCACGTCACCCTCAAGGAGTTCTTCGTCGACCGCGAGGTGCCGTTCTTCACCGACTACATCCGCAGCTTCACCGACCTGCCGTTCCTCATCCGCCTCGAGCCCGCCGAGGGCGAGCACGCCGTGGCCGGGGCGATGGTGCCGGGCAAGTTCCTGATGGCC
>JAKDLG010000295.1 GCA_030452985.1 Humibacillus sp.
GGTCGACGGCGCGGCGCAGCTCGTCGATCTCGACGGGGCTCGAGTCGATCTCCATCCGCAGCCGGGAGGCGGCCTCGTCGATCAGGTCGATGGCCTTGTCGGGCAGCTGACGCCCAGAGATGAAGCGGTCACTGAGCGAGGCGGCGGCTACGAGCGCCGCGTCGGCGATGGTCACCTTGTGGTGGGCCTCGTAGCGTTCCTTGAGCCCGCGCAGGATGGCGATGGTGTCTTCGACGGAGGGCTCACCGACGAAGACCTGCTGGAAGCGCCGTTCGAGGGCGGCATCCTTCTCGATGTGCTTGCGGTACTCATCGAGCGTGGTGGCGCCGACGAGGCGCAGCTCACCGCGGGCGAGCATCGGCTTGAGCATGTTGCCGGCGTCCATGGCGCCCTCGCTGGCGCCCGCTCCGACCACGGTGTGGATCTCGTCGATGAAGGTGACGACCTGGCCGTCACTGTTCTTGATCTCCTCGAGCACGGCCTTGAGCCGTTCCTCGAACTCGCCGCGGTACTTGGCGCCCGCGACCATGGCCCCGAGGTCGAGGCTGATGAGAGTCTTGCCGCGCAGGCTCTCGGGCACGTCGCCCTCGACCATGCGCTGGGCGAGTCCCTCGACGACGGCGGTCTTGCCGACGCCGGGGTCGCCGATCAGCACCGGGTTGTTCTTGGTGCGGCGGCTGAGCACCTGAACGACCCGGCGGATCTCGGCGTCGCGGCCGATGACGGGGTCGAGACGGCCTTCGCGGGCCTGCTCGGTGAGGTCGGTGCCGTACTTGGCGAGGGCCTCGAAGGTGCCCTCGGGGTTGGCCGTGGTGACGGGGCGACCACCCCGCAGGCCTGGGATGGCGGCTTCGATGGCGTCGGCGTCGAGGCCGAAGCGCCCGGTGCGTGCCATCGCCAGCAGCAGGTGGTCGGTCGAGACGTACGAGTCGCCCATGGCGGTCATGTACTGCTGCGCCTGGGTCACTGCGGCGAGACCGGCGCGCGACAGCGCCGGCTGCTCGGCCCCGGTCACCTGCGGCAGGCTCGCCATGCCGGCCTCGGCGGCCTTGGTGGCGGCTTCGACCGAGCTACCGGCCGCTGTGAGCAGGGCCGGGGTGGTCGTGCCGCTCTGAGCGGCGAGGGCGAGCAAGAGGTGGGCCGGCTCGATGTTGGGGTGGTGCTTGCCCGCCGCAGTGGTCGCGGCCTGGGCGAAGGCCTCCTGGGCCCGGGTGGTCAGCTGCAGGTCCATGTGCGAGTGCCTTTCCGTCGTCGTGGGATCACTGAGGACAACCTGCCAAGAGTTGAGTGTATTCCACTCAACTCTTGAGCCGGCTATCGACTCGGGGACGGGCTCTCCCGCCGGCTCGGAGACGATCCTGCGGCCTACTCTGAGGGTATGACCCGCGACGAGATCGCCAGGCAGATCGTCAACGCAACCTTCACCCAACGCACGCTGGCCACGGGCTACGACCAGCGGGGCGTCGACGACTTTCTCGACCGCCTGCGTGATGTCGTGGTCGCGGGTGATCCGGTCGACGGCCTTCGCTCCCTGGTCGATGGTGCACGCTTCACCACCCGACGGGGTGGATACGACCAGGCGGAGGTCGACTCCTTCATCGATCGCATCGTGCTCCGGTGCGCCGAGGCCGTACCTGAGCCCGCACCCGGTGAGGGCATCGCCAACGGCCGACCGATCGAGACCGGTCGACGGCCCGACACCTCGAGTGGGCCGAGCGCCCTACCCTCACTCTCCAGCGGGCCGAGTGCGCCGCCCTCTCGCACCGACGGGCCGAACGCCCCGGTCTCCGGCTCCGGTGGATCGGCCCTGATCGAGCCTCGCCCCGGACTGCTCACCCGCCTGGGCCGGAGGCTGCGGAAGGGCTGACCACAGCCCTGCGAGGGGCTCAGAGCGAGCGGGCGGTTACTCCTGCTCAGGTGAGGCAGAACTCGTTGCCCTCCGGGTCGAGCATCACGAGGAAGTGGTCGATCTGGGTCACGGTCTCGCGCACCAGGGTGGCCCCGAGCGCGACCAGTCGCTCGGCCTCGGCCGTCAGCCGCTCCCGCTTGCCCGCCGCCGGGCCGGACGTGCCTGACACCCGCACGTCGAGGTGCACCCGGTTCTTCACTGTCTTCGCCTCGGGCACCTTCTGGAAGAAGACGCGCGGCCCGGCTCCGTCGGGGTCGACGACGGCGTTCGCGTCGTTGTGACGTTCGGGAGGCAGGCCCCACGCGGTGAGCGCGTCGGGCCAGGAGCCGAAGCCGGCTGGCGGCGCCTCGCGCACGTAGCCGAGCGCCTCGGCCCAGAACGCTCCGAGCGACGCGGGGTCACCGGCGTCGATCGTCACCTGGAATGCCTTGCTCATCTCGTTCCTCCCGAGTCGTTCACCCGCCGACTCCGCCGGCGATACCGGTCGGCGAGCGGCATCCCCTGCGTGGCCGCCGCGTGGTCGCGGTGGACCGGCACGACGTTCGGCTGCTGTTCGGCCAAGACTAGAGTGAGGCGCCGACAGCACCGGGGTATGTTCCTCCGGGTGACTGACAGCCCTGACCTGCTCGCCCTCGGTGACGTTCCGTTCATCCGGCTGACCACCTTCCGCCGGTCGGGCGAGCCCGTGGGCACCACCGTGTGGGTGGCCCGTGACGGCGAGTCCCTTGTCGTGTTCACCCCCGTCGGGGCGGGCAAGCTCAAGCGGTTACGTCACACGAGGCGGGTCGAGGTGGCCCCGAGCTCACGCCGGGGCACGGTCGCCGACCACGCACGGACGGTCGAGGCGGTCGCCGAGGTCGACCCCAGCGCGGCCACCCTGGCGCACGTGAGCAGCTTGCTGAGCAAGAAGTACGGCTTTCAGTACAAGCTCGTGATGCTGGTGGAGAAGGTGTTCTCCAGAGGCTCACGCGACCGCGACGTCATTCGCATCACGGCCGCCTGAGACGCCCCTGCCCCCGCCGCGCTGGTTCTTCAGCTGGTCGTGGTGGCCATCGCCGGAACGACAACGCCCGCCACAATGGCCGCCTGCACGTCGCTGATCGCCTTGGCCACTGCGTCGCCGCCCCAACCGCCCTCGGCGATCACCGTGGCCCTCGCCGTCACCTGCCTCTTGCCCATCTCAGGCACCACCTTGGGCAGTAGCCCGGTTGCCGCGACAACCGCGACCAGACCCGACGTACGCGGGTCGGGCTGGGCCGGGCTGTTGAGAGCACCCCGGATGGCCTCGATGCTCGCCGACCTTGCGGTGGTGAGCTGCACCGGGTGGTCGGGAAGAGCCCCATCACCTTGTGCTCCTGCGAACGAACCAGCGCGGAGCTCTCGAGCCGGTTCCAGGTGGCGTCGCGCAGGTCGCCGGCCCGGTCCTTGAAGCTCTCGGCGCCACCGATGCGCGCGACCGCCTTCCTCGGGGCGTCGCCTCGGGCCGGGCCCAGCGGGGGGACGCGCGGGGGGCCCCCGGCGGCCCCGCGCGCGGGGGGCCGCGCCTCCTTGCCGTCTCCCTCGAGTGCCAGCGCCTCCTGCAGGTTCCGCTCGAGCAGGGCCGCTCCGGCGAGGCCCGCCTTGAGGCGCCGGTCGTCGACCAACCTCTTTCCGGACGCACGGACGCACCGCCTCGGCGAGATCAGCGCCTGCGCTTCGCGGGGCGGCTGCCTTTCGGGGCACGCGCTGCCCGGCGCCGAACAGACCATGCCCCGAAGTGCAGCCCGTGAGCCAGAGGGCAGCTCTGGTGGAGCCGGCCCCTAGGAACGGGTTGCAGGGCGCCAGACGACGAGCGACTGCGAGGCGAGCGGTCGCGGTGGGCGCTCCCCCG
>JAKDLG010000296.1 GCA_030452985.1 Humibacillus sp.
TGGTGATCTGGCACGTCCTGGCCGATCCCGACGCCCGGTTCATCGACCTGGGCCCGGATCACTTCGACCGTCACGTCGATACTGCCGCGAAGAAACGCAACCACATCCGTCAGCTTGAAGCCCTCGGCTACCGCGTCACGATCGAACCCGCCGCCTGAGCGAAACCCTCACCCCACAAGCTCTTCCCGGCTCCGCCGGGAGCTGTCGCGCGCCCAATACCATTCCATTTTCGGACTAGCGCTGGCTTTTCGCATCACCGAGGCCGCCACGGCCCGATGCTCGCGGCGGAGGCTAGGCGATCCCTTTCGGACGCACGACCGGAGGAGGGGCGGGTGCGGCGTCAGCGGGCGCGGGTCTGCAGGTGCCCGCGGGGCGGCATCCGGGGCGCTCGCCGCGGTCGGTGGTGGCCGGCGAGCCCGAGCAGATGCTGCACCTGATAGCGGTGACCCGCGAACGGTTCGAGCAAGTCGTCGACCGGCGCTCGCTTGGACGTTCAGCACTTGCGGCAGCGCCGGGAGCACGCACGGCCGTCGTTCCACCCATGCCGTGGCGGCGACAGCCGACGACGTCCTGGCCCGCTGCCGCATCGAGCAACGTCGACGCGACCTCCCTCCTCCACGGGACGCGTCCCCGACGGCCAGCCGGCCACATGGCTGCGTGACGGGCATCGGCGTGCGCGTCTCAGTCGGTTGCGGCGGTTGCGGCGGTTTCGGCGGCGAGGGCGAAATCGCCGCCCAGGAGCATGGTGCGGAAGTCGCGCACGATGGGCGAGCGATCGCCGGTGCGGGTGGCCACGGTGAGGGCCGAGGTGGCGTCGGCGTGCTCCAGACGCAGATAGCGGACTCCGTCGTGCCGCAGCATCGTGACAGGTTGCGGCACCAGGGCGACGCCGGTGCCGGAAGCCACGAGGGCCAGCAGGGTCATGTACTGGTGGGCTTCTTGAACCGGGGTCACCGCAGAGGCACTGGTGATGGCAGAGCCCGCTACCTGCGCCAGCAGGACGTCGGCCCGGCGGGCCGTGCCGAGCGGCAACCTCACGAGGGCCTCCCCGACGAGGTCGCCGATGCGCACCGACGGGGCGGTGGCAAACGGGTGAGCTGCGGGTACCGCCACCATGATGGGCTCGATTCGCAGCACGCTCACGTCCAGCCCGTCGACCGCCGGCAGGTCACGGCCCAGGCCGACGTCGAGCAGGCCCGCCTGTAGTGCCTCGATCTGCTCGCCGGTAGTGCCTTCGATCAGGCTGACCGAGACCTTGGGCCGGTGCGCGCCGTGCAGCGAAAGCACCCGTGGCAACACGTCGATGGCAGCCGTGGCCACGAACCCGAGCCGCAGCTGACCCACGTGCCCGCGCGCCGACTCCCTGGCCTGCTCTGCCGCGACGTCCAACATCTGCAGAGCCTTGCGGGCCAGGGGGACGAACTGGGCACCAGCGGCCGTCAGCTGCACGCGCCGGCTGGTGCGATCGAACAGGGCCACCCCGATCTCGTGTTCGAGCGCTCGCACCTGTCGTGAGAGCGCCGGTTGTGAGACCAGCGACTGCTCCGACGCGCGTCCGAAGTGCAGCGTCTCGGCTACGGCGAGGGCGTAGCGAACCGTTCTCAGCTCCACGACATCTCCCCTTATCAATGTTTCTAGAGCATCAATAGTGGCATAACAAGTATTGGACAGGCATCAATAGATCGAGGATCGTTAAACGGACGAAGAGCGAGCTCAACGAGGAGCCGGTCGCCGAGGGACGGAAGAGCCCATGAGCACATCAGTGAAGGAAGATCGGGACGCCCCCGCCCGACCTCAGGTCGACCGGGTCGTGCTGACGGTAAGCGCCGGCATTCTGGTGACTTTCGTCGCCGCGGCCATTGCCGTCCCCGCCACCGTGACGGAGTTGGTCAACACGGGATTCACGGCCAGTGTCCGCTGGTTCGGCCTCTACTGGCAGCTGCTGCTACTAGCTACCTTCGTGGTGGCCATCGCGTTGGCGTGCACCCCGTGGGCGAAGGCACGGCTGGGCGGTATCCCTGTTCCCGAGTACAGCCGGTTCAAGTGGATCGCGATGATCATGTGCACCCTGATGGCCGGTGGTGGCGTCTTCTGGGCCGCGGCCGAGCCGATGTACCACTTCCTGACGACGCCGCCCCACTTCGAGGGACGTCCCGATGTCGACCCGGCGACCGCGGCGCTGGCCCAGAGCTTCGCCCACTGGGGCTTTCTGGCCTGGGCCATCCTGGGGTCACTGGGCGCCATGGTCATGCTCTACGGCGTCGAGCGGGGGATGCCGCTGCGCCCCCGCACGCTGCTCTACCCCGTCATGGGTGAGCGCATCCGCACCAGCTGGATCGGCTCCGTCGTCGACATCGTCTGCATCATTGCCGTCGTCGCCGGCACCGTGGGGCCGATCGGCTTCCTGGGGCTGCAGGTGGCCTACGGCCTCGACAGCCTCTTCGGTATCCCCAACGTGTACGGCGTGCAGCTGGTCGTGATCGTGGTGTTGACCGCGATCATCGTGGCCTCGGTGTTGTCCGGCCTCGACAAAGGCATCCAGATCCTCAGCCGGATCAACGTCTGGATGGCGCTCGTGCTGATGGCCCTCGTGCTGGCCGTCGGGTCGGTCGGGTTCGTGCTGCGGGCGTGGCTGTCCGGTCTCGCGACCTACGCCACCGACTTCGTCGGCATGTCGCTTTACCAGGGCGACCAGGCCTGGCTGTCGTCGTGGACCATCTTCTTCTTCGGCTGGTTCATGGGCTACGGGCCACTGATGGCCATCTTCATCGCCCGCATCTCGCGCGGCCGCACCGCCCGCGACCTGCTCGTGTGCACGGCCGTCATTCCCCCGATCGCCACCACCTTGTGGTTCACCGTGCTGGGCGGCACCGGCATCTGGGTCGAGCAGAACACCCCGGGAGCGATCTCTGATCCGCTCGCCGACGGTGGGCTGCCCGCGGCCGTCATGGCGATCGCCTCGAACCTGCCGCTGGGCGGCCTGCTGGCGGTCGGCTTCCTGCTGCTGACCATCACCTTCGTGGCTACCACAGGAGACTCGATGGCCTACGCCGTGGCCCAGGCCTGCGTGCGAGACGACTCACCCCCCTCGTGGCTGCGGGCTATGTGGGCCGTCATCATGGGTGGCGCGGCCGCCGTGCTCATCTCCATCGGAGACGGTGGCATCTCCGCCCTGCAGTCGTTCATCGTGATCACCGCCGTACCGGTCGGCTTCGTGCTGCTGCCCAGCGTGTTCGCCGCCCCGATCTACGTGCGCCGTCTGGCCCTCGAACAGCGCCGCTATCCCTTCATCAGCATCACCCCAGCCAACCACCCGACCGACAACACGTCCGAGAACACACCCAAAGAGACAACCGAGAACACGTCCGCGAAGGAGAGCTCCGCATGAGCACCGCAACGCTCGAACTGAACCATCTGATCAACGGCAAGTGGGTGACCGGTGGCGGTGACACCGCCTCCTCCGTCAACCCCGCCGACCCGAGCGAGGTCGTGGGCACGTACGCCACGGCGACGACCGCCGAGCTGGATGCCGCCCTCACCGCCGCCGGTGATGCCGGAGCCGCCTGGGACCGCCTGGGGGTGCTGGCGCGGGGAAAGATCCTGCGCACGGCCGCGGGCCTGCTCGAGGACCGGACCGAGGACATCGCGGTGCTGATGTCCCGCGAGGAGGGCAAGATCGTCGCTGACGCCCGCGCCGAGATCGGCGGGACGGTCGAGACCCTCTACTACCACGCGGGCGCGGCCCGGCGCCCCACCGGCGTGACCTACCC
>JAKDLG010000098.1 GCA_030452985.1 Humibacillus sp.
CCCGCCCGCCGAACCCAGAAGGCCACCCCCCGCGAGAACGCCACGAAAGGACGATCCCGATGAGCATCACGAGCACCACCGGAGCCACCCGCATCAACCGCACGGACGCCAAGGTCCTCGCCGCGGACGAGTTCGAGAAGTTCGCGGCCCTGACCGCGTCCCTGACCCCCCAGCAATGGCAGACCGACACCGACTGCGTCGGCTGGGACGTGCGCACCATGGCCCTGCACGTGCTCGGCTCCGCCGAGGCCCAGGCCTCCCCGGCCGTCTTCCTCCACCAGCTGCGCCGCGGCCTGCCGCTGAACAAGCAGATCGAGTCCCACCACTGGGTCGATGGCCTCAACGAGCTCCAGATCCGCGAACGCGCCGGGATGAGCAACGACGCAGTGGTCGCCCAGCTCACGACCATCGGCCCGAAGGCCGTCAAAGGCCGGTTCGGCACCCCCCTACCGATGCGCTACACCCCGGTCCCGTTCGGGCCACCGGTCGGCTGGAAACCGGTGAACTACCTCCTGGAAGTCGGCTTCACCCGCGACACCTGGGCCCACCGCATCGACATCCACGCCGTCATCGGCCGGCCCATGCAGCTCGACCCCGCCCACGACGGGCGCCTGGTCGCCGACATCGTGCGGGAATGGGCCGAGCTGCACGGCGAACCCTTCGAGCTGCACCTGACCGGCACCGCCGGCGGCACGTTCAGCCAGGGCGAGGGCGGCGAGCACGTCGAGATGGACGCCCTCGACTTCATCCGCACCCTCTCCGGGCGCCTCCCCGGCACCGGCGTGATGCACCACCCACTACCCCTCTGAACCACACGGGGATGTATCACGGCCACCCTCGAAGCACTCTGTACTGACAGAGAGGTCGACCGGGGAGGCGTCGTGGGTGTCGTGGGTGTCGTGCACCAGAGTTGCCCGGGCTACGTGAACGAGCCCTTCGCGAGCCTTGCCGGGGGCTACCCGGGGGGCGAGGTCTATCCGGCAGAAGACTTCCGGGTCGAGTGGGGCCCGATCTTCCACCGCGGACGCCTGGACGGCACGGCCCGGGTGCTCGTTCTCGGGCAGGACCCCGCCACCCACGAGGCGATCAGTCGCCGCATCCTCGTGGGCGAGGCCGGTCAGCGGCTTCAGGGCCTGCTCGCCAAGGTCGGCATCAGCCAGAGCTACGTCATGCTCAACGTCTACCTGTACAGCCTTTACGGCCAGGGTGGCGGGCCCCGCCAGCTGAAGAACGCGCCCATCACCGACTACCGCAACGACTGGCTCGATGCCCTGCTCACGACGACCGACATCACCGCGGTGGTGGCGCTGGGTGACCTCGCCACCACCGCCTACACCGCGTGGGCAGCGGGCCGGCCGTCGGTGGCGAACGGCCTCCACCTGAGCTCGATCCGGCATCCGACCTACGCCGAGGGCGCGGCCCGAGGGTCTGGGCGGCCGCTCGCCGAGACGACCGCCGAGCAGCTCGCCAACTGGAACGAGCACCTGCCGGCCCTCGCTGCGCATCTCGAGCCGGAGGCCCCTGTCGACCTCACTCCGTACGGAACCATTTGGGCGTCAGGCGATCTCGCCCTGATTCCCGAGCGGGACCTGCCGGCGGGAACGCCCGTCTGGTGGCGTGACGTCGCGGCCTGGGCCGTGCGAAGCGGTAAAGATGCGCAGCAGAAGAGGGCCACCATCACGGTGACCGTGCCCAAGGGAGCGAGAACATGGCCGCCGCTACCGAAGTGAACGACGCTTTCACGCAGGCCTATTCGCGCGGCGTCACCGAGGAGCTACCCGCCCCGACCCGGCGACCGAGAGCCCTGCCCCCGGCGCCCTTCGCACTGCACGGCGCGGTCATCACGCCGGACGCAGCGTGGTCGAGCGGGTACGTCGTCGTCGCCGACGGCGCCGTCTCGGCCCTCACCCGTCGCAAGCCCACGTCGGTCACGGTGCACGAGACCGACGGGGTCATCCTGCCCGGACTGCTCGACCTGCACGGCCACCCGGAGTTCAACGTCTTCGCCGCGTGGGAACCCCCGCAGCTCTACGCGAACCGCTACCGGTGGCGCGCCTCCGACCCTTACCACGAGCTGGTGCGCGACCCGCAGAACACCCTGCTCGAGCAGGTCCCGGCACACACGCAGACCCGCTACGCCGAGGTGCGGGCTCTCGTGGGTGGGGTGACCGGCATCCAGGGCGCGTCCGGAGCGAGCACGGCCACCATGGAACCGCTCGTGCGCAACGTCGACCTCTGGGCCTTTGGGGCGCACCGGGCGAGGGCCATGATCGACCTGCCGTCGGCGTCGTCGCGCGATGTGCCGCGCCTGAAGAAGATCGTCACCGATATCGCCGCGGGTGACGTCACCGCGTTCTACCTGCACCTCTGCGAGGGCGCGCACGGCGACGAGCGCAGCACCGGCGAGTTCGCGCGGTTCCTCGCGCTGAACGTTGCGACACCGGCCACCAACATCATCCACGGCACCTCGCTCGCCGAGGCCGACCTGCACACGGTGGCCGAGGCCGGCTGCCGGCTGGTGTGGTCGCCGCAGTCGAACCTGCGCCTCTACGGCGAGACCACCCTGGCCGGTGTGGCGCTCGACGCCGGGATGCCGGTCGCGCTCGGCGCCGACTGGCTACCCTCCGGCTCGGCGAGCCTGCTGGCGGAGATGAAGGTGGCCCGACGCGAGCTGGCGCAGCAGGGCCACGAGGTGGCAGCGGCCGACCTCGTCGCCATGGTCACGACGGTCGCGGCGCAGGTCGCGGGCCTCGACGACCACCTCGGTTCGCTGGCGGTCGGTCGCCCGGCCGACCTCGTCGTGCTCGAACGCCACCACGAAGACCCTTACGAGAGCGTGTGCCTCGCCGACCCGTCGTGGGTCGAGCTGGTCAGCATCGGGGGCGACATCACCTACGCCCGGGCTGACTGGTTCACGTCCCTGTCGGGTGCGGCCGAGGGCAGCACGATCGAGAACCTCATCGCCTGGGGCAAGCCGATGCGGCTCGACACCGGCTTCCAGTCGCCGGCCGCCGCGCCGACGCCCTCGCTGTCGGCGGTGCGGAGCCTGCTGACGGCGGCCTATCCGGCCATCGGGCCGATCTTCGCCTGACCTACGGGGGATCCCGTTGGGATCACCCGAACACGATCCGAACACGACGCGCGTCGACTGCTCATGTCGCCGAGGCAGAGTGGGTTCTGCGGCCCTTCCCGCCGCCCCGAACCTGGTCTCGCCCTGGAGGAAGACATGAACCACCGCTCGATCACCCGCAGCGTTCTGACCGCCGCGGTCATCGGCGCCACCGCGTTCTCGGTGACGGCCTGCTCGAAGCCTGCACCCACCGCCGCCAGCCTGCAGGTACAGGCCGCCGACACGACCGTCGACGCCGCTACGGCTGCCCTCGTCAACTCCCCCGCAGCCGCCGACCAGGCCACAGGGAAGAAGAGGGATGCCGCTCGCTTCCGGCTCGCCCGCGCCCTGCACGCCACCTGGGTGACCAAGAGCAAGTCGGGCGTCGTGACCCATCAGGCGATCCGGGGCGAGGTGACGGCCGCGACAGCCAGCAGCATCACCGTCAAGGCCGCCGACGGCTTCCCCCAGACCTACGCGGTGGGTGCCGGCACCAAGGTGCTCGTGCGCAACCTCAGCGCTACCGACAGGGCCGGCCGCAAGGCCACGGCGTCGTCGATGAGCGCGGTCAAGGCCGGCGCCAGAGCGTTGGTCATCGGCGTGGGGGCGACCGACCCGACGGCGAACCGCGTCGTGTTCCTGACCGGCCAACGCCCGGTCAAGACGCCGAAGCCGGCTACGTCGACGAACCCGGCCCCGAAGGCAACGAGCTGACGGCAGCGGCATCCGCAGTATCGGCGCTCGTGGTCTGACCGTCTCCCTCGCTCCGTACGGTCTAGGGTTGCTCCATGCTCACCTCACCCCGATGGTGCGGGGACGAGACCCTCGATCCGCGTCGGAGCCCACTCGCCGAGGTGCACGACCGGGCCCTCGGCGAGCCGGTTGCCGCGCCCTGATCCCGGTGGAAGGCGCTGAGGCAAAGTGACCAGGCCCGCCCCGAAACGGTTCGGTGTCGTCGGTACCGGGTTCTGGGCAGAAACCTGTCACGGCGTGGCGTTGGCACAGCATCCCGATGTTGACCTCGTGGGCTTTTGGGGTAGGGATGCCGCCAAGGCAGACGACGTCGCCGGTCGGGTCGGTGGACGAGGCTTTGGGGACTTCGACGAGTTCCTGGATGCGGTGGACGCCGTAGCGATCGCACTTTCCCCGGATGTTCAGCCGACGCTCGCGGTCAAGGCGGCGGCGGCCGGCAAGCACCTGCTGCTCGACAAGCCACTCGCACTCAACCTGGCATCGGCCAACTCTGTCGCCCAGGCGGCGCAGGACGCCAACGTCGCCTCGGTGGTGTTTCTGACCTATCGGTTCGATGCGCAGACTGCGGCCTGGCTGACCAACATGCGCGAGCTGGCCGAACTGCATGGTCCCTGGGAGGGGGCCATCTCCCGATGGACCGGATCAATCGGCCCGGACAGCCCCTACGCGCCCTCGTTGTGGCGGCGCGAGCGGGGCGGCCTGTGGGATTGGGGACCGCACGCCATCTCGGTTCTCGACGATCTGATGCCCGGTATCGAACGTGTCACTGCCACCAGAGGAGTTCGGGACACGGTCAACCTCGCGTTCGAGCATCGCGGCGGCGCAAGCAGTTCGGCATCATTGACGGTCACCGCCCCGGCCACCGCTGCCGGAACGTTGCTGGTCGTGTGGGGCCCAGGCGGCCAGCACTACCTCCCGCCGCTGACCGGTTCTTATGTCGCGACCTATCGGCGGGCCGCCGATCAGCTGCTCGACTCCGCCACAACCGGCAGCGACCACCCGCTGGACGTCTCCTACGCCCGCGACCTGGTCGCCGTGCTGGCCACGGGAGATCAGTACCTGGCTCGTCCACCGGCCGACCGCATCGCCGAGGTCGCAACCTTCACCGATCATCCCAGCTGACTGACGTCCTGTTCGGCCGACGAACGTCGGCACGCTGTGTGCCCACCGAGTCTCTCGAAGCCGAGATTGCCGGCCCGGCAGACGGTCGACCAGCTCAGATCAGCTGCTGCCGGCGTCGGCGCGAGAGCAGTAACAGAGCGACACCGACGAGGGTCGCCAGCAGGCCGCCAACGAGGTAGGGCAGGAAGGCGGCGCCGGTCGTCGGCAGGGTGCTACCGCCGTGATCGACCGGTGGGGGAGTCACCGAGAAGGTGTTCGTCACCGTGATCTGGGCCGTGCTGGCCGCCACGAGCTCGACCGCCGTCGACTGCGAGCCGTTCGTCACGGTCGAGCTGTCGGCCCCTCCGTCGTCGGTCTCAACGGCCCAGCACCGCGCACCGACCGGCAGGTCGTCGACCGTCACGGTGTCACCGGCGGTGAGGGTGTGCGCCTCTCCGGTGAGGATCGGGGTCGGAGTCGTGCCGCCCTGGTCGAGCACGCAGCTGATCGCGATCGAGAACTCCGTGTCGCCGACGTCGCCGGCGCCCGGCCCGTCGACCTTCTTGGTCACCGCGACCGACGTGGCGTCGAAGACGTTCGTCGCGGTGAGCACGAGCGCCTGGGGCTGGTCGGGGTCGTCCTGAGCCACGACCACGACTCCGTCGCCGAACGACGTGTGGTCGACCTTGGCGGTGGTCGCGCCGCCGGTTGCCGTCTCGTCGCCGAAGCAGTGCGTGCCGACGGGCAGCTTGACCGGCTGGCCGTCGGGGCCGGTGATCGCGTCGATGGTCTGACGTGCTTTGACGTCGACCGGCGCCGAGAAGACGGTTGCCCGCACCGACTGGCCGGTGGCGTCAGTGAGGTCGATCTGACAGGTCACCTGCACCCGGAAGGTCGCATCGGTCACCCACGCGGCGTCGGCGAGGTCACCCTCGACGACCTTGGTCAGCCCGATCGTGCCGGCCGAGAAGGCGTTCGCCCGCTCGTCGACCGTGGTGAAGGCGGCTGTCACGGTCTCGCCGGGCACGATCGTCACCTCGACAGGGGCGGGCGTGCGGTCGGCCCCCCCGTTGTCAACCTCGCTGACCACGCAGGTCGTCGGGTCGTCGGCGGGGCCGGCCGGGATGCCGTCGACCACGGGCGAGGTAAAGCTCGTCTGCGTCCCGTCACCGGCGGGCACGGTCACGTCCTGCTCGAACGCGTTCGCCGTGCCGTCGAAGGTGCACGAGACGTGGAAGACGAACGGGCCCTGGGCCAGTTCGGGGGTTCCGAAGCCGGTGACGGCCTTGGCCACGACGAGGCCACCGACGCTGTAGTCGTTGGTGATGGTGATGGCCTGCGGGGCGTCGTCATCGGTGGTCACATCGCCGGACTGGCCCGGGTCGGCGGGGTTCGGAGGGTCGTAGGTGACGTCTGTGGCCCCGCCGCCGTTCACCTCCACGGCGTAGCACTGGCTGCCGGGGGGAACCGCAGTCCCGAAGCGGGGCTCGCTGGGGCTCAGCACCACACGGAGCGGGTCGAACCCCGCCACCGGCGCACCGTTGAACGCGCAGAAGAGGTCGACCGGGAAGCTCTCGGGTGCGTAGGCCGCCCCGTCACCGGTCACCTTCTTGGTCAGGGCGATGACGGCATCCGGGAAGTCGTTGGTGATCGTGGCGGTCGTGACGGTCTCGGTGCCGAACGACGGCGTGATCGTGACGGTGACCGGCTCGGGCTGGCCGCCGCCCTGCGGATCGGTCTCCGACACGACACACCGAGCGCCGGCGGGGATACCGTGGATGACGTAGGCGGGGTCGTCGGCGGCGATCTGGTAGGTCTCGTCGAGCACGGTCTGGCGGGTACCCCCCAGCGGGTCGATGGTGCACACGACGTGGAAGGGGAATGCGACGGGGCCGAGCGGGAGGTTCTCGGGGTTCTCTCCGATGACCTTCTCGAGCGCGAGGGCGCCGTAGGCCGTGGCCACGCCCACCTTGACCGGTTCGGTGACGGGCAGCACGTTCGGCTGGCCGTCGCGGTCGGTGACCTCGGCATGGGCGTAGGAGTTCCAGGCGATCGTCGGGTCAGAGACCCGGGGCACGTCGAGGGGGGTGCGCATCGTGAACGTCACGTTCACCGTGCCGCCGGGGGCGATGAACGGGTCGAAGGCGATGTCGAGCCGAATGCCGACGGCCGCCGGGCCGAACGGGTCGTCCCACGCGGACTCCGGGCACCCGTCGGGCCCCAGCAGCTCACCCATCGACAGGTCGTCGGTGCAGATCGGCTCGGCGTCGGTGTACGCCGTGGTCAGGGTTCCGGGGCCGTCGAGCACGGGCTCGCTGGCCAGGGTCGGACGGTTCTGCCACTGCGTGCCGCGCTCCTGGTCGACGAAGACACCCTGGTCGCCCTGAACCGGGAAACGGTCGACGACGCGCAGGTCTCGCCCGGGTTCGGTGCCGGCGTTCTGCAGTCGCATCAGGTAGGTGAAGGCATCGCCCGGGTCGACCAGGGCGACGCACGGGTAGGCCGTGAAGGTGCGGCCGTCGTGGGTCGTCGACGGGCACGACGCGTCGCCCACGTCGACGTGTTCGGTGGTGCTGGTGTTGTACCAGCCGAGCGCGGCCCGACCGCTGACCCATTTGCGGGCGGCGAACGACGCCCCGCTGATCGTGGTGATGGTCGCCGGGTCGGTGCACCAGGTGCCGTCGCCGAACAGGTCGTCGGGGTCGGTGGCGCCCTGGCACTGCAGCGTCTGGTCGGAGCCGGTCGCCCCCATCGTGTTCGTGAGCACTTCGCCCGCGGTGACTCCCGGCTCGAGCCCGACCTGGATCTGGATGGTGAGGCTCGATCCGGGGGTGAAGAGCCACGGCGACCCGTCGGCCTGGGTGGAGAAGTCCCAGGCGAGCCGGCTGACGCGGTCACCGTCGTTGGTCGCCACGAAGCCGGGGAAGGGAACCGGAGGGGTGCCATCGGGCACCTGGGTATCGATGATCTTGAAGGGTTGGCCGTTGTCGCCGACGAACGCCGGGTCGAAGCCGATCCCGGGTGGCAGCGCGTCTTCGACCCGCAGGTCGTGCACGTAGTTGGTGCCCGTGTTGGTCACCGTGAGGTTGAACAGGGTGCTCTGCCCGGGCACGATCTCGCTGTCGGGGCCCTTGACGACGGCGATCTCGGGGGTGCCGTCGACGATGTCGAGGGTGGCCGTGGTCTCGTCGATGTCGCGCGGGCCCGGGTCGAGCTTGGTCGTGAAGGTGCCCGAAGCGGTGTCCTCGAGGTGGTCGGGGATGGGCGTGGCCGGGTCGCTGCGCGAGAACTCGCGTGGGCTCACCCGGAAGGGCAGCTGACCGCCGCACGTCGCCGGCGTGGCGCACGGGGTGATGACGTAGCCGTCGTTTAAAAGGCTCGTCGACGAGAAGGTGGCCCGGATGCCGGTGACATCGGCGGCCGGTACCCCCGCCGGTAGGGCGGCTGCCGTGGCCGGTTGACCCTCGACCCAGGCGCCGTTCACGAAGGCGTCGACCTGCACGCGGTTCGCCCCCTTGGGAAAGGTGACGGCCGCGAAGTCGACGAAGTCGACCGCATCGAAGAAGTCAGCATCCTGGTCGGTCACCTGCAGCTGCTGCGCCGAGAGGTTGCCCGTGTTGACGATCGTCAGGTCGACGGTGGCGTACTGCTGGGGAGCGCCGGTGACGTGGCGCGGCAGCTCAGAGGGGCTGATCGACTTGTTGAGCGAGGCTCCGGCCTGTGCCGGGCGGGTCTGCAACGGGTCGGAACAGAAGCCGTTGCCGACGTTGGGGAGCACGATGATGCCGATCGACACACAGTTGTTGAAGGTGATGTCGTCCGGGGCGTCGGGTCGGCGCTCGGTCGCGATGTCGATGGTCACCCGCGTCAGCGGTGGCGCGAGGGCCAGCACGCGGGCCCGCACCCCCGTGGCGCGAGCGAGCACGGCGGGGTCGACACCGTCGTACTCGACCCACTGCATCTCGACCGGGTCGTAGACCTGCAGCTGCAGCGGGAGGTCGGGGTTGACGCTGGCCGTGGCGCTGGTGATCTGCAGGTAGGTGAAGGGGTTGCCGTCGGTGACCGGCCGCCCGAACGTGCCGACCGTCGGGTCGGAGATGACCGGGTAGAAGATGCCGACGTTGCCGTTGTTGGTCCACTCGATGTGGAACGGGATCGGCTGGCCCGGCGGCACGTCGGTCTGCCCGACCGTCTTGGTGCCGTCGCCGGCATAGCTCGGGACCTCGATCGGCAGGTCCCGACAGGCCGCGCCGCTCGCCGTCCCGCTTCCGTCGTTGCGTCCGGCGTCACCCGAGTAGGCCGCGCAGTTGGTGATGCCCGGGCTGGCGCCGCCGGGGAGGTCGTCGGCGTCGGCGAGGTTGTTGAGGGGGCCGTGGAGGTCGAGGCCGGCCGTGGCGTCGGGACTGATCGTGGGGTTGCCGTCGGTGTCGGTGCCCGTGTAGGTCACTGACACCGAGGTCACTCCGGCGGGGCAGATCGAGGCGACGTCGACGGTGGTCGGGTCGGGCGGGGGGTAGGTCTGCGTGTCGCTCGTGTCGTCCTGGCAGCTGACGGTCAGCACGGCCTGGATGGCTCCGTCGGGAAACCGGAGTCGAACCTGCTCGATGTCGACCTTGTCGAGCTCGGTGGCGCTGTCGGGGTCGGGTTCGTTGATAACGATCTCGCGCACCGGGAACGGCGAGCGGTTCGTCACCTCGACCGTGGCGGTCACCGGAGAGTCGGTGCCCAGCACGGCGTACTCACCGGCATCCTGTTGCCAGTTGCCGTTGGTGTCAGGGAAGAAGTTCTTGGTCGAGCCGAGCACGAGGGTGTCGGGAAGGATGTCGTAGCCGGCGCACGCCTCGTCGCTGGTCACCGTGCCCGCCACGGGGTCGGCGGCCGATGCGGTGACGCAGTTCGAGACCGTCACCCGGTCGAGTGGCCGCAGCGGGTCCCCGGTGGAGCGCACCGTGTCGCGCAGCTGCATCCCGACCTCGACCGTGCCGCCCGTCGCGTCGTAGGGCAGAGGGTCGCCGTCACTGTTGCTGAAGCTCACCTCGAAGCCGACGACGAGGGACAGGTCGGTTCCCGGCGGCAGAACGAAGTTGGCCGGTGCCGGTGCGACCGCCGTGGCGGCGACGGTGCTGTCGTCGTCGAGGGTCACGGTCAGGGTCGCCGTGTCGGCCCCGTCGGGGAAGCGGGTCACCGTCGCTCCGGTGAAGTCGAAGTTCTCGAAGGTCGCCACGGAGGTGTCGGAGAGCGTGAGCTGGTTCACCTCCGACGTCGGCGACGACTCGTTCTTGACGTTGAGCGTGATGGTGCTGCTCTCACCGCTGCCGGCGACCGCCGATCCGTCGGCCCACTGCTTGCTGGCGATCGGGCGCAGGGTGCGGGGGACCAACACGACGACCTCTGCGGTGCTGCTGTCGGCCGGCGCGTTCTCGGCCACGTTGGTCGCGGTGTTCGCCAGCCTGGTGCCGTCGGGGATCACGGTGTCGTCGGGCACGGTCACCGGGATGGTGATCTCCGGCGCGGTGGAGCCGGCCGGCCACCCTGTCGTTCCGGGCGGGTCGCTCAGCGTCTGCGCGTAGACGATCGTGACGGTGCGCGTCGCCTCGTCGTAGGTGATCGTGTACGCCGGGGGATTCGACTGTGCGAGCAGGGCCGCTTCGTCGACGACGAGGTCGGTCGGGATGGTGTCGGTGACGGTCATGCCGGCGCAGCCGGTGGTGAGCCCGGAGCAGCTCGGGGTCAGCTGGTAGCTGAACGAGTCACCGGCGTTGGCCTCCGGGGCCGACGCCGTCTTGGTGATGGCGACGACCGACGGGTCCAGGGCCGCAGGCCCGACTGCCTTGGCGTTCGAGCGCTGTTCGGTGGCGCCCACCCTGGGGCCGACCGTCGGTGACCGCGTGGCCGACGCGGACGACGTCGCGTCGGGTGTCGGAGTCTGGGCCGGCTTCACCGTCCGGGTCGGTCGCGCACTCGAGGTCGAGGTCGGTGCGGGGGTCGCTGCGTCGTTGTCGCGAACCGTCGGCGTGCCGGTCGGCGACGCGGTCGAGCTCTGCGTGGGGGTCGGCGACCGCGTTCCGGTGGGAGCCGAGGCCACAGCCGTCTGACCCGACGGCGCTTCCGAATCGGCAGAACCGGTCGTCGCGCTCTGCGTAACAGAGGGGCCCGTCGTGGGGGACGGCGTCGAGGTCTCCGCGTAGGCGGTCGACAGCGGCATCCCGACGAGGGCGACGACCACTGCGGCCGCGCTGCACCGGATGACGGAACGAAGAGCTCGAGCTCGTCTCATGTGAGGACCCTGCCTGCCGGCGACCCAACCCCTGAATCGGACGGATGGGGCGCAAGGACCCTAACAAGAGCACGATGTGCACCGATAGACCCCTACGGCACCAATGTTCGGTCTGAACCGACAGACGGGCGAGACTGATGACGGGCAGCAGGGATGCCGCTGAGCGTGTGTCCGCCGGCTCTGGCGGGCTGCTGCCCGTTATCCATCCGATGTAGAACGGCGCCGGCGTCAGCTCGCGTCTGGCGTCTCAGGCGTGTCAGCCATGTCTCGGTAGCGCTTCGACGAGGCAGCGGCGGCGGCTACGGTCTGGGCGTCGGCCGGCTGGGGGCCCTTCGACCAGTCCTGGGGGTCGGCCGCGTACATGACCCCATAGGCGGCGGTGTCGCGCTGGGTGCGCCAGCCCTGCGCCAGCGGGCCGAGGTCGACCGTGTCGTAGCCGATGGCGTCGAGCAGGCTCGTCACGGTCTGCTTGGCCGCCGCGTCATCGCCGGCGATGGCGAGGGCGCTGCGGTCGGGGTCGCCGGCCGGGCGACCGAGCGCAGCGAGGTGCCCGACGAAGATGTTGTTGAACCCCTTCACGACCTTCGACTCCGGGAGGTGGGCCTGGAGCAGCTCGGACGTCGTCGTCGACTCGTCGTCGAGCTCAGCCACCTGGCCGTCGCGCTGCGGGTAGTAGTTCATCGTGTCGATGACGACCTTCCCGGCCAGCTCGTCGGCCGGAACGTCGCGGTAGGCCTTGAAGGGGATCGTCACGACGACCACGTCACCCGCTCGCGCAGCGTCGGTCGCAGTGGCTGCCCGTGCCCGCGGGCCGAGCCGGCCGACGAGCTCGGTCAGGGTCTCGGGGCCCCTGCTGTTGCTCATCACCACGTCATGCCCCGCGTCGACGGCCAGCCGTGCGACGGCGCTGCCGATGTTTCCGCTTCCGATGAAGGCCCACGTTGTCATGAGAGGGGCAACCACCTGATGGCTCAGTGCATTCCGTCAGTGCGCGCGTCATGGTCGACGCACGTTCGGTCGGCCCGGTGGGCGGGGTGCCTACCCGCGGGTGCCCGCGACCGGCATCCTGACGACGCTGCTCAAGCCCGCAGGCGCACCGTGAACCGCGCCCCTCCCTCGTCAGCGTGCCCTGCCTCGACGGAGCCACCCAGCAGAGCTCCGAGGCGACCGACGATGGCTAGCCCCAGGCCCGTGCCCACCGGCCTGACGCCGCGGTAGCGCTCGTGCAGCACCGACGGCTCGAAGGCCACCGACAGGTCGTCATCGGTCAGCCCCGGGCCGCCGTCGCGAACCTCGATGACGGCGACTGGCCGCTGCGCCTGCTCGCGTCGCACCTCGACGATGATGGGTCGCCCTTCTGGGGTGACCCGCAGAGCGTTCTCGAGCAGGCCGTCGACGAGCTGACGCAGGCGGTTCGGGTCGGTCGCGACCCAGATCGGCCCGGAGCCGGTCACCAGCCGGAACGTCACGCCCACGTCGGCGCACCGCTTCGACCAGACCGCGTCGACCCCTTGGCCCACGGCCACAAGGTCGGTGCGCTGGAACTCCACCCGCGGCTGGTCGGCGTCGAGCCGGGCCAGGTCGAGCAGGTCGGCCACGAGCCGCTCGAGACGAAGGGCCTCGCCGAGCACGACGCCGCCCACTCGGTGCGTCTCGTCTGACGGCACGACGCCCTCGGCCAGCGACTCGGCGTAGCCACGGATACCCGTCAGCGGGGTGCGCAGGTCGTGCGAGACCGACAGCAGAAAGTCGCGCTGCCGACTCTCGGACCGCGAGAGGGAGGTCGTCAGTGAGTTGAGCGCGCTGGCCACCTCTGCCACCTCTCTGGACCCGGCCACGGGCACCTGCACGTCACGACGGCCGTCGGCGAGCGCGTGGGCGGCGTCGGCTGTGTCGCGCAGGGGCCGGGCCAGGCGCGCGGCCATCAGGGCGCTGATCGCCATGGCCACGAGCGCGGCGATCCCCAGGGCCAGCAACACCCGGTGCACGAGGCGATCTGAGGCAGCGGTGGCGTCCGACTGTCGTTGCACCAGAAGGATGCCGCCCGCCAGGGTCGGGCGCCCTTCGATGAGTACGGTCGTTCCCCCGATGGCGGCCTGCGCCGATACCGGTCGCCCGGCGAGCAGCTCCTGGCGACGCTCCGGCGTCAGCGCCTGTCGGGCGAGGGGGCTGGTCGACCTGACGCCGCCGCCGCGGCCGACGCTGGCCGACTCGACGCCGAGCGTGCCCAGGGTGCGCACCGCCCGGGTCTGAGATGCCACGGTCGCGGCGAGATCCGCCCGGTCGGCCGCCCCGTCTGCGAGGCGGGCGAGGGTCTGCTGGGCCGCTTCGTCCACCGACGAGCGAGTCAGGCCGATGACCAGGGCTCCGGCGAGCAGGGCTGTCAGCACAGCGATGCCCACGGCGAGGGCGGTGATGCGGGCGGCCAACGTGGTGCGTCTTGGTCCGGTGCTCACCGGTCGCTCTCCAAAGTCCGCGCCTTCCCCGCATTCCCCGGGGACTCCCGTGGCGCCCGTTCAGCGGAGTACCCGACCGAACGCACGGTGCGGATCGGGCTCGCGTCGCCGAGCTTGGCGCGCACCTGGGCAACGTGCACGTCGACCGTGCGGCCGCCGGCCGTCGAGGCGTACCCCCATACTTCGCTGAGCAGCTGCTCGCGGGTGAAGACCACGCCGGGGCGGCGTAGAAGATGCGCGATCAGGTCGAACTCGGTTGCCGTGAAGGCGATCTCGACACCATCGACGGTTACGACGTGACTCGTCAGGTCGACGACGAGCCGACCCGAGCGCAGCTGCTCCGCACCGGTCGAGTCCCTCCGAACCCGCCTCAACACGCCCCCCAGCCGCGCCACCAGCTCACGCGGCGAGAACGGCTTGGTCACGTAGTCGTCGGCTCCCAGCTCGAGACCGAGGATGCGGTCGATCTCGTCGTCCCTGGCGGTGACGAACAACACTGGGGTCCAGTCGTTCTCGGCTCGCAGGCGGCGGCAGACCTCGATGCCGTCGATGCCCGGCAGGCCGATGTCGAGGATCAGGGCCGACGGTCGCAGCTCACGGGTGGCGCGCAGTGCGGCAGCGCCGTCGCGCACGACCTCGACGCCGTAGCCGGCTGCACGGAGGTTGAGCCGCAACAGGTCGGCGATCGCCGGTTCGTCCTCGACGACCAGTACGAGTCCGCGCTGGGCGGAGGATTCGTCAGTCGGACGACGGGTGGCCACCATCGCACTCTAGTGAGCGCCCGGCACAAGGCGGTCACGTCTGTGTCAGCATCACGTTCGGGTCGGGGGCTGAGGCGCGGCGGGTGTCAGGACTGGCGCGAGCCGCCTGACAGGGGCGCCGGCGGAGCGGCCACCCAGGCTGTCGACGGTATCGTCGTCTCCACGTAGCGACACGGGGTGGGCTGATGAGCGCAGCTGACATCGAGCAGGCGGTGGCACGGGGTGGCCCGGTCGACGGCACGGTGCTCGGGTCGGGCGACGCCGAGGCCTACGAGGTGCGGATGGCCGATCGCACGCGCTGGGAGTACCGCGCCACCAGCGATCACGAGCAGCTGCCGGACGGGTCCCTGGCTCGCGTCTACGTCGTAGCGGGCCGGGTCTGACGGGCGCGAGCCACAATATCACCGGCCGGCGCAGGTCTTGTCAGACGACGATGCCCAACGGAGCCAGGCGCCGGCGGACCGCCGCCTCGAACTCGCTCGGCCACGGGGAGTCGACCTGGTGCGACAGCAGTCTGGCCTTGGGTAGGAACACCTCCGCGACGCGCTGGTGGGCCAGCCGGCAGGCCTCCGGATCTGCGACGACCGCGGGCAGCTCCGCCAGCTGCTGGTAGGCGGCGGGGTCGAGGGTGCGGCGCAGGTGCAGCATCCCGCCCCGGTCTTCTGCGGCGATCTCCTGACTGAACAGCGAGATCGTCAGCTGCCGAAGCAGCATCGCTCCCGACGCCAGTGTGACCCAGTCGCGTCGGCCGTGGCCGACAGCGAAGAGCCCGAGCACGCGCAGGAACTCCGAGGTGAGTCGTTCGACTGCGGCGGGGTCGACCGGCCGGGGCGGACGCGGCGCGGTCAGCTGCTGCGCCAGGCCATCAGGGTCGAACAACGCGATCGCGGTGCTGCGGGTGTGAGTGACGATCATCTCGACCGGCTCGAGGGCGATGTCGTAGCGGTCCCAGTCGGCAGTGACACAGCTCAGCACCCGGGTGTCACCGAGGTCGAGCGTGTTGACGAGCACGACCGGCGCGAGGCCCGGCACGTGCAGCGTCGCCAGCTGATGGGCGAGTGGCCCGATGTCGTCGCGATCGGCGACGGCGAGCAGGTCGACGTCGCTGTACTCGTCGGCCTCGCCGCGGGCGATGCTGCCGGTGGCGAACACCGCCCGGATCTGCGGTAACCGCGCCAGCGCGGACACCAGCGCTGGTGTCACGGTGTCGCTCACGTCGTGGTCTCTTCCTCGAGTCGATGTCTGAGCCGGTGGGCTCAGGCCGGCGGGGCTTGGCCGTCGGCCGGATGCCGCCGGGCTCGTCGACGGGTCAGCCGCCACGTCGAGAGGCCCACGAGAAGGAGGGCCACCATCGCGCCCAGGCCGTACCAGCTGCCGGCTTCCGCTGCGATCCAGGCCTGCACGACCGCGAGCCCGATCGTGGCGTAGAGCGCCGCCCAGGCGACCGACCCCACGACCGAGGCCGGGAGGTAGAACGCGAGCGGCATCCGCATCACACCGGCCGTCAGGTGAACCGCGGTCTGGATGCCGACCGTGAGATACGACAGCGTGACCGCCACCGGGCCGAGCCGACGCAGCAGGGCTTCGGCCCGCGCCTGTCGCTCAGCCTGCTCCTCGCTCTCGTCCGCTGCAGCGGAGTGACGCCGCCGCCAGCCCGCCATCGCACCGCGTCCGACCCAGTACGTGGCGTTGGAGCGGAGCAGGACGATGGCGAAGAGCCCCAGAAACGCCTGCCAGAAGGGCAGTTCGGCCAGCCTGTCGAGCATGCGGCCACTCTAGGGTGCAACGCAGGCGAGCGTTTCGATCTCGTCGTCGTGCGGGGCAGAGGAGGACAGGCGATGGCAGGCGATGGCAGGGAGAGCTGGCCGTCACTCACTGGGGGTGAACGAAGGTGATATCGGCGCTCGGTACGACCTCACCCTTTCGCCCGGGGGCCTGCGACCAGCTCCAGTAGAGGTTGGTGTGGGCGATGACCTGCTCAGGGCTGGCGCCGGCGCCGTACTCGCGGAGGTCTTCGGTGGTGTGGGCGTCGGCAGCCAGGGTGACGTCATAACCACGGGTGAGGGCACCGTGCAGGGTCGAGCGGATGCAGGCGTCGGTCTGGGCGCCGGCAACGACGAGCCGACCCACCCCGTGTTCGGCGAGCACGGACTCGAGATCGGTGCCCTCGAAGGAGTCGCCGTAGTTCTTGTGCACCACTGGTTCGGAGGTTGCCGGCTCGAGCTCGGAAACCAGCTGCCAGCCCGCGGAGCCCGTCGGCAGGTTGTCGTCGGAGTGCTGCACCCAGATCACCGGTGCCCGCTCGGCCCTGGCCCGTTGCACCAGAGTGGTGATGTTGGCGATCACTCCGGCTCGGTCGTGAGCGTCGGCAACGACGTCGTTCTGCATGTCGACCACGAGCAGGGCCGTGGCGGGGCGGTCCGTGAAGCTGGTCATGGTTCGTCCTCCTGCCGGGAGCGCACCTTCGAAAGGGGCTCGTGGAACAGAGTAGGACAACCCACCGACAGTGCCATCCATCCACAAGCCGGGCCCCGCCAGGCCGACGGACGGGAAGAACTCACCGCGCCTGGCTGAGCAGATGGTTAGCGGGCGGGGACGAGGGCGGGGGGAGTGCCACTCGTCCCCCGCCCGATTGCGAACCGTTGGGGGACGGTATC
>JAKDLG010000297.1 GCA_030452985.1 Humibacillus sp.
CGCCTCTCCCCCCAACGACACCAGCTGCGCTACGCGCAGCGCGACGCGCCAAAAGTGCTGGATTCACAACACCACCTGCGCGACGCGCCGCGCGACGCGCCAAAAGTGCTGGATCCACGACACCAACCGCGCGACGCGCAGCGCGACGCGCAGAGGAGTGGGAGGTCAGTGCCCGGGCCAGTTCGGTCGGCGCTTCTCGGCGAAGGCAGCCACACCCTCGCGCCGGTCGGCCGAGAAGGCGGTCGCTCGCCAGCAGGCGTCCTCGATCTCGAGGCCGGCTTCCAGGTCGACGTCGGACCCGAGCCGCATGGCCCGCTTGGCACTGCGCAACCCGACCGGCGAGTTCGCACCGATGACGCTCGCCAGCTCAAGGGCGCGAGCGCGGGCCGAGCCCTGTGCGACCAGCTCGTCGACGGCCCCGATCTCGAACGCCTCAGCGGTGGTCATCTTCGTCGCCGAGAAGATGGCCCGGGAGGCCCGTGACCAACCCACTCGACGAACGAGCAGCTGGGTGCCGCCCCCGCCCGGGATGACGCCGACGCCCACCTCGGGCAGCCCGACGAGAGCGCCCTCCCCGGCGATGATCACGTCGCACGACAGGGCCAGCTCGAAGCCGCCCCCCAGCGCGTGACCGTCCACGGCCGCGATGGCCGGCATCGGCAGGTGCAACACCCCCCCGTAGGCCGCTCTCGCGGTGGGCCGCTGCCGTACGAGGTCAGCGTCGCTCATGGAGTTGCGCTCCTTGAGGTCGGCGCCCACGCAGAACGCCCGCTCGTTGCTCGAGGTCAGCACCACGCAGCGCACGGTCTCGTCTGCAGCGACGGCCGCCGTGACCTCAGCGATCGAACGGGCCATCTCGCTCGACACCGCGTTCAGCGACTCCGGGCGGTCGAGCACGATCTCGGCCACGTGTTCGAGCTCTGGCTCGTCGAAGCGTTCGATCCGAACGAAGCGAGGCGATGACATCCTGAAGTCTCCTTGCGCGGTTGAGTTCGTCATGGTTACGCCTACCGACGGCCGGTGGTCGGGGCGCGGCGCAGCACCGAGGGCGAGACCGGCCCGACCCCACGCAGGATGCGGCGTCGCTGACCGGTCAGCTCGAAGCCCGACAAGGTGGCCAGCTCGCGGGCCATCGTGGCGTCGACGACGACGGTGCCGGCCTGGGCCACGGCCGTCAGGCGTGAGGCCCGGTTCACCGTGGTGCCGAAGACGTCACCGAGCCGGGAGATGATCGGGCCACGGGCCATCCCGACCCGGGCCTCGGGCAGCACGTCATCATCGTTCATGGCGTCGAGCAGGTCGAGGGCCACGGCGGCTGCCGGTGCAGCGGTCACGGTCGTGAACAGCACCTCGTCTCCCACGGTCTTGATGAGCCGGCCTCCATGCGCGGTTATGACATCGGCCGACAGTGCCTCGAACCGGGAGACGAGACGTGCGAGGTCACGCTCTGACATCTTGCGCACGAGCGCGGTGAAGTTGACGAGGTCGGCGAAACCCACGGAGCGCATCTTCGTCATGCCGTATGACTCGGGGTCGGCATCGGCGAGCATGCGCGACACGGTGGCGCTCAGGTGGCGCCGCCAGGCGTAGACGAGCAGGGGCTCGAGCCGATCGGTCAGCACCGCAAGGCGGTTCGCCGTCTCGACCGCGGTCTGGTGGTTGGGTACCGCCCTCGACTCAGGTGAGTCGCCCTCTCCTCCGGCGGCGAGGGCCGAGGTCATGTCGGCCTCGACGGCCTCGGCGATCAGCTGCGACTGCCAGCCGGCGAGGCGGTCGGTGGAACGCGCGAAGGCGCGGGTGAGCGACAACGCCGTGGTCTCGTCGAGCAGCCCCTCGCGCACCAGGTCGGCCATGGCTCGCAAGGCCTCGACGTCGGCAGCGGTGAACAGCTCGTCATCGGTATCGACCACGGGGAAGCCGAGAGCGTGCCAGAACCGTCGGGCCGAGGCGAGGGAGACCTCGGCTCCCGCACTGACCTCGCGGCGCCGCAGGGCGAGCGGACGTCCGAGCAGACGCTCGGTGAAGTCCTCCCCCTCCGTGGCCGACGGGGACGGCGCGGACGGCAGGGACGGCAAGGACTGCGGTGACGTCGGCTCCGTCATGGGCCGATCATGCCAGCCGTCCATCTGGCCGACGAACGTGAACGACGTCGCCCGCCGAGAACGAGCGGCGGCCCATCGGCGTGCTCACGACCAGCGCGCCCGACCCGTCGAGCCCGACCGCATCCCCCTCGACCATGGATCCGTCCGGCAGGTGCACGCGGACCCGCGCCCCGATCGTCGAGCACGCGTCCTCGTACGCCCCGCGAACGACGCGTTCCAGGTCGGACGACGCCGGATGTTGTGTCGTCGATGACTCGACCCCCAGCGCGGACGCCGCACCCAGCAGGGCGCCGAGCTCGCGCAGGTAGGCCACGACAAGGCTCTCGCGTCGCACCGACACCCCCGCGAGCGCGAGGGAGGTGGCCGTCGCGACGGGCAGCTCGGCGCGAGTCTGGTCGACGTTGACCCCCACCCCCACGACCACAGCCGCTGCCGCCTCGCGCTCAAGACCGTTCGTGGCGGCGCGGGTGCGGAGTGGCACCCCCACCGACACCAGCTCGCACAGGATGCCGCTCACCTTGCGGTCGTCGTCGTCGACGAGCAGCACGTCGTTGGGCCACTTCAGGATCGGAGTCAGCTCGTGTCCGGCGGCGCGGGTCACCTGGCGGATCGCGCGTGAGAGGGCGAGACCGGCGCAGAGTGGCAGCCAGGCCGCCGACGCGACCTGGGCGGCGCCGTTCAGGGGCACGACGGCCGACACTGCGACTGCAGCACCAGCGGGCACCTCCCACACCCGCCCCAGCCGCCCGCGGCCGCCGGTCTGGTGATCGGTGACCACCACGCACCAGCCGGGGTCGGGTGCCCCGCCGGGGTCAGCGGCATACGCGGCCACCAGGTCACGAGCCACGTCGTTCGTCGATCTCGTCTCGGCGAGGAAGCGCACGGCCCGCCACGGCTGACCGGGGGTGAGCAAGCCCTCATCCACCAGGGTCGGTTCGAACGGAAGGCGCACGCCCCCAAGGCTAGAGTGCCGCCATGGCTTCCGATCAGGCAGTGGACGGGGCGGCCACGCCCGCGGCGCAGGATCCCGACCTCACCACGACGGCCGGCAAGCTCGCCGACCTCAAGCGACGGGTGGCCGAGGTGGCCCACGCGGGGTCGGCCGGCGCAGTCGAGAAGCAGCACGAGCGCGGCAAGAAGACGGCGCGCGAGCGCATCGCGATGCTGCTCGACGAGGGCACCTTCATCGAGATGGACAAGTACGCCCGCCACCGCAGCAACAACTTCGGCCAGGACAAGAACCGGCCCTACGGCGACGGGGTGGTCACCGGTTACGGCCAGGTCGACGGCCGACAGGTGGCCGTCTTCGCCCAGGACTTCACCGTCTTCGGCGGCTCGTTGGGCGAGGTCTACGGCGAGAAGATCGTCAAGGTGCTCGACTTCGCGATGAAGATCGGCTGCCCGGTGATCGGTCTCAACGACTCGGGGGGCGCCCGCATCCAGGAGGGCGTGGTCTCGCTCGGGCTCTACGGCGAGATCTTCATGCGCAATGTTCGCGCATCAGGGGTCATCCCGCAGATCTCGCTCGTCATGGGGCCGTGCGCGGGCGGCGCGGTCTACTCCCCCGCCATCACCGACTTCACCGTGATGGTCGACCAGACCTCGCACATGTTCATCACCGGCCC
>JAKDLG010000099.1 GCA_030452985.1 Humibacillus sp.
TCAGGCAGGCACGGAGTCCGTGCCGAAGGGGTGAGCTGCGACCAAGAGTGACGGATGCAACCGCATCAGGTCAAATTTCGGTAACGTTTCGGGCACGGAACCGACTCGGTGGAGGCGCCGATCACCACGGCCCGTAGACCCGCTCGGAGTTCTCGGAGACCGCACGGCATACGGCCGGTACGTCAAGGCCCAGCACCGCGGCGATCACTCGCACCGTGTGGGGCACGAGGTAGGAGGCGTTCGTCGCGCCCCGGTGGGGCGACGGCGTCAGGTAGGGGGCGTCGGTCTCGACGAGAAGCCGGTCGAGGGGCACCGCGGTCAGGGCGTCCCGCAGCCCGCGCGCATTCTTGAAGGTGACCGTGCCGGCGAAGCTGAGGTAGTAGCCGCTCTCGACGCACACGCGCGCCATGGACAGGTCACCGGAGAAGCAGTGCAGCACCGTTCGTTCGGGAGCGCCCTCCTCGGTGAGGATGCGCAGCACATCGTCGTGGGCGTCGCGGTCGTGGATCTGCAGCGCCTTGCCGGTGCGCTTGGCGACGTCGATGTGCCAGCGGAATCCCTCTTGCTGAGCCGGGATGCCGTCGGGCCCGGTGCGGAAGTAGTCGAGGCCGGTCTCACCGATCACCCGGATGCGTTCGTGCGTCGCACAGCTCTCGACCTCCGCGTACGCCGCCTCGAGGCCACCCGACGCGACCAGGCGGGGAACCTCGTTGGGGTGCAAGGCGATTCCACCGACGATCTCGGGATGCCGCTGGATGACGTCCATCGTGAACGCGATGCCGTCGAGATCGCAGCCCACCTGCACGAGCCGGGTCACCCCGACCGACCGGGCCCGCGCCACCGCGTCAGCGACGTCGAACGGCTCGTCACCCTCGCGGGTGATGTCGAGGTGCACGTGGTTGTCGACGACCGGCAGCGGCAACGGGTCGGGCATCGCCGGCAGCCCCCGCCGCCCCGACGAGGTCGGGCTCATGCGCCGGGCGCCTCGTCAGCCTCGTCGTTCCCGTCAGCCTCGTCGTCCCCGTCGTCCCCGTCGTCCCCGTCGAGATCGGCGGTGTCGCCCCCAGTGTCGTCGGCGGCCGCCAACCGGGCCTGCTCGTCGGCGACCACCTGGTCGGCATCGAACTTGGTGAACACTCCGGTCGGTTTGGCGATGACGGCCCCCACCTCGACCGGCCGTCGTTCCCAGCGAGGAGTGGCCGAGTAGTCACCGGTGATCACCGGGTAGGTGCGGCTGTCGTCGTCGAGGTCGCGCACCACCTCCAGGCGCGGCATGGGCATGAACTCCCCCGTGCCGCCGATCACCAGGTGCACCCGGTTGGCCGAGTGCGGCAGGAACGGGCTCATCATCGTGTTGAGGTCGCTGACCACCTGCACGAGGGTGTGCAGCACCGTCCCGAGGCGCCCGCGTTGATCATCACCCTTGAGCTTGAACGGCTCGGTGCGGCTGACGTAGGCGTTGGCCTCACCCACCAGACGCATCACCTCCGCCAGCGCCGCCTTTTGACGCTGCCGTTCGAGCAGGCCTCCCACCGTGTCGAACCCGGCCTCGACGGCAGCGAGCAGCTCGGCGTCGACCGGCTCGACGGCATCCGGCTCGGGGATCTCGCCGAAGCTCTTGGCCACCATGGTCGCGGTGCGCTGCACGAGGTTGCCCCAGCCCGCCACGAGCTCGCTGTTGTTGCGCTGCACGAACTCCTTCCAGCTGAAGTCGGAGTCCTGGTTCTCGGGGCCGGCGGCGCAGATGAAGTAGCGGATCGGGTCGGGGCCGTACCGCGCAACGACGTCGTGCACGTAGATGACGTGACCGCGCGACGTGCTGAACTGCTTGCCCTCGAGGGTCATGAACTCACTGGCCACCACTTCGGTGGGCAGGTTCAGCACGCCGTACTCCCCCGGCTCACCACCCTTGTCGCCCTGCCCGGCATAGGCGAGCAGCTCGGCCGGCCAGATCTGGGCGTGGAAGGTGATGTTGTCCTTCCCCTGGAAGTAGTACGAGACGGCGTCGGCGTCGTTCCACCATTCCCGCCACCGCTCGGGTTCACCCAGCCTGCGTGCCCACTCGATCGAGGCCGAGAGGTAGCCGATGACGGCGTCGAACCAGACGTAGAGGCGCTTGTCGGGGTTGTCGACCCAGCCCTCGATCGGGATCGGGATGCCCCAGTCGATGTCGCGGGTCATCGCCCGGGGGCGCAGGTCGCTCAACAGGTTTCGGCTGAACTTGATGACGTTGGGTCGCCAGGTGCCCGAGGCCTCGCGCCCGTCGAGCCACTCGCCGAGCGCGCCGGCGAGGGCGGGCAGGTCGAGGAAGAGGTGCGACGACTCGCTGAACTCGGGCACCTCGCCGTTGATCTTGCTGCGCGGCTCGATCAGGTCGATCGGGTCGAGCTGGTTGCCGCAGTTGTCGCACTGGTCGCCCCGCGCCTCGGGGAAGCCGCAGATGGGGCAGGTGCCCTGGATGTAGCGGTCGGGCAGGGTGCGGCCCGTCGACGGGCTGATGGCCACCAGCTGGGTCTGCTCGATGAGGTAGCCGTTGGCGTGCACCTGGCGGAACATCTCCTGCACCACGGCGTAGTGGTTGCGCGTCGTCGTACGCGTGAACAGGTCGTACGAGAGGCCGAGGTCGGTGAGGTCCGAGGCGATGACGGTGTTGTACTTGTCGACGAGCTCCTGCGGCGTGAGGCCCTCCTGCTCGGCGAGCACGAGGATCGGGGTGCCGTGCTCGTCGGTGCCCGAGACCATGAGCACGTCATGACCGGCCATCCGCATGTACCGGCTGAAGACGTCGGAGGGCACGCCGAACCCGGCCACGTGGCCGATGTGGCGCGGGCCGTTGGTGTACGGCCAGGCGACGGCAGACAGAACATGACTCATGGGCTGAATCCTAGGTGTCCCCCGACGGTGGCTGCTCCCGCCGACCAGTCACGGTCGGCTACCTCGACCGGCCCGAGGTCGGTCAGCCTCGGGCTGCGATGGCGCCGTCGTAGAGCGCCTTCTTCGACAGACCGGTGTGCGACGCCACATCGGCGCAGACGTCCTTGAGCCGCTCTCCCGCCGCCACCCGTGACCGGATGCCGCCGAGCGCGTCGTCAACTGAGCCGACCTCGCGCGGGGCGCCGGCCACCACGACGGTGATCTCGCCGCGCGCTCCCTCCCTCGCCCACTCTGCGAGCTCGGCCAGGCTGCCGCGACGCACCTCTTCGTAGGTCTTGGTCAGCTCCCGACACACCGCTGCCAACCGCTCCGGGCCGAAGGCCTGCGCCATCGCCTCCAGGGTGTCGCCGAGCCGGTGCGGGGCCTCGAAGAACACCATCGTGCGCCGTTCGCCGACGAGCTCGGCCAGTTGGCGGGCTCGCTCGCCCCGCTTGCGCGGGAGGAAACCGTCGAAGCAGAACCGGTCGACCGGAAGGCCGGAAACCGCAAGCGCCATGAGCACCGCACTCGGGCCCGGCACGCACGTGACCCGGATGCCGGCCTCGACCGCCGCCACGACCAGGCGATACCCGGGGTCGGAGACCGACGGCATCCCGGCATCCGTCACGACGACGACGCGCTCACCGGCGGCGAGCCGTTCGACGAGCTCGGGCGTGCGAGCGGCCTCGTTGTGCTCGTGATAGCTGAGGATACTGCCGGTGGGACTGACACCGAGGGCGGAGGTGAGCCGCCTGAGACGACGGGTGTCCTCTGCCGCAATCACATTCGCCTTCGTCAGCTCAGCGGCCAGCCGGGGGGCGGCGTCGGTCGGGTCGCCGATAGGGGTCGCCGCGAGAACCAGGACGCCGGTGGTCATGGCGTCATCCTCGCAGCCGTGGGCAGCGGGGCAGGCGGCAGCCTCTGCGTCAGCGCCGAGGGTCGACTCCGGCCGTGGGGGATGACCCGGGAGAGACGGAGACGACACTGGCGAGCTCGTCTGCCCGGTCGGAGACGGTCGCGACGAGGGAGTGGGCATCTACCCAGAACCTCACCGTGACCGCCCCCCGCCCCCGGTTCATGGCATCGACCGACACGTCGTTCACGTTGTCGACGAACCGATCAATGCTCGACGTGGCCCGTTCCCGCCGCTCGACCGTCGCCGACAAGAGGCTGGCTCTGAGCCGATACGGGCCGAAGGCGCGCAGGTCGTCGATCTGCAGCGCCGGCTGCTCGCTCTCCAGCGGGTGCGGCGCCACGGCGCGGTCTGGCTGGTTCGTGGCGATCACCAGCTGGCAGCCGGAAGCGCGTCGGCCTCGGGGGCGTGGAAGCGGTTGATCTCCTCGAGGTCGGCGAGGCGGGCCGTGGCGTCAAGCACCCCGTCCTCGTCGCCGCGGGCTGTGGCCCGCTCGAGCCGGCGCTCGGCTCGCTCGCGCTCGTGCGTGAGGGCGGCCACGAAGGCGGGGCTGCTCATCATCATGACTCCTTGGGGTTGCGGTGGTCGACGGGCGCCGCGGGGTGCATCGGGCTGATAAGTGCGGCGCTGCCGACGGGAATGTCGGCGAAGAGGGTCTCGAGGAGTGTCACCGGGTCGGTGCGCAGAAAACGGGAGGGGAACTCACGCAACAAGATCACGAGGGCACGCGGCAGCGTCTCGTAGGCGGCGGCGGACAGCACCAGCAGCCGGTGATCAACGTCGACGACGGTGGAGCCGGTGCTGCAGGGGGCGCTCGGCACCAGCTCGGCCCCTGACCTCCCGACGAGCAGCGCTGGAGGTGCCGAGCATGAGCGAACCGTGACCCGTCCGTCACCGAGGCACGAGACCGAGGTGAAACATCCCTGGTCGGTTCCGGGCGAGGTATCGGTGGCGTGGCGGTCCTCAGAGCCGTCATCAGGGCCGTCATCAGGGCCGTCGTCACCCACGTACACCGTGACGGCCCGCTGCGCGAGGTCGACCTCTCTGCCAGGCCCGCCCTGCGTGCCATCAGCACCCACGTCTTCGTGGCGCCCGCCTGCGCGTCGTACGAGGCGCACGTCGGCGCTCGCGTGGGCCTGTTCGAGGAGGGTGATGTCCCACTCCGGGGCCGATCGACCGCGGTCTCGGCTGATCCGTGCAGAACGAACCGCGAGCGCGCTCACCGCTCGCCGCCCGACGCCGTCGCGTCGATGGCTCGCAGCATCCCGCACCGACGCATGACGCTGAGGTTGCGGGCGTTGGGGTTGCACACTCGCATCTCGACGCCACGCGCCAGGCAGATGCGCTTGATCCGCAGGAGCGCGGCCACGGTCACCGAGGAGAGGCTGTCGACAGCGCCGATGTCGACGCTGACCACGCCGTGGCCGTCGAGCAGGATAGGCGCAATCTTGCGCTTGATGCCGGTGAGGTCCTGCAGGAGAGTCTCCGGGTCGAGGGTCACCTCGAGCGACCGCTCGCCGTGAACGCGCACTGCTTGGACGGTCACTGGCTTCTCCAGACTGACGAGGTGATGGACTCCCCACCCTGGCGAGGGAACATGACGACGAACCGCTCGACTTGTTTTCAGTTGTGTGACAACCGCCCCTGCCCTTACCGGCGGTTGGGTGATGGCGCGGTGGTGCTGGCACCATGAGGCCATGTCCCCGCGCCTGCTGCTCCTCGAGGACGACGACGGCATCCGCACCGCCTTGCGCCTGTCGATGGAGGACGAGGGCTACGAGGTCGTCGACGCCGCAAACGCCGAAGCCGCGCTGGCCGCGGTGCGAGCGAGGGCGCCAGACCTGATGCTGGTCGACCTCATGCTGGGCGGGATGGACGGCTTCTCGTTCATCCGGTCGGTTCGACCGAACAGCTCGGCGCCGATCATCGTGCTCAGCGCCCGCTCCGACACGCACGACATCGTCGCGGCCCTGGAGGCCGGTGCCGACGACTACGTCACCAAGCCCTTCGAGGTCAAGGAGCTGAGCGCCCGGCTGCGGGCGCTGCGCCGTCGGCCGCCCGTCGCTCTCGAGATCGACGCCAACGGCTCATCGCAACAGCTGGTTCTCGACCGCGGCAACGGGCCTCTCGTTCTCGACGAGGCCGCGGGGCTGGTGCGTCGCGGTGACCGTCAGGTGCACCTGACGGTCACGGAGTACCGCCTCCTCTGCGAGCTGGGCGCCGCGGCCGGCCGGGTGCTCAGCCGGCGCGCGCTGCTCGAGAGCGTCTGGGACCGAGGCTACTTCGGTGACGAGCGCATCGTCGACGTGCACGTTCGACGGCTGCGCACGAAGATCGAGAACGATCCTGGTGCCCCCACCCTGCTGGTCACGGTTAGAGGCCTCGGCTACCGGCTCGATCCCCGATGACAGTGGGACGCGGGTGACACGGGCGGGGCGCTGGCGCTCTCCGCTGGGTCTGCGGGCGACGGTGATGGTGTCGTTCGCGGCCGGGGCGCTCACCGTGTCGGCTCTGCTCGCGCTCAGCACCTACGTCGCCGCCCGTCACTATCTGGTCGACCAACGCGAGCTAACCGCGCTGCGCCAGGCCTTCGTCGACGCCTCCGTCGTGCGCGACGGCCTGCTCACCGCCGGGGCGCGCGAGAGCGACGTCATCGGCTCGGTGAGCCCGCCCGCCGGCTCCGACATCCTGCTCTACCGCGACGGTCAATGGTTCTCGTCGTCGCTGCGCGAGGGGTCGGCCAGCGTTCCGCCCGAGGTGTTGCGCAGCTCACTGTCGGGCACCGCCAGCCTCGCGTGGGCCCGCACCTCCGACGGGCCCGGCATCGTGGTGGGCGTTCCGCTGCCGGCCGTTCGAGGCCAGTTCTTCGAGGTGAGCTCGACCTCCGAGCTCGCCGGGACCCTGACCACCTTGTCGTCGGTACTGCTCATCTCGGCCCTGGTGACGACCCTCGGCGGAGCCCTGCTCGGGAGAACAGCAGCGCGCCGACTCGTGGCGCCCCTCGACACGATCTCGGGGGCAGCGGCCAACATCGCGATCGGCAAGCTCGACACCCGGCTCCCCGGCACCGATGACCCCGACCTGGCCGTCATCGTGGGTTCGTTCAACGCCATGGTCGAGACCCTCCAGGACCGGATCGAGCGCGACGCCCGGTTCGCGGCTGACCTCAGCCACGAGCTGCGCTCACCCCTGACGACCCTGAAGGCCAGCGTCGAGGTGCTGGTCCGTCGGCGCGACGAGCTGTCCGAGCGCGGCCAGCGCGCACTCGACCTCGTCGACGGTGAGCTGGAGCGGCTGCGCCAGTCCCTCGAGGACCTGCTCGAGCTCGGGCGGCTGGATGCCGGCGTCGCCACCCTCGACCTGGCTCCCACCGACCTCGGCGAGCTGGTGCGGCAGGCGTTGGCGGAGCGACATCACTCGACCGACCCTCTCGTCACTCTGCCCGGCCCAGCAAGCCCGCCGGGCGACGCCGACCTGCTGCCGGTGCTCCCTGTGCTGACAGTGCTGGTCGACAAGGGCCAGATCCATCGGGCTCTGCTCAACCTCTTCACCAATGCCGACGTGCACGGCGCGGGCCTGTCGGCCGTCACCGTGGTCAGGGCCGACGACCAGGTCATGGTGATCGTCGACGACAATGGACCCGGGGTGGCACCGGCCGACCGCGAACGCATCTTCGACCGGTTCGCGCGCGCCGGTTCACGCGGATCGCGCCCCGGAACGGGCCTGGGTCTCAGTCTGGTGGTCGAGACCGTCCAGGCGCACGGCGGAGCAGCCTGGTGCAGCGACTCCCCCAGCGGCGGAGCGCGGTTCGTGATCCGGCTGCCACTGTTCGTGCGCGACGGTCTTGACCGTCCCAACGAGATCAGCCACGAGGATGTCAGCGGGCGCGACCAGCCGGATGCCGTCGAGCTGGAGCAGGAGCTGGGGTCGTGAAGCCACTGCGCTGGGTGTTGACCCTGATGGCCGTCGTCGTCCTGTTGTCTTCCTGTGGATTGCCCGACTCGGGCCCACCTCGAAGCATCGATCCGACCGACGTGCCCTACCACCTGCTGGGCAGCGCCAGCGCTGCTCCGTCGACGACACAGCGGGGTGCGCGCACCACCACACCGCGGGTCTACCTGATGACCGGCGCCGAGCGACTGGTCGCCGTGGAGGCACCCCTTCCTCCCAGCGATGTGAAGCACGTCCTCGAGCAGCTGCTGTCCCAGCTGGCGCAGGGGCCCAACGAGGCCCAGCGCTCCGCCGGCCTGGGCACCGCGCTCGGCCCGGGGGTGACGCTCACGGTGAACGACGTCACCGACCGCACCGCCGTGGTGCAGCTCGACCTTGGCGCGCAGGACCCCGCGGCGGACAAGCTGCCGCTCGCGATCGGGCAGATCGTGCTGACCGCGACGTCGGTGCGCGGCGTCGACCGGGTCCAGCTCGTCCGTCAGGACGGCCAGCCCATCGAAGTACCACTTCCCGGGGGTGCCCTCACGGTTCAACCCTTGGAGGCCAAGGACTACGCGCCCTTGGCGGTCGGCTCGGCGCGCTCGACGCGTCAGGCCGATCCGACCTGAGCGGCCCTGAGCGGCCCTGACCGGCCCTGACCGGGATGCCGTTCGGGGCAGTGTCTGGCCGCACCCGCGAACCACAGGTGCAACACACCTTTCGACACCCCAAGCGTGTCGAAGTTGACGAACGGGGCATCCGGGGGCCTACCGTGGAGGTTCGACCATCGCTGGGAGCCCCATCGTGACCCAAGAAGCCGACAACGAGAAGCACTCGCCCCCGAACTCTGTCGAACCGGTGGGCCGACAACGGTGGTTCATCCCCGTGATCACCTTCGTGGTCGGCCTGCTGCTCGGCGGACTCGTGATCTGGGCGGTGCGCTCGGGCGACTCGGGGTCAGCTACGCCCGACGCCTCCACCGCACCAACGGTCGCGGCCACCGGGCCAACAAGCGGCAGCACGGCCGCGCCCACCACCGCGACCGTGGTCGTTCCGGCCGAGTGCCTCATGGTCTCCGAAGACGCCTCCACCCTCAACGACCTCGTCCGTCGAGCGGTGACAGCAGCACGAGACCTCGATGCCAGTGCGCTGAGCACGGTCGTGCGTGAGATCGACACGGCCCAAGCCGCTTTGCGACAGCACGCTGACGCCTGCAAGGACGTGCAGGCATCCATCACCGGGGGGGCGACCCCGTCGCTGACGACGCTTCTGCCGTCGGCGTCGACGTCGTAGGTCGGTTCAGCTCACCACCTCCGGCCCGCTTCTCGGGTGTCTGGGGCAACTAGTCTCTCGAGGTGGCTCTCTGGCGTCGTCTGACGCGTCTCGTCATCCCTCCGCGCCGTGCCCTCGCAGCGGCACTGGTGCTGCTGATGCCGCTGGTGGCGGGGGCGGCCGCGGTGGCCTACGTCGCTGGTCCGGCCGTGACGCTGGCCTTCCTGATCGGGGTTGTCGCCGGGGTTCCTGCCGCCACAACCGCCACGTCCTGCGCCGTACGGGTGGGGGCAGGGGCTCTCTTCGTGGCCGGGGCGATCGGCGGCACCCTGACGACGTCACACCCGGTGATCTGTGCCGTTCTGGTCATGGCGCTTGCCCTCGCGCAGGGCCCGCTCACCCAACGAGCCGCCGGCGTGGCTATGTTCGCGCCGGTGATAGCCGCCGTCTTCTCGTCGGTGGCCGTGCCGGCATCCGCCACCACCATCGGGATCGGCGTCGCCGCGGGCTTCCTCTTCCTGCACGCGACCTCACTGTTGTTGAAGGTCCCCCGTCGGCCCTCCCCGGTGGCCACCGCCGTGGCGTGGCGCCACGCCGCTGTGTTCGCGGTGCTGGCCGGGCCCGCGGTGCTGGTGACCCGGTCGCTCGAGCTGGGGCACGGCTACTGGCTGGTGCTCACCCTCGCGGCGGTGCTGCAGCCCGCCTCTGCCTCATGCCGGATGGCCGCGCGTGACCGCTTGACCGGCACCGTCACCGGCGTGGTGCTGGCCATCGTGCTGGTGCTGGTGCTTCCGCCCTCGATCGTGCTCGTCGTCGCGGCGGTCTGCGCGGTACTCACAGCCGGGTGGGGCGTCAGCCAGGACCTCGAACGCCAGACCCTGTTCGTCACCCCTGTCGTGGTGCTGCTCGGTTCGAGCGGGGGTCTCGAGTCCGGAGTGGAGCTCGGCATGGAACGACTGGCCCTGACCGCCGTGGCCGCTGTGCTCGCCGTGGGGGCCGCCGCCTACCTCGACCACGTTGAGCGGGGTCAGCTCGAGACGGCGTGAACGCGGCGGGCTCAGGCGCTCGCGGGCGCAGACGGCATCCCGCGAGGCGGCATGGAGGCGGATGCCGTGATCAGGCGGGCGGGGCCCCGTGGCCCTTCGGAGGACCGGGTTCTGAGGCGGCAGAGGGCTTGGTCGTCTTCTCGTTCGGCCCAGGCCGGTCGTTCTGCTTAGACTGCTCCTCACCAGCCCTTCGTGCTGCTTCGGCGGCCACGACAGCCGAAGCGTAGAGGGGCAGCGGCGCGTACTGCGGCGGTGGTTCGGGCGCCATCCGATCGGCGTCGACGCGGCGGGGGTTGCCGTTCAGGTCCTCGACGCCAGTGAGGTACTTCACCGCCGCGTGAACAGCAGCCACGATCGGGATGACGATGATGGCGCCGAAAATGCCCCCGACAACGCCACCGGCGGTGAGGGCGAGCACGATCGCGACGGGGTGCAGCGCTACCGCCCGCCCGACGACGAAGGGTTGCAGCAGGTGCGCCTCGATCTGACTGTCGATGACAAGTACGGCCAGCACCACCAGGGCCGGGACGAGCCCTTGGCTGACCAGGGTCACCAGCACGGCGAGGCCACCGAAGACGAAGGAGCCGATGATCGGAATGAAGCTGCCGATGAAGACCAGAACCGCGAGGGCAAAGGCCAGCGGCACGTTGAGGAAGAACAGGGTGAAGCCGACGACGACGCCGTGGAAGAGCGCGATGAGCGCGGTGCCGACCACCCATCCGGACAGGGCGTGCCACGACCGGTAGCCGGCGCCGTTGACGCTGGGCTGCACGTTCTGGGGGAAGAGCCGTACGACCCAGCTCCAGATGCGATCGCCTGCTTCGAGGAAGTAGAAGGTGAGAAAGAGCGTCACGATCAAGCCGGTGACCAGTTCGCCGAGCACGGTCCCGAACGAGAGCGCGCCGCCGATGACAGTGTTGCTGTGTTGCTGCAACCACGAGACGGCGCTGTTCTGCAGCTGGGCCAGCTGCATCGTGTTGCTGCCGGTGACCCGGCCGACGTACCCACGCATCTGGCTGGAGAGGCTGTCGACCTGCGCGATGAGCTGGGTGTAGCTGGAGGCGGCGCGCGTCCAAACGAACCACCCGACACCGGCCATCACGAGCAGCGCGACCATGACGGTCGCCCAGGTCGCCAGGGCCCGTGGCAGGCGCAGCTGCCTCATCCCGACATGGAGGGGGTGCAGGAGAGCGGCCAACAACAGGGCAAAGATGAAGGGCAGGACCGGTAGGTAGAAGCGGGCCGCCAGAAGGATGAGCCCCAGCACGGTGACTGCAACGACGAGGATGCGCCAGCACCAGGCAGCCGCGATGACCAGACTGGCCGGCGCGGCTGCTCGTTGGAGGGATCTGGGTTGGGGGTGCTGGTGGAGCGTGTTCCCGTGACCGGCCTCGGGCGAGAGCTTACGGCCCGGTTCGACACCCTCGTCGTGCGTTCGAGTGGAGGTCACGGGGGGCCGTTCATCGCTGCCCCGGTGCTGATCGGGACGCCGGATCGTGGGTGGGAAGCCCGGAGGCGAGCAGCTCGGCGAGATGGACCGCGGTGCGCCCGGTGTCGCCCTGCTTGATCTGGGTGCGGCAGCTGAAGCCGTCGGCCAGCACCGCGGTGCCCGGGTCGGCCTGGCGAACTCGCGGCAGCAGGACCCGTTCGCCGGCGGCTCGCGAGACCTCGTAGTGACCGGCCTCGAAACCGAAGTTGCCGGCCAGCCCACAGCAGCCCGAAGCAAGCCGGTCGGCATGGATACCAGCGCTGTTCATCAGCTGGTCGTCGGCGTCGACACCCATGACGGCGTGCTGGTGGCAGTGGGTCTGGATGATGGCGTCGACGTCGAGCTGGGGTGGGGCCCAGTCGGGGGCGCGTTCGGTGAGCAGCTCGGCCAGGGTGCGGGTCTGTTTCGACAGGCGTCGCATGTCTTCGTCGCCGCCGAGCAGCTCGGTGCCGTCGGAGCGGAACATGGCCGTGCACGAGGGTTCCAACCCCACGACGGGGATGCCGTCCCGCAGCTCTTCTCGCAGCACCCGCAGCGTGCGCCGGAGCACTCGCTTGGCCGTCGTCAGCTGCCCGGTCGAGACCCAGGTGAGCCCGCAACAGACCGGCTCGGTGGGCAGCCGAACCTCGAAGCCGGCATCCTCCAGCACCAGCACCGCGGCCCGAGCGACCTGGGGGTGGAAGTGGTTGCTGAACGTGTCGGGCCACAGCAGCACCGGTCCCCGTGTCGGTGCCATGTCGGGGCGGCCGGCGGCCGGGCGCCCTCTCCACATGCTCACGAAGCTCTGCTTCGCGAAGGTGGGGATGCCGCGTTCCGGGGCGATGCCGCCCGCCTTCTTCAGCAGGGGTGCGAGGGGGCTCTGGGTCAGGGCGTTGACGACGCCGGGGGCGTGGCAGGCGGCTTGGGAGAGCAGGGGGAGCCAGCCCATCGAGTAGTGCGCCATCGGGCGCAGTCGACCGGCGTAGTGGTGAGAGAAGAACTCGGCCTTGTAGGTGGCCATGTCGACGCCGACCGGGCAGTCGCTCTTACATCCCTTGCACGACAGACACAGGTCGAGGGCATCGCGCACCTCGGTGGAGCGCCAGCCACCGGTGATGGTCTCGCCGCGCAGCATCTCGAAGAGCAGCCGGGCCCGACCCCGCGTCGAGTGCTCCTCCTCGCGGGTGACCATGTAGGAGGGGCACATCACCTGCTCGTCGCTGACGGCGTTGCGGCAGGTGCCCACCCCGACGCACCGCAGGGCGGCCTTGGAGAACCGTCCTTCGTCGTCGGGGTAGGAGAAGTGTGTGCGCGGCTCGGGATGGGTGTGGCCCACACCCAGTCGCAGGTGGCCGTCGAGCGGGTCGGGGTCAACGATATTGCCGGGGTTCAGCAGCCCCGACGGGTCGAGGATGGTCTTCATCTCGGCGAAGAGGGCGACGACCTCAGCACCGAACATGCGCGGCAGCAGCTCGCCCCGGGCCCGGCCGTCGCCGTGCTCGCCCGAGATCGAGCCACCGTAGGAGGCGACGAGGTCGGCCGCCCGTTCGGCGAAGGCCCGGTACGCGGCGATCCCGTCGGCCGTGCGCAGCTCGAACGGCACCCGGCAGTGGATGCAGGCCTGTCCGAAGTGGCCGTAGATCGCGACCTTCTCCTTGCCGTAACCGAACTCGTCGAACAGTGCCTGGAGGTCGCGCAGGTAGTCGCCGAGGCGCTCGGGCGGCACGGCACTGTCCTCCCACCCCGGCCAGTTGTCGTGCTCGCCCCCGGGGTGGGCCGAAGCGCCGAGGCTGAGCTCTCGCACCTCGACCAGCTGACTGATCTTGGCCGGGTCATCGAGAAACTTCTGCGTCGGTGGGTGCTCGTGGCTCTCCACGTCATCAAGCAGCGCCCTGGCCCGGTCGTCGGCCTCGTCCTGGGTGTCGGCGGTGAACTGGACCATCAGCCAGCCGCCACCGCGCGGCATCGTCGCGATGGCGTGCCCTGCGAGGTGGGCCCGCTTCTCCATCTCGATGAGCACCTGGTCGATGCCCTCGAGCTGCCACGGGTCGTGGGCCACGATCGGCATGACGGCATCACCCGCGGCAGCGATGTCGGGGTAGCCGAGCACCACCATGGCCGCGGCCTTCGGCACCTGCACGAGGTGCAGCTCCGCTCGGAGCACCGTGACGAGCGTGCCCTCCGAACCGACGAGGGCCCGGGCGAGGTCGAAGTGGTTCTCGGGCAGCAGGGAGTCGAGGTTGTAGCCGGAGACCCGGCGAGGAATGTCGGGGTAGCGGGTGCGGATCAGCGACAGGTGCTCGTCGCGCAGGCGGCGCAGGGCGCGGTAGATCTCAGCTTTCCGGCCGCCCTCGGCGAGGATCTGGTGGTACTCGGTGTCGGAGGTGGGCCCGACGCACATGCGGGTTCCGTCGCTGGTCAGTACCTCCATCCGGAGGATGTTGTCGACGGTCTTGCCGTAGGCCTGAGCGGTCGAGCCGCACGAGTTGTTGCCGATCATCCCACCCAGCGTGCAGCTGCGGTGGGTGGCCGGCTTCGGCCCGAACATCAGGTCGTGCTCGGCCAAAAGCCGGTTCAGCTCGTCGAGCGCGATGCCGGGCTCCACCACGCACCGTCGGGCCGCGACGTCGACCGAGATCAGGCGGTGGCAGTACTTCGTCCAGTCGATGACGACGGCCCGGCTCGTGGTCTGACCAGCGAGGCTGGTGCCGCCACCCCGGGAGAGCACCGGCACGCCCAGCTCGGCACACACGGCGATCGTGTCGACCGCGGCCTCGATGGTGCGGGGCGCCACGACCGCGACCGGGGGTTGGCGGTAGTTGGAGGAGTCGACCGCGAACGCCGCCCTGCTACCGGCGTCGAAACGCACCTCGCCGTCGACCCGACGCTCCAGCTCGGAGCGCAACGACGGCGCAATCGCCACCTCGGTCCCCCGACGGGCGGTGACGCTCATCGCGCGCTCCTCCCCTGATGCTGGCTGTCGCGGGTCACTTGATGGTCTTGCCCGAGCGGTCGATGTCCGGCTTGGGCACGTCACAGACCAGCGCGGTGAGGGCCGTCACGACGTAGGCGTTGCCGGTGATCGCCTCGGCGGCCACCGCATCGAGCCAGGGCCTTGGCTTGGCGGGCAGGTTCTGGTCGGCGATTCGCTGCACCAGCTCGGCGACCACCTGCTCGTGCTGGCGCCCGCGAGAGCGTCGGGCGAGGTCATCGATGATCTGCTGGGTCAGGATGTCGAGCCGGTCCCCCTCATCGATCGGGGAGACGTCCACCGAACGCTGCTGCTGCGCGTCCGTCTTCGGGTCGTTCATCATCGATACACCTCACTTTGTCGAGCGGTACATTTCAGTGGTCGAACTTCCCCAGCGCCTGGCTGGCTTCGAGCAGCAGGGCGTGCACGAACCCCTGGGGCAGGTTGCCGCGCAGCTGGCGTTGGCGAACGTCGAACTCCTCCGAGAGCAGACCGGGGCTGCCGCAGGCGGCGCGTTGGCGTTCGAACCAGCGATAGGCCTCGACGCGGTTGCCGTCGGCGAGCTGGGCCAGGCTCATGGCGAACCCGCACATCAGGAACGCGCCTTCGGCCTCCCCCAACGGGCGGTCGTCGGGCGCGTACCGGTAGAGGTAGCCATCCTGGGCGAGCTGCTCGGTGACGGCCGCCAAGGTGGCAAGGCTGCGAGGGTCTTCTGCTGGTAGGGCCCCTCGCACCGGGGCGAGGAGCAGGGAGGCGTCGACGCCGGGACGGTCGGGGGCCTGCTTCCAGGCGCCGTCCGGGCCGAGGCCGCGCTTGGAGGTCTCGGCCATGATGGCGTCGGCGAGCGAGAGCAGACGGACGGTGTCAGTGCCGGGCACGTCCCTCGCCGTGACCCGCAGGCCGGCGACGCAGGCCAGCCGTGACTGGATCCACCAGTCGTCGTCGAGCTCCCAGACGCCGGCGTCGGGCTGGGTCCAGCGGGAGGTGATGGTCTCCACGATGGCGGCGATGGCGCGTTCGTCATCGGTGCCCAGGTGTTCGTGTCGCCCGGCGGCGGCGTAGAGCTGGAGCAGCTCACCCATCGAGTCGAGCTGGAACTGGCCGCGTACCCAGTTGCCGGTGACGACCGCCCCGCCGGGGTAGCCGGGCAGGTCGAGGTGTTTCTCTGCCGGCGGGAGGCTTCCGTCGAGGCGGTAGGCCGGGGCCAGCTGGGCGCCGTTGTCGAGTACCCGGGCGGTGGTGAAGGCGACGGCCTCATCGAGCAGCGGCAGGGGCTCGTTCACGCTGACGGCGAGGCCGGCGTAGGCCTGGTCACGTAGCCACACGTAGCGATAGTCGTAGTTCTTGCCGTGTTCGGCCCGCTCGGGCAGCCCGAGCGTGGCGGCAGCCATCATGCCGCCACCGGGGGCGGTGAGGCCACGAAGCACGGCGTAGGCGTGCTGGCTGTCGCGCGGTGCGGCGGAGTCGTCGAAGTCGGGAACGTTCTCGTGCCAGTAGTGCTGTGTCTCGGACCAGAGTCGGACGGGGTCTTTAGGCGAACCCAGCTCACGATCGCTGATCTCCAGCAGGAAGTCGCGACGCTCGCCGGCGGCCAGCTCGAGGCTCAGCCGCAGCGAGCCGTCGCCGCCGTGGCGAGCCCCGACCGCGCCGGACCACCGGCAGTGCAACCCACCCGTCTCGATCGACCAGACGCCGCCGCCCTCGGAGTGGATGTCGCTGGACGCGGCACCGAACTCGGCGCGCAGGTCGAGTCGCACATCAATGCGAGCGGTGGCCCCGTCGACGTTCTCGACCCGTCGCAGCAGCCGCAGGGTGTGCGGGTCGGACGGGACGGCCAGTGCCTCCCGTGACTCGATCCGGCCCCAGGTCGTGGTCCACCGGCTGCGCCAGATGAGCGAGCCCGGCTCGTAGTAGCCGCCCCAGACGTAGGTGTCGGCAGGGGAGATCAGGTAGCAGCCGCGCGCCCCGACGAGGTTGGCCAGCACCGCCGGAGAGTCCCAGAGAGGCGCGCACAACCAGGAGACGTCGCCGCGGGGGCCGATGATCGCGCCGCGGTAGCCGTCACCGAGGAAGGCGTAGTCACGCAACGCGTGCGGCGCCACCAGAGGCGAGCCATGAACACCGCTCTCGGAACTGTCAGCGTGTCGACTGCTCGTGGTGCTGGTGGTGCTCGCGGCGGTCACGAGCTTGCCTGCGATGATCGTGCTCGGGCCGCCGCTGCGGTCAGGCCACTGCCCAGGGCCACCGCTGCCGTGACCAGAGCCGGCCGGCGACGCGGCGGGTCGATCGCCGCGAGCCCCACCATCGTCGCTGTGTGGATGAGGTCGACGGCGATCTCCAGCCGCTGGAACCGCCCCGGAAAGAAGACCTGGACCACGCCGGTGACCGCATGCCGCACCCCGAGGAAACGTAGTGCGAGCTGGTCACCCTCGGTGGGGTCCCGATCATCGAGGGTCCGCCAGATCGGCGGTCCCGCCGTCAGGATCGCGGTGCCCCAGGCGATGTTGCCCACCCCCAGGGTGCGCATCAACCGGTGGCTGCCGGTCTGCGCGCTCATCGGCGTCGACCCA
>JAKDLG010000100.1 GCA_030452985.1 Humibacillus sp.
CGCAGGTGATCTTGGCGCCCCCCGTGGACAGTTCGGCCATCTTCTGATGACACTCTTCGGGGATGTTGCGGTTGAGGTAGGCGCCGTGGTCGTTGACGATGCTCCAGCTGTTGCCGCCCTGCGGAGGGAAGGCGACGCAGGTGATCTTGGCGCCCCCCGTGGACAGTTCGGCCATCTTCTGATGACACTCCTCGGGGATGTTGCGGTTGAGGTAGGCGCCGCTGGACAGGACGATGCTCCACCGGTTGGCACCGCCAGGCGGGAATGCTACCCATGCAATTTCCTGGCTCAAAGCCCCGAGTTCGACCATCTTCTGATGACACTCGCCGGGGATGTTCCTGTTCACGAATTCGATCGACATCGTGCCCCTCCTGCTTGTCGGGTCCGGGTGCTCCAGGGTGAGGAGCGCCAGAGCTGTTGTCGTCGTGTTCTGGCACCGCCCGTGATGTACACGTGCCCCTACCAAAGCGTGGTCCTCGAAGAACGGCTCGGGATCCGGGATATCCCCTGACATCCGTTATTTGTCGACTGTCTGACCGGGCGTTGCTGCGCCTTCGGCAGGTTCAGCCCGTGCACTGGAGGATCCGCGCATGTTCCGGCGGTTGGGTGGGCCGAATGTTGAGGGTCGCTGGGCTCGGTTCAAGGACAGTGGTGAAACCCGCCCGGTGACGGAGGTGGCTCTACCCGGTGGTAGCTCCGAGACATCCGGCGCCGTGACACCGGCACCGGCACGCCGGGTGCGACCGGTTCACCAGGTCCGAAGACCTTCTTTATGGACGCGACCGGTCGCGTGGGGACACACTGGATCCGTGCCCAATTCGGCAAGGCGGAGGTTCTTGGCGACCGCACTGGTACCGCTCATCGGTCTTGCGCTCGTTCCTTCGGTGCTGGCCGTTCAGCACCCGGTCAATGCTCTCGATGTGGCCAGCAGCGGCGCGGACCTGGTCGTGCAGATCGTGTTGACGATTACTGGGCTGCTGTTGTTACGTGACCACGAGCATCGGCGCAGCGGCCTGCTGTTGGTCCTAGCCGGCGCGGCCATCGGGATCGCCGACCTCGCGTGGACCGATCTGGCGTTGACCGGAGGCTGGTGGCTTCAGGTCGGCTGGTGGACGCACTGGTCGGCGGTCGTGTTCTTGCTTCCCGTGTTGCTCGCCTATCCTGGCGCCCGGATGGCGCGGCGCAACCACGAGGCACTGGTGGGTCTGATGGCGTTGGTCCTGCTCGGGTGGCGGGGCGTCGAGGCCCTTCTATTCCATCCAGCCTTCACCGGGTACGACGGGCCGATCCGCTGGGTGTCGCTGCCCGGCACCTCGCTCGAGCTCTACGGGAGCGCGCGCATGGTGGGCGTCGCGCTGGTCGGTGGTCTCTGCGTGTGGCTGGCTGTCGCCATGATCCAACGGTGGCGCCGGGCCCGCTCGATCGCCCGGTGGCCGACGCGGATGACCGCCGGGATCGGAATTGCGTTGACCATGGCGCTGGCCGTCCGGGTAGGCACCGAGTATGCGCTGGAGCGCGGTTGGGTGACGCCTGCGTGGGCGGATACGGTCGATGTGTTCCAGCAGCTGCTGCTCGCCGCCGCACCGATCGGACTGCTGATCCTCGCACTGCGAACGGCCGTGCGCCGCGGCGCCGTGCTCGAGCGTCTGTTCAGGGCCGCCGGCGATCCGGTGGCGGTCGAGCAGCTGCTGCGAAAGGAGTTGGACGATCCGCAGCTCCGGTTGCTCTACCCGGTCGGGTCGTTCTGGCTCGATGGTCAGGGGGCCATCGTCGGCGAGACACCAGACCCGCCTCCCCCCAGGCCCGGCAGGATGCTGTGCGGCCTTTGCTCGAGGGGAGACAATGGCAGCTCTGCGGAGCAGGCGACCGATGCGAGCACCCCGCCGGACGGGCCCAACGTTCTGGTTGACGTCGACGAGCAGGCCCAGCTCGATCCCGTGCGGCTACGCACGACCCTGACGGCCACCGAGATGGTACTGGAGAACATCCGGCTGGCCGTGGAGCGCGACGCCAACGCGGCCGAGGTGGCCACCTCTCGTACCCGCATCGTTGAAGCCGGGATGGCCCAGCGTCGCCAGCTCGAGCGTGATCTGCACGATGGCGCCCAGCAGCATCTGCTCACCGTTGCGACCACGTTGTCCAGAGCGCGAATGGCCGCCGAGCAGCAGCAGATGCGTGCGACCCTGGACCAAGCTCGCACACAACTGACAACAGCTCTCGCCGAGCTTCGAAACCTCGCCAGGGGCATCCATCCTGCGGGCCTGAGCCAAGGCGGGCTCGTGACGGGCGTTCGGGGGCTCGTTTCCGGTGACCAGGACCTGCTGATCGACGTTGGACCTGGCCTTGATGCCGGGGCCCGTGCTCCGGAAGCGGTCGAGACCGCCGCCTACTTCGTTGTGGCCGAAGCCGTCACCAACGCACGCAAGCACGCCGATACCGTCCATGTCGCCATCTCGATGGCCCTGCGCGACAGCCAGCTGCAACTGGTCGTAGCCGACACCGGCGTGGGTGGCGCTCGACTGTGCCCCGGAGGTGGACTGGCCGGCCTTGCCGATCGAGTCGTTGCCCTGGGCGGCACGTTTGCCCTCCACAGCCCGGTTGGTGGTGGAACCACGGTGACGGTGGTGCTGCCCTGCACCGGCGCACCCGCGCCGAAGGGAGCCCGTGGGCTGACATGACCGCGACGACTTCCGCCCTGAACGACGATGGACCGCTGCGCGTGGTGCTCGCCGACGACTCCGGCATCTTCCGTGAGGGGCTGCGGCTACTGCTGGAGTCGGCCGGTGTGATGGTGCTGGACGACGTCGACAACGTGCCACGCCTGATGAGTTGCGTTGCGAGGCACCGTCCCGACGTGGCCATCGTCGACGTCCGGATGCCGCCGTCTCACACGGACGAAGGCGTCCAGGCCGCCCTCGCTCTTCACCGCGACGCACCTGAGACCGGTGTACTGCTGCTGTCGACCTACGTCGAAACCAGCTGGGTCAGCCGCCTACTCGAAGAGTGCCCCGGCCGGTTCGGCTATCTGCTCAAGGACCGGGTGGACGATATTCAAGCTCTTCTCGACGCCCTGGGCCGGGTCGCCGCTGGAGGCCTGGCCGTCGACCCTGAGGTGGTCCAGCTCCTCCTCACGGCCCACCGCACGCCCGACCCCCTGTCCCGACTGACTGACCGCGAGCGGGACGTCCTCGCCCTGGTCGCTCAAGGGCGGTCCAACACCGGCATCGCCAGTCACTTACACGTCTCGCCCAAGACCGTCGAGACCTACGTGGCCGGCGCGTTCCGCGCCCTCGACCTGCACATCGACCAGGACGACAACCGCAGGGTACGAGCAACTCTCGCCTTCCTCAATGCCGGAAACAGTCCAGCACACCGCCGCGCCTCCAAGACACAAGGCTGACGCTCTGAACGCCGCGGGGCACACCATCAGGGCAGCCGGCGCCGGTCACCGGGCGATGGTCCCGGAGCAGCATAGGCAGGCCCGCCCTCGGAATGAATACCGACCAAGAACACCGGGTCACCCGCTCCAAGGGCCGCGCTCGTTCCTCCGGTCAATCAGTGCTGGCGCACGTGGGAAGGTGTATCACCGCGGCCGCAGTGGTCTACGCATGGAGAACGGCCACGACTGCGAGGCCCGGTTGGGCCGTCCGTCATGCCCGAGGTCAAGAAGGCGGCGTGGACGCATCAGGCCGGCATGAGCGTGCTGGTGGCAGTGAGATGGCCAGCCGAACCGAAGACCTGAGCGCCTGCCTGGATGCCGCTCTCGGCGGTGACGGCCGTGACGACCTGCGGCTGCGTGAGCGGGGCCACGAGCCGGTAGGCGAACTCGCGGCCGACGAGCGACACCCCGTTCCGCCGCGCGACCTCACCCATGAGCAGGGCCTGCAGCGGGCCGTGGATGACGAGCCCGCCGTAGCCCTCGTGCCGGGCCCAGCCGAGGTCGTAGTGGATGCGGTGGGCGTTGAAGGTCACGGCCGAGAACCGGAAGAGCAGCCGCTCGTCGACGGCGAGGTCGAGCCGGTGTGACCTGGCCGGGATCGGAGCGTCGGCACACGCCGCTGCAGGCAGAGGCTGCGTGCCCTCTGCCCGGTAGACGATGTCCTGCTCATCGACGACCGCCAGCTCATCACCCTGGCGAATCTCGTTGCGCACCGTGACGAAGGTGAGCGGCCCGCTGCGTCCGCGCTTCTCGGCGGTGCTGGCGACCTGCGAAACGAGCGTCGCCTCCGTGCCGATGCGCAACCGGCGCAGCGTGGTCACCCGGCCCCCGGCGAACATCCGTCGCCGGCCGGGCCCGGGTGGGGCCGGGATGCCGGAGTCGGGGTGTCCGTCAGCGGCGAGCTGGCTCTCGCGGGGACGGGCCAACAGATGCACCCAGTGCCACAGCTCGGGCAGCAGCCCGTCGGTCGGAGCGCCGATGTCGAGCAGGGCCGCCAGGGACGCGGACGGTTCGAGGCTGATGACCTCGGTGCGGGTCACCGTCTCGGGGGCGGCCGTCATCGCGCGCCCCCGCCGATGTCAGTCGCCGCGGGGGTGTCGGGTGTCGCCCGGGCCAGGACTCGCCGGGCCCGCTCGAGCACCGGCGCATCGACCATGTGGCCGTCGACCTTGACCGCCCCACCGGAGGGTGCGGCCGCGAGTACCTTCGTGGCCCAGGCGATCTCGTCTGGGGCGGGGCGAAAGGCGGCCCGCACCGCGGCCACCTGGGCCGGGTGGATGCAGAGCTTCCCGGAGAACCCGAGACCTCGGGCGTGAGCGGCATCCGAGACGACGGGGCCGTCGGGCGACACGTCGGTGGTCACCGTGTCGATGGGGGCTGCGATGCCGGCCACTCGGGAGGCGACGACCAGGGTGGACCGGGCGAAGAGCAAGCTCTCGCGCGACTCGACCGCGTCGACGTCGAGCGAGTAGTCGATCGACCCGAACGCGAGCCGCACCACCGCGTCGGCGAACGCCAGCTCTCGCGCCCGGTCCACCCCGAGCGCCGACTCGACCAGGGCGATGACGGGCGCCCCGACCTGCTCGGCAACGAGGTCGAGGGCTTCGACGTTCTCGGCCAGCGGCACCACCACGGCAACGACGCCGGGCGCACCACGGAGGGCGGCGAGGTCGAGCGCGTGCTCGTCACTGTCGGGAACGTTGACGCGAACCGCGGCCACCCCGCCGGCCTCCAACCAGGCCCGGATGTTCTCGCGGGCCGGCCCCTTGGCCTCGTCCGTCACGGCCGCCTCGAGGTCGAGGATCGCCAGGTCAGAGCCGGCGACCGCCTTGTCGAAGCGTTCGGGCCGGTCACCCGGCACGAACAGCAGGGCGGCCGCCGACAGGGCCCGTGACCGCCCTGCCTCCACGCCCGCGACCGCAGCGGCATCCACGGCATCAGCGCCGGCGAGGTGAGCGGCATACCTGTGGTCGCTCATGACGGCCCCCTCACGGCGCGACGCTTCCGCGCTTGACCAGCTGCTGGGCGATCACGTTGCGCTGGATCTCGTTGGTGCCCTCACCGACGATCATGAGCGGAGCATCGCGAAAGTAGCGCTCGACGTCGAACTCCGTCGAGTAGCCGTAGCCGCCGTGGATGCGGATGGCGCTGAGGGCGATCTCCATGGCTGTCTCCGAGGCGAGCAGCTTGGCCATGCCCGCCTCCATGTCGGCGCGGCGCCCGGAGTCGTAGATGCGGGCGGCGTGCAGGGTCAGCTGCCGGGCGGCCTCGAGCTTGGTGGCCATGTCGGCGAGGTAGTGCCCGATGGCCTGGTGCTTCCAGATCGGCTTGCCGAAGCTCTCACGCTGCTGCGCGTAGGCGAGCGCGTCTTCGAGCGCGGCCCGACCGACCCCGAGGGCTCGCCCGGCAACCTGTAACCGGCCGGTCTCGAGCCCCCGCATCATCTGGGCGAACCCCTGCCCCTCGGAGTCGCCGAGGAGGGCGTCGACCGGCACGTGCATGTCGTCGAACGACAGCTCGCAGCTCTCGATGCCCTTGTAGCCGAGCTTGGGCAGGTCGCGTGACACCTCGAAGCCGTCGACCTTCTCGCAGAGCAGGATGCTGATGCCCTGGTGGGCCGGGCTCGCCGACGGGTCGGTCTTGCAGAGCAGGGCGACCAGGTCAGAACGCCGGGCGTTGCTGATCCACGTCTTGGAGCCGTTGACGACGTACTCGTCGCCGACGCGCCGCGCCGTCGTGCGCATCGCCTGCAGGTCTGACCCGCCGCCCGGCTCGGTGAGCGCCATCGTCGCGCGCAGCTCGCCCGTCGCCAGGCGCGGCAGGTAGCGGTCGCGCTGCTCCGGCGTGCCGTAGGCCAGCAGCAGCGAGCAGACGACGGTGTGACCGCCCGTCGCCCCGGCGAGGCTCATCCACCCTCGGGAGAGCTCTTCGGTGACCAGCACATAGGCCGAGCTCGAGATCCTCCCGGCCCCCCACGGCTCGGGGATGGCCAACCCGTAGAGCCCCAGGGCCTTCATCTGCTCGATGAGCTTCTCGGGGTAGGTGTTGGTGTGCTCCAGCTCCTGCACGACGGGCTTGACCTCGCGGTCGACGAAGTCGCGAACGACGTCGACGAGCGTGCGTTCCTCATCGGGCAGCTGCTCCACGCTGGTTCCTCTCGTTGTAGTTGACGGGGCGACAGGTCACTCCCGAGCGGCCAGCCCGATGGTGGCCTCGACCTGCGAGAGACCCCCCTCGGCCACCATGCTGCGCAGCCGCTTCTTGTCGTACTTGCCCACTGAGGTCTTCGGAACCTCGGTGATGTAGATGTACTCGTCGGGCAGCCACCACTTGGCGAAGCTCTGGCCGAGAAAGGCAGCGAGCTCGTCGACGGTCGGCAGGTCGTCTCCCGACTTCGGCACGACACAGGCGACGGGGCGCTCGTTCCACTTCTCGTTCGGCACCGCGAAGACCGACGCCTCGCGCACCTTCGGATGCGACATGAGGGCGTTCTCGAGGTCGATCGACGAGATCCACTCGCCCCCCGACTTGATGAGGTCCTTCTGCCGATCCTTGAGGATGATGAAGCCCTGCGGGTCGATGCAGCCGATGTCGCCGGTGTTGAGCCAGCCGTCGACGATCGCGTCCTTCGTGCGTTCGTCGCGGTAGTAGGCGCTCGCCGTGTAGGGGGAGCGCACGTGGATGTGACCCATGCTGGTGCCGTCCCAGGGTAGCTCCTCGCCGAAGTCGTCGACGATGCGAACCTTCATGAGCGGGAAGGGGATTCCGCCAGTCTGGCGCCGAGCCCACCGGTCTTCCTCCGGCTCGTCGGCGAGCGTCGTTTTGATGTAGTTGAAGCAGACCTGTGGCGATGACTCGGTGTGCCCGTAGCCCTGCAGCACGAAGGTGCCGTAGGTGGTCTGGAACCACTCCATGACCGCCCGCGAGGGCGCGGACCCGCCGAGCCAGAGGGTTTCGAGCGAGCTGAGGTCCCACTCCGCGTCGCTGGCCGTGACGAAGTCGCGGATCATGCTGCCGACCGTGACGGCTGCGTTGATGCCGGTGACCTTGAGGTCGCGGATGGTCTGGACGTGGTCGATCGAGGTGGGGTGGATGCCGAGGAAGACGATGTTCGCGCCTTGCATGAGGCAGGCGTGCGGCAGGTTCCAGCCGTTGCAGTGGAACATCGGGGCGACTTCCATCCAGACCTGGTTCTCCGACAGGCCGATCTTGTCGTGGGTCGCCATCAGCATCGTCTGCAGCACGATGCCCCGGTGGCTGAACACCACGCCCTTGGGCAGCCCCGTCGTGGCCGAGGTGTAGCACATCGCCGCCGCAGCGCGTTCGCTGAAGTCGGGAAACTCGAACCCCTCGTCGCCGGTCGCGAGCAGCTCCTCGTACGACAGCACGGGGGAGAGGGATGTCGGCGGCAGCTCGCCGTCGCACATGATGACGAACTGCTTGACCGTCGGGATGCCGTCGGCGACCAACGCTTCGACCATCGGGATCTGGTCGACGTCGAGAAAGAGGATGCTGTCCTCGGCGTGGTTGACGATGTAGCGCTGCTGGTCGGCGAACAGGCGCAGGTTGATGGTGTGGCAGACCGCCTGCACCCCCGGGATGGCGTAGTAGAGCTCGAAGTGCCGGTAGTGGTTCCAGGCCAGAGTGCCGACGCGCTCGCCGGGCGCCACCCCGAGCTTGGTCAGGGCCGACGCGAGCCGGCGCACCCGCTTGGCGAAGTCGCCGTAGGTGTACTGGTGATACGTGCCCGTCTCGAGGCGGGTGATGATCTTCTTGTCGGGGAACAGTCGCTCGGTGCGCCAGAGCAGCGAGGTGAGCAGCAGCTGCTCGTCCATCATCAGACCGTCCATCAAGGCTCTCCTGTCGTAGACCGCTGACCTAACGTGACCGGGTGAGGCCTCTCAGTCTTCTGTATAGAAACTGCAGAGTCAACGGGGGTCCTTAGTCATGAGCTCTCCCTATTTGGGGCATACTTCTACAGAACATGAAGTCGGATGCCGTTGAGCGCGCGTCGGCGCTCAGGTGCGAGGCCCGTTCAGGGGCGCAGCTGCGGCGTCCACATCATGGGCGTGCGGCTCGAATCGGCGCGCCGCCGAGAAAGGTGGGGCCGGTGACAAGCGAGCGCAAGGAGCGTCTGAGCCCGCAGGTGGCCAAACAGGTGCGCGCGATGATCATGACCGGCGAGATAGCCGGCTACGAGCGGCTGCGCACCGAACGGCTGGCCGAGCGGTTGAACGTCAGCGCGACCCCGGTCCGCGAGGCGCTGATGACGCTCGCGGGGGAGGGCTTCGTGACGCTCTCGCCGGGGCGGGGGTTCACCGCGGTGCCGCTGACCCGCCGAGACCTCCAGGACGTCTATGACGTGCAGGCCTACATCTCCGGTGAGCTGGCGGCTCGGGCCGCGACCGAGCTCACCGACGACGACATTGCCGGGCTGTGGGAGCTGCAGCGCCAGATCGTCTCGCTCGTCGAGCAGGGACGCCTCGAGGAGGCCCAGCGGGTCGACTTCGAGTGGCACCGCACCATCAACCGCGCCAGCCACGCGCCCAAGCTCATCTGGTACCTGCGGATGACGCAGGAGTACGTGCCCTTCGAGGCCTACGGCGCGATTCCCGGTTGGTCCCGTGCGGGCTGCGAGGGGCATCCAGCCGTGATGTTCGGGCTCGAGACCCGAGACCCCGTGGGAACCCGCGAGGCGATGGCGACCCACATCCGGCACGCCCGTTCGCTCGTGCTCGACCTGCTCGAGGCGAGGGGCCAGCTCTTCGACGAGACGCCGCCGTCGCGCGACCTCGTCGAGTAACCAACCGCTCCGAGGGAGAGTTCTTCTCTATAGATGGGGCGCTCAGGTCCGGTGGGTTGCCCCGTCGCGATGGAGTGGACTCAACTATTGACCACTGCTTTCTATAGAACTTAGGGTGAGCGTATGCCGACGACGCCTGCACGCCACCTGATCAGCTACGCCAGCGGCCCGGCCGACCTGCCGCTGCTCGGCGAGACGATCGGCCAGCGGCTGGTGGCCATCGCCCTCCGGTTGCCCGACCGGGAGGCCCTGGTCGACGTGCCCAGCGGCCGACGCTGGACCTACCGCGACCTCGACGGCGATGTCGACCGGCTCGCGACCGGCCTCCTGAGGCTCGGGGTGGCTCAGGGCGACCGGGTGGGCATCTGGGCCCCAAACGTGCCCGAGTGGGTGATCGTGCAGTACGCCACCGCGAAGATCGGGGCGATCCTGGTCAACATCAACCCGGCGTACCAGGCGCGAGAGGCGGCCTACGTGCTCGAGCAGGCCGGCATCCGGCTGCTCATCGCTGCCCCGAGCCACCGCTCGAGCGACTACGTCGCGATGATCGAGCAGATCCGCCCCGAGGCGACTGCCCTCCGGGACGTGTTCGTCTTCGCCACCCCGCAGTGGGAGGCGCTCGCGACCACCACGGCCGACGCCGCTGCCGTGGCCGAGCGGCTCGCTACGCTCGACCGCGACGACGCCATCAACATCCAGTACACCAGCGGCACCACCGGGTTCCCCAAGGGCGCCACGCTCTCGCACCACAACATCCTCAACAACGGCTACCTCGTCACCGAGGTGCAGCGCTTCACCGAGGTCGACCGGCTCTGCGTGCAGGTGCCCTTCTACCACTGCTTCGGCATGGTCATGGGCAACCTCGGCTCGATGGCCCACGGCAGCTGCGTCGTCATCCCCGCGCCGGCCTTCGACGCCGAGGCGACGATGGTCGCGATCGAGCAGGAGCGGTGCACGGCCATCTACGGCGTGCCGACCATGTACATCTCCATCCTCGAGCACCCCCGCTTCGCCGACCACGACTTCAGCTCGCTGCGCACCGGCATCATGTCGGGCTCGCCGTGCCCGGCTGAGGTGATGCGGCGGGTCGTCGACCTGATGCACCTGACGCAGATCACCATCAGCTACGGCATGACCGAGACGTCACCGGTCTCGACGCACACCTCGATCGACGCCTCCATCGAGCGACGCGTGTCGACGGTCGGCACCGTGCACCCGCACGTCGAGATCAAGCTCATCGACCCGGTCACCGGGCTCACCGTGCCGGTCGGCTCACCCGGCGAGCTGTGTGCCCGGGGCTACCTGGTGATGAAGGGCTACTGGGAGGCGCCGGAGAAGACGGCCGAGGCGATCGACCCGAGCGGCTGGATGCACACCGGCGATCTTGCTGTCATGGACGAGGAGGGCTACTTCCGCATCGTCGGGCGTCTGAAGGACCTCGTCATCCGTGGCGGCGAGAACGTCTACCCCGTGGAGGTCGAGGAGTTTCTCTACTCCCACCCCGACATCGTCGACGTCCAGGTCATCGGGGTTCCCGACGCGAAGTACGGCGAGGAACTCTGCGCCTGGATCAGGATGCGTGAGGGTCGCGAGCCGATCACGGCCGAGTCGCTGGGCGCCTTCTGCGAGGGCAGGCTCGCCCGCTACAAGGTGCCCCGCTACGTGCACCTCACCGACGAGTTCCCGATGACGGTCACCGGCAAGATCCGCAAACGCGAGATGCGCGAGGCGTCACCGGGTCTGCTCGGCATCGGCTGACACCGACGAGTCGGCTGGAGACGTTCCACCCGACTCGTCGGCTCGCCCATGACGACGCCGACCCGGCATCCCTAGGCGGGCATCGAGGCCTTGGCGGCGTCGGCTGAACCGACGACCTTCTCCAGCGTGTTGATGCTGACGTGCGGCCACCGGGCCAGGCCCGGCAGCCCGTCGCCGCGCGGCGAGAAGAAGTCGAGCACGGCGACCTGGAGGTACTGCAGGCGCAGTCGGGGCGCACCCGTGCTGTCGAGCTCTTCGAGCTCCTGGATCCAGAAGGTCGACCGCACCGAGTCTGCCTTGGCCTGCCGCACGATGAAGGGGATGTTGCTCACGCCACCGGTCTCGAGCTCGGAGTCGACCATCAGCTCGGTCGTGCGCGTGATGTGCACCCCCTGGTTCGCCCGTCTGAGAAGTCGGTGGGGGCGGCTCGGGTCGAAGCCGGGGAACCCGGCCTCGGTGCGGGTGCCCGTGAACGGGTGCTGGCGGAAGTGATGGTAGGGAGCGAAGTACGTGTCAGCGGCGATGTCCTGCCGGATGCGGCCGATGGGCAGACCGTTGACCTTCGGAATCTCCGGCTTGCCTGGATGGATGCGACTGCGCCCCAGGGCGAGCAGCGTGTCACCGTGCGGTACGGCGGAGAGGCGGGCGAGGTCGAGGTCGCCGCACTCGTTGAGCATGTGCAACAACAGCCCGGGCTCGTGGTGGATCGCCTGTCCGGGGCCGCCGGCCAGCCCGCTGACCGGGAAGTCCTCCGAGTCGCTCTGCGCGATCATCTGCTCGTAGTCGAGGGTCACCACCAGCTGGTCGGTGGCCGTGGCGCCCGGCAGGTTGGCGGTGATCCCGCGGTTGGGCACCGCCTTGTCGACCAGCGAGAACTTGAGCTCCTCGGTGTACTCGTTGACGAGCAGCCGGTAGTGGGACGGGCCATCAGCGAACGGCAGGGCGATCATGTTCCAGCCCCGTTCCTGTCGGCCGGGCACGTTCCTCCACGTTCCCGGCAACAGCTGCAGCGGACCGAGGTCGGGGTCGCCGGTCTGCGCGACCTCGACCCGGCGCTCGCGTTGCTTCAGCGCGCTGATCCGGGATGCCGGCGTGGTGCTCGTCGTCATGACTGGTCCTCCTGTGATGGGGGCGCTCGGCTGAACGTCTCACAGGGAAGGAGTCACCAACAGCAGGACTGATACCCGACAGCACACCTCGACCAGTCGGTGCACGATCGCAAGGGCCCCGTCCACCACTCGTGATCGGGGGCGGAGACCACGAGTGATCGACGGGGGGGCGAGGACGCAGGCGGTCGTCATCCACCGGCAGCACGGTGGGTCGTCAGTCGCCATCCTTCGTCGCTGACGACGGCTGGGTACGGGCCTTCGAAGCCTCGGCCATGCCCACCGAGGAGTCGCCGCTCGTGGCGCTGCGAGCCGCGAGCTCGCGGTAGGTCAGGGCCTTGCCCTCGAAGGCCCCCTCGTGTGACGCGACAGCCTCGCGCTGGGTCAGGTGCTCGGGGTTGCGCGCCTCGAACGACTGACGTTCCTCGACCTTGCGGCGCCAGTGCGTGATGGCGTCCTTGTTGCCGCCACCGAGCCCGTCCCACGAGGTCGGCGCCGCGTCGTACGACTCCGGCGCCGAGGCGCCACCGATGCGGGCGATGCGGCTCGGCACCCGTCTGGTCTCGGCGCCGCACGCCGGGCAGGCCGGGTTGGGGGTGCGCCACGACGCCACGAGCTTCTCGAAGCGGTGCCCGCAGTCACCCTTGTAGTCATAGATCGGCACGACTGCCCTCCTCGAAATGAATCACAGGGTTGCTCGCAGCAACGGTCACATCATCGATCGCGAGGTCGGTCACGTGTAGCTGTTGCCGACACCCGTCTTGAGCGTCTTGATCTGCTCGGGGTCGTGACCGAAGACGACCGTGGCGTCGGTCGCCTCGGCGATGGTGCGGATCTTGTCGACGGAGGCGAACCACGCGACGGTGTCGTAGACGATGCCGGCGGCGACCGCGGGTGGGCCGTAGCTCTCGCTGCGGTAGAGCGAGTCGGACGCGAAGATCATCGTGCCCTCGTCGACGAGGTCGACCTTGAGGGCGAGCGTGCCCCAGGTGTGACCGGGGGTCTGCAGAATCGTCACCCCGGGCATGATCTCGGTGTCGGCGGCGATCGTGTCGAGGGGAAGCCCGTCGTAGTCGCCCTTGATGTGGGCCCCGAGGTTGTAGCCGTCGAAGCTGAGGGCGCCCTTCTTCTCCTTCTCGTCGACGATGATCTTGGTGTCGGTGCCGGCCCAGAGCTGCGCGTTGGCCGCATGGTCGAGGTGCAGGTGCGACAGCACGAGGTAGTCGAGGTCGCCCGGCTCGATCTCGAGCTGCTTGAGTCGGCTGTCGAGCCACTGATCTTCGGTCACGGTGTCGATGGGGAAGAAGTCGTTGAAACCGGGGGGCGCCCAGCGCTGCTCCCAGTCTCGCGGGACACCGGCATCCCAGAGCATCGTCTGGCCGTTCGGGTGCTCGATGTAGACGACATGGGTGGGCAGCTCGACCCAGTCCCGCTTCACCTCGGTGCCGCCCGACCGGCTCAGCATCTTGCTCGGGGCGATGAGCAGCCACGTGAGGTCGGCGTGCATGGCACCGGTGGGAAGGATGGTCACCTTGATCTTGTCGGTGTCCGACATGTCATCAATCACCTTTCGTCGTGGAAGGGCTTGCGCCTCCATCGTGCCGCGTCTATAGAATAACCGTCAATGGTCAGGCTCAAGATTTATGCCGCAAGCCACCCTTGAGGCCTGCTGGCCACCAGCGGCCGACGGTCGTGACGAGGCCCGTTGAGCGCCCGATCCACCTGCAAACTGAGGAGTGACACCATGGAGACGCGATCAGAGCTCTACATCGGAGGGGCCTGGATGCCGTCGAAAGGTGACGGCACCATCTCTGTAGAAAACCCGGCCACAGCGGAGGTTATCGCGACCATCCCCGCCGGTACGAGCGAGGACGTCGACGCGGCCGTTGCGGCGGCCGCCACGGCCTTCCCGGCCTGGGCAGGCCTGAGCCGAGCGGAGCGCCGCGACCACCTCGTCAGGGTGCGCGACGCCCTCGCCGCCAGGCAGGACGAGATCGGCACGGCCATCGCCCTCGACGTCGGCACCCCGCTGCGCATCGCCACGAAGATCCAGGCGGCCCTGCCGATCACCGACTTCGACGTCTATATAGAGGCGCTCGCCGAACCGGCCGTCGACGAGCGGATCGGCAACTCCATCGTCGTGCGCGAGCCGGCCGGGGTCGTCGCCGCGATCACCCCGTGGAACTACCCGCTGCACCAGGCGACGGCCAAGATCGCCCCCGCGCTGGCGGCCGGGTGCACCGTCGTGCTCAAGCCGAGCGAGGTGGCGCCGCTGTCGGTCTTCCTCTTCATGGAGGCCGTGCACGAGGCGGGCCTACCGGCCGGCGTGCTCAACCTCGTCACCGGCTACGGCCCGGAGGTGGGGGAGGCGCTCGTCACCCACCCCGACGTCGACGTCGTCTCGTTCACGGGTTCGGTGGCCACCGGCACGCGCGTCGCGGCGCTGGCCACCCAGTCCGTCAAGCGGGTCACCCTCGAGCTGGGGGGCAAGTCGGCGAACGTCATCCTCGACGACGCCGACCTCGCCCTGGCCGTCAAGGTCGGGGTCTCCAACGCCTTTCTCAACGGCGGTCAGACCTGCACCGCCTGGACCCGGATGCTGGTGCCGGCCGCGAAGCACGACGAGGCGGTCGCCCTCGCCAAGGCCGCGGCCGAGACCTTCGCCGTTGGTGACCCGCTGGATTCAGCGACCCGGCTCGGGCCGCTGGTCTCGGCCAACCAGAAGAAGCGGGTGCTCGACTACATCCGGGCCGGCATCGACTCGGGCGCCACCCTCGTGACCGGTGGGGTCGACGACCCGACCCTTCCCGAGGGCAACGCCACCAGCCCAGGCCACTTCGTGGCCGCCACGGTTTTCGCGAACGTCGACCCCGACTCGGTCATCGCCCAGGAGGAGATCTTCGGCCCGGTGCTGTCGATCATCCCCTTCGACAACGAGGAGCACGCGCTCGCCATCGCCAACGGCACCGCCTACGGGCTGCACGGCTGCGTCTGGTCGGGCGACCAGGAGCACGGCATCGCGTTCGCCCGTCGGGTGCGCACCGGCCAGATCGACGTCAACGGCGCCGCCTACAACCCCCGGGCGCCGTTCGGCGGCTACAAGCACTCCGGCATCGGCCGGGAGATGGGCATCGCCGCGATGGACGAGTACACCGAGATCAAGTCGATCCAGGTCTGAGAAGGAGATCCCCGATGGTCCAGGCCCTGGTCGTTCGCGGCGTCAACGAGACGCCCGAGCTGCTCGACGTCACCCTGCGCGCCGTGGGGGCCAACGACGTTCGCGTGCGCATCGTCGGGGCCGGGGTGTGCCACTCCGACCTCTCGATGATCGACGGCACCCTCTCGCCGCAGTACCCCCTCGTGATCGGCCACGAGGCGTCGGGCATCATCGTCGAGCTCGGTCCCGACGTCACGGGCCTCACCGTCGGGCAGGCGGTGGTGCTCAACTGGGCTGCTCCCTGTCGAACCTGCTGGTTCTGCCAGAACGGTCAGCCGTGGCTCTGCTCGACGATCGAGGGCATCACCTCGCTGCCCGGTGGCACGTTGGCCGACGGCACCGAGGTGGGTGCTCTGCTCGGAGCCGGGTCGATGGCCGAGGAGGTCGTCATGGACGCGTCGGGGATCGTGCCGCTGCCAGACGGCGTTCCGCTCGCCGAGGCCGCGCTGCTCGGCTGCGCGATCCTCACCGGCATCGGCGCCGCGAACAACGCTGCGGTGATCCAGCCGGGTGAGTCGGTGCTGGTCGTGGGCCAGGGCGGCATCGGTCTCGCAGCCGTCGTCGGCGCTCGCATCGCCGGGGCCACCACGATCATCGCCGTCGACACCTCCGCCGACAAGGAGCAGCTGTCCCGCGCCGCCGGCGCCACGCACTTCCTGCTCGCCGACCCCAAGATCTCCAAGCAGATCCGCGCCCTGACCGACGGTCGGGGCGTCGACGTCGCGCTCGAGTGCGTCGGCGCCGCCGCCACGATCCGGCAGGCGTGGGGCTCGGTGCGTCGCGGCGGGCGTTGCGTCGTCGTCGGGGTTGGCCCCAAGAACCAGGAGGTCGTGTTCAACCCGCTCGAGCTCTTCCACTTCTCCCGAACGTTGACCAGCTCGGTCTACGGCAACAGCGACCCCGAGCGGGACATGCCCCGGCTCGGTGAGTACGTGCGGTCGGGCCAGCTCGACCTCGCCGGCCTCGTCACCCACCGGATCGGCCTCGAGGGGGTCGCCGAGGCGTTCGAACGGATGAAGCGCGGCGAGGGCGGGCGGTCCCTCGTCGTGCTCGACCAGCCATGAGGAGCGTTGACGGTCGCTCGGATGCCGGACCGGGCCCCCCTGCCCCTGCGGCCCCTCCTGGCTCTCCCGTCGGCACGCCTTCCCGACCGCTTCAGGGGCTGCGGGTCATCGAGCTCAGCAGCTACGTGGCCGCCCCGCTCTGCGGGTTGACGCTGGCCCAGCTCGGCGCCGACGTCATCCGGGTGGAGCCGCCCGGGGGCACCAACGACCGCTCCCGCTGGCCGCTCGCCGAGAGCGGTCGGAGCCTCTACTGGGACGGCCTCAACCTCGGCAAACGCGCCATCGAGGTGGCCCTGGACAGCCCCGACGGTCCTGAGCTCGTCGCCGACCTGGTGTGCGCGGGTGGCGCCGGGGACGCAGGGGGCGGAGTGCTGGTCACGAACTCGACCCGCTACCCGGCTCTCTCGTACGAGGCACTGGCGGCGCGGCGGCCCCCCCGGCAACACCGGGAACGCGGGGGGCGCCCCCCCCCGGGGGGCCCCCCCGCCAAACACCGGCCAGGGCAGGGGGGGGGGGCCCCGGAAA
>JAKDLG010000101.1 GCA_030452985.1 Humibacillus sp.
ACCCGGGCCGTCACCACCGCCCACATCGCCGCATTCATCCGCCACCGCCCCCACCTGCTCCACATGCTTCCCACCGACGACAGCGGCGCCGGCCACGCCTGGCCCTCTCCCCGCACCTGGGACGCCGCCGCTCGCATCCTGACCGTCATCACCGACGAGGCCACCCAGACCCTCGCCCTCGCCGGCCTCGTCGGCCTCGGAGCCGCCCATGAGTTCATCACCTGGCGCAGCGCCATGGACCTACCCGACCCCGCCGACGTCACCGCCGACCCCGACAGCATCGACTGGGCCACCCTCAGCCCCGACCGGGCCTGGGCCGTCCTGACCGGAGTCGTCGCCTACGCCTCGTCTCCCGGCACCACCGCCGCATGGCGAGCCGGATGGAAGGCCCTCGCCGTCGCCAGCGAACACGGCCACGCCGCCATCGCCGCCGCCTGCGCCCTCGACCTCATGACCAGCCGACCCCGCAACGCCACACCCCCAGCCAGCGTCAAAAAGTTCGCCACCGCGCTCGCGGCCGCCGGGTACACCTCGGCGGCGTGAGCGGTTCGGAAGGGAACTCCAAACGCGCAGGCTCGAAAGGTTGCGAAGGGGGCTGCCCATACATTAAACTACGTAGTGTCGGAACAAATGAAGGGAAGTCACATGACCAGCAACCTGCCCACCCCGCCAGCAGACGGGACGATGGTCGAGAGCACCACGCCCGTTCGGATGCCGCACCACCCCGAAGGATCGGCCACCGCCATCCGGCGCGGGGTCGTCTATGACGTCTACGACGCCCGCGAGCAGAACGGCGATGACTTCTACATCATCTACTGGACGCCCACCGGGTCCCTGCAGATGATCGGCTCGGTGGTCTCGGCTCAGTCCCCACGACCTCTGCGCGTCCTGGACGCCAGCGAGAACGGGCAGGCCTGAGATGGTCACCGTTCGCCCGCTGACCCGCGACGAGCAGCTCGCCTACTCCGGCGCGCTGATCCGCGCCCTCGAGATGGTTCCCTACTTTGCCGCCGCGCTCCTGCGCATGCGGGCTGTCGCCGCCGACGGGCTTGGGACCGCCGCGATCGACAAGCACTGGCGGCTCTACCTTGACCCGGCAACGACCAGCGAGTGGGGGCCGGTCACCACGGCCGCTGTCCTCGCCCACGAGACCGGTCACGTGCTGCGGCGCCACGCCGAGCGGGCCGACGCGCTGGGCGTAAGTGATCACGCGACGTGGAACATCGCCACCGACGCTGCGATCAACGAGGACCTTCTGCGGTGCCACGTCCCTCTACCCGACAGCGTCGTCACACCCGAGAACCAGAACCTGCCCGCCAACGGGGTCGAAGAGGACTACTACAACGAACTCATCAGCCAGCAAGCCGCCAGTCAGAGCGCGCCCGGTGGTGACACCGGCCAGGCTGGGCCCTCGAGGCCGGCAGATGACGTGGGGTGCGGGTCCGGTGCGGGAGACCCGACCCCGACCTGGGAACTGCCCGCTGCCGACGCAACGACGCCGGGCATCGACCCCGTCCGCCAGGACTCCATTCGCAAGATCGTGGCGGACGCCGTCCGCGAGAGCGCCGCCAAGAACCCAGGCACCCTGCCCGCTGGCCTGACCCGGTGGGCAGAGCAGACACTCACCCCGGCCACCGTGAACTGGCGCAAGCAGCTACGCGCCACCATCCGCCACGCCGCTGCGTGGGTCACCGGGGACCAGGAGTACACCTACCGCCGACCCGGCAGGCGGCGGATCACCGATGTCATCACCCCGGCCATGCAGTCCCCCCGACCGCAGGTGGCCGTCGTCATCGACACCTCCGGCTCGATGAGCCCGACCGACCTCCGCGCAGCCCTTTCCGAAGTCAGTGGCATCACCCGCGCCCTCGGGGCACGCCTGAACGTGATCACCGTCGACACCGAGGCGCACGTACAGACCAACATCGCGAACACCGAGCAGATCATTCTGACCGGGGGCGGGGGCACCGACATGAGGGTCGGGATCGAGGCCGCACGCGCCTCCCTGCCAGCCCCCAACCTCATTGTGCTGCTCACAGACGGATTCACCCCCTACCCCGACAGACCCGGCCGGGAAGCACTGGTCGTCGGGATCATCGGACCCACGCTTGTCCCCACCCCGGACTGGGCCGGGACCGTCCACATCCCCACCTGACACTGACCGGCGACCGACCTGTTCTCACCACCCTTCGACGGTTGCGGGACAGCCACCCTTCCGATAAACTACGTAGTGTCGGAATATCAAGGAAGGGGACCCCGTGAGCACCACCCTCATCGCCTGGGCCCAGCGGCACCTGCGCCCGCTCGGCCTCACGGTCGCACAGGCGCGGCGCGAGGCCGCCGCGGCGGCGCACCCGAGCCGGGCCTACGCCACCCCCGGCGCTTTCGAGGCCTTCTACCGGCTGCGCGCCCACGCCATCGGGGCCGCGACGCCGATCACCAGGTTCTCCCCGATCGTCCCGGCTCACAACCCGCTCGTCATCACCACCGGGGGGCAGGGCGAGGTGCATCTGCACCACGACGGGAGCGACTACCTCGCCGCCGAGCCCTCCGAGCTGACCGCCCTGCTCGCCACGATGCCCGTTCGGGCTGACTCCTCCCGCCACCCGGTGCTGGTCGTCGACGGAGCCCACACGCTACGCACGCTGGCGGCCGTCATCACCGACCCCGACCTCCCCCGCGAGAGCGCCGCCGGACTGGACTGGCTGATCCAGCGCGCCGAACACCCCGGCAGCACTGCCGCGTACGTCCTAAGCCGCGACCTGCGCCGCCGGTGGATCACCGGGACCCATCCCACCGCCCGGCTGGCGCTGGCGGACTGGTCCCGGTGGCTCGGGGTCACCCCCGGCTCTACACCAGCCCGCGACGCCCTCACCCTGGTCGAGGCTCTGGCGCAGGGCCACACTCTCAGCGGGCTGCTCGACTTCACCGAGGACGACACGTACTCGTGGGAGCGGCTCGGGAAGGGTCTGCAGAACTGGCGGGCCCGCGACTCCCGCGCTAGCGCCGCCCTGGGGCTGCTCAGCCGTAGCCACGCCGCCGAGCTGTACGACAGCCTGAGCTACGGCGATCCGCTCGTGGCCGACCGGCAGACCCGCACCGGGACCATCCTCGAGACCGTCGTGCTCGAGGCCGACCACACCGCCCACATCGTCACCGTCGAGACGACCAGCACCCTGAACCGGCACCGAGTCGGCTCCCGGCTACAAGCATGGGCCGGGGACGCCGCACAGGCCGCTGACCCCGCTGGCAGTCAGGCCCTGACCTCTGCCGTGCTGACCCAGATCGAGGTGACCCCAGGCGGCACCCTCCGCCTGACCCTGAGCGAGACCGTGGCACCCGCCCGACCCTCTGTCGGGGAGCACCTGACCCTGCGACCCAAGGCCGCGGACCCGTGGCACCAGCGCAAGTACCGCGCCACCTACGCCGCGCACTACCGCACGCCCGGCAACGTCTTCAGCCGACGCCAGCAGATCCCCACCACCCGCCGCACAGTCCCGCTCGACGTCGTCGTGGCGGCCGCGGACCAGGAGTAGATGCCGGCGAACAACAGGGGTTGTCCCATCTCCCCTGATCCGCTAAACTACGTAGTATCGGAACATAGGGAGGATGCCTGATGAGGACCACGACGAACACCAACCCGGTCACCGAGACCGTCAGCGGGCAGACCACCATCGACGCCGCCCTGCCTGCGCCGGCACCCGCGCCGGACCCGGCCACCGCCGCCGCGCTCTTCGCCACCTGGTCCGGCGATCCCCTCGTGCTCATCGACTCCCCTCCAGGAGCCGGCAAAACCACCCTGATCACCCGTCTCGCCCAGCAGCTCGCCTCCCGCGCTCACCTGCGGGTCGCGATCGCCGGCCAGACCCGGGTCCAGGCTCACGACCTGGCGGGCCGCATCGCGAGCCTCGGCCAGCCCGTGACGCTGCTCGGCGGCCGCACCGAACGTCGACCTGCCGGCCTGCACACCGAGGTCACCTACCAGTCCAACCCGGGCCAGCTGCGCCGCGAAGGCGGCATCGTCGTGGCCACCACCGCCCGCTGGCTCTGGACGGCCACGAACAACTACGTCGCCGACGTCCTGCTCGTCGACGAGGCCTACCAGATCACCTACGCCGACCTCGGAGCCCTGGCCGCCTTCACCCAGCAGCTCGTCATGGTCGGCGACCCCGGCCAGATCGACCCCGTCGTGACCGGAGACACCACCCGCTGGAACGGCCAGCCCGAAGCCCCAGACCGGCCCGCACCGCATGCGATCCTCGCCGCCCACGGCGACGAGCAGGTCACCCGGCAGCGGCTGCACCGCTCCTGGCGCCTGGGACCCGCCACCGTCGCCCTGATCCAGCCCGCGTTTTACCCCGGGCTCCCCTTCACCTCCGCCCGGCCCGAGGAGACCCTCACCCTCGACGGGACCCCGACCCCGGAACTGACGAGCATCCCCATCACGCCTACCGCCGAGACCGACCCCCTGATCTGCCACACCGTCGCCGACCGCGTCCGCCACCTCCTCACCGGCACCCTCACCACCGCCGACGGCACCCGCCCGGTCACCGCCCAGGACATCGCCGTCATCACCCCCCGCGTCACCCAGAGCGCCCTCACCGCCGCCCTGCTCGCCGACCTGCCTGACCTGCTCATCGGCACCGCCAACGCCATCCAAGGGGCCGAGCGGCCCCTCGCCGTCGTCGTCCACCCGCTGATGGGACTACCCGAGGTCACCCCCTTCGGCACCGACCCCGGACGCACTTGCGTCGCCCTCACCCGCCACCGCGCCCACGCCACCGTCATCATCGACACCAACACCGCTGCCTGCCTCGCCACCGCGGCCACCGAGCACCCCGACGACACCTGGATCCCCATCCACCAGCACATCCTGGAGGCCCTGACATGAACCGCACCCAGCCGTCGCAGACCGCCCGCCGCGCACCTGCCGGCGCTGCCCGCCGTCATGCCAATGGAACGGGCTCACCGTCAGCTAAACTACGTACTCGCGGGACGCGCGCATCCCTTGTTCCGACAAAACACAGGTTCCCTGCGCGCGTCCCGCCCCACCACTCCCGAGCCGAACCGGACCCCGACGCCGTGAGCCCACGCATCAGCAGCATGCACGACGACTCCAAACTCGCCCAGAAATGGCGGATCCGCTACGACGAGCTCGAGGCCCTGCTCGAGCAACACGGCCGGCTCACCGGGATGAACCGCGCCCAGAACGACTGGTTACGCCAGCAACGACTAGCCCACCGTGAGAACCGCCTCCTCAGCGACCGCGAACAGCTCCTACGCCAGCTACCTGGCGCCCTCGACGGCGACCTCCGCTCCCAGGTCTCCCAGTTCGTCACCGACACGCAGACCTGGGCCCAGCAGACCGGCAAAACCACCGCCGAGCTCACTGCGCGCACCACCGTCACCATCGACGGCCGGCGCAGCAACATCGGGAAGAAAGCCGTCTACTACCGCAGGCGGTACTTCGGCCTCGAGACCGGCTACGGCCTGGACGACGACGAGATCTCCGCTATCGAAGAGCTCCCCGGCTGGAGCTGGGACCTGCCCCGCGCCGGCATCTACGCCAAGTGAACGAACCAGCGTGCGATGGAACAGTACCCACGCTAAGGGGGCTGAAGGTGGTCGTGACCGGAAAGATCGAACTCCGGGAGGGCAGAGTGTTCCGCCCGGGCTGCGAGAAGCGCATCGACGACGCCGGCGGCATCTTCCGCGAGAAGTTCTCCAACAGCGTTGACCTCATCGTTCAAGGCGACCTTGAGAATCAACCAGTCGTGGACCCGGAGCTAGGTCACAGCGAGAAGCTTGACGAGGCGCGCAAACGGAGCAACAGAGGCGGTCGACACACCCACGTTGTGGACCAGTACGGGTTCCAGGCTCTTCTTGATGGATCGCCAGCCCGATGTCGCAAGATCCTCGCGACCAGCGGCACCGTTCACCTAGCCCCAGACGAACCAGCTGGGCTTCCTGACGTCCCTCTCACCCCACGCGCTGTCCCCATCCATGACGCTCAAGGGCTCACGCTTGATCTGGCACTGCTCGATGCCGGAACGGCGGCGCACGAGGCAACGGTCGAAGCCCTCATCTTCTACCTTGAGTTGACCGAGGTCGCGGTTGTGAAGCCGAGACCTGGTGAACCCCTCTTCGATGCCGCGTGGCACCACAACGGGCGGATGTACCTTGCCGAGGTCAAGAGCCTTACCGGAGCGCACCAGGACCAGCAGATCCGACTCGGAGTCGGGCAGGTCCTTGACTACACCCACCAAATGCAGCACCGCACACCCTGCCCGGTCCTCGTGCTCGAGAAAGAACCAGACGACGGCCGCTGGTTGTCCATGGCTGAGGCTGTCGGCATCGTGCTCACCTGGGCGCCCGACTTCCCTCGCGTCGGCTGAGGGTCTAGGCCGGTCAGCGAAGACCGCCTCGACAGGCTACGAGGCATGTGCGGTCTGCCGCCCCGAGGCCTACGCCGGGTTTGTCGGCTGCTGCGGGTCCACCGGTGGGTCTGACGGGTCCGACGGGGCTCGCTGCACATCACCATCAGCACCTTCATCCGGGGACTGCCCGCCTTCGAGGGATGCGACGTAGCGCTCGGTGGCAGCGTCGAGTTCGGCTTCGGTGGGCGCTTCGATGCGGTGGACCTCGCCCGTGACGGGGTCCTGGATCTCGTCGATGAACGTCGTGCGGGTCATGACTGCCTCCTACGGTGTTGGATCAGTTCTGTCCGGCCGGCCAGGGACCGTCCATGATCGTGTTGAACGCCTTGGTCGCAGTGCTCATAGCGCCGGCCATGACGGCCGGATCGCCCTTGGACCAGCTGGCGATGTAGCCCGGCGCAAATGCCTCGGCCGAGTCCTTGCCCATCCCCCTGCCCCGGTTGACCATGTAGGCCGTCATCTCCGCTTCGGTCTCCATCCTGCCTCGGTGCTGGCGGTAGTCCTCATAGTCTCCATCGACGTGCCCACAGTGCACGTGGCCGAGCTCGTGAGCGATGGTCGAGGCCTTCTGGGCCGGGCTGAGCCGGGCATCGACCACGATCTCCTTCGTGGCCGGGTCGGTGTATCCCAGCGTCCCTCGACCAGACTCGGGGTCGCAACCGGGGATCCGCTTCTCCTCGTAGGAGTAGCCGGCTTCACCGACCCGGCTTCGTAGACCTTCAAGGGTCCCTGGCGTGACCTCACCGGCGGGGGGGCGCATCGGCGACTCAGGAAGCGGCTCCCCTTGGGTCTGCGAGACGTTGAACACCGGGACCGGTTTGAACCCTGAGACGATCACCCGATCTGACGTCTCCCCGGCCTCGTCCTCCTCGCGGATCCGGCGCTTGACTGGCGCAAGGATCCAAACCGCCTTCTCGCCCTTGCGGACCTGACGATTCTGACCTTCCCATTGCCGGAAACCCATCAGGTGCAGACCCTCAAGCGGTTCGCCCCGTTGGACCATCTGCATGACAGCCAGGAGCCGGTTGTTCATCGACCACCGGTTCAGACCGTTGGAGGCCATCGCGTCGAGCCAGCGGGTCAGCTGGCCCGACTCGACCACCGCCTGCACCGCGGTCTGCAGGTCATCTAGCATCGCCTTGCTCCGGTCGGGGCCGCGCAGCCCGGCATAGTCAGCGTCCGGCAAACCATCCGGGACGGCGCACACGTGACCCGGCCCAACGAACTGGCCACAACCCGAGCAGCGTTCCGGTGAGGTGGCCTCGACGGCACCGTCCGTTGTCGGACCCGAGCTCTGCACCACGGTCGGTGAGCCCACCTGTGACGACTCATGTGCATGAGCCGCCTTCTGCAACAGACGGCGGGCAGCCAACCGACGACTCCTCGCGGCCACCAGCTCCGGGGCGTCCGGGTTCCCTCGATGACGAAGCGACTCCACCCCAACTCGCACTTGGGCCCGCTGGAACAGATGCTCTGCCGCAGCGAGCCGTTCGGGACCGGTGAGCTGGGGACCGTGCTGGTCGTTCAGCTGGCGCAGCACCTGCACTTCGTACGCCGGGACCGCGACCCCGCGGGCCAACGAGATCGTCCCTGCCTCGACGTGCTCACGAACCTCGCCGGCCACATCCGGCGTGAGATCCCCTACAGCTTGTCGATGGTTAGCGGCGACCTGAAGACGAGCCAGCTCGTCCTCGGCGGTCCCACGGTCGGCCACCTCCGACCGATCCAGGTTGGGAGGCAGCCCGCGGCGGACCTCCCGCACTGCGGGCATCCCGAACAGCGATGCTGCCGCGGCGCCGAACCGGGCCGCGGGCGGGCACGCATGACCTGGCCCAGCGAACTGGCCGCAAAGCGGGCACCGTGCCGGACCGGACACTCCGACGGGAACTGCAGCGGGGAGAGTGCTCATACCAGTGACGTAGGTCGCGGCGAGGTGTCAGGTGTGACATTGGAAGCCGGGGGTTTCCAGTCTGGCTATGACCGTGACCGAACGCGTTTGTCGCTCAGTTCTAGACGCACCCCCGCAGACTCCTTGGCTTGTATCGCTGAGATTTAGACGCACCCGGGGGGGTTGCACTTCCGCGCAAACCTGTGGAGCTGATGGCGCTACCGCTGCCGGGGACGAGCTGGGCTCCGCTTTACCGGACATGCCGATGAGCGGTAAACGCTCATCGGGGATATGTGGGTGATCGAGCCAGCCTTGGTCGTCTGTGCCGGCGCAGGATGGGTTGCCCGGTCATGGTGCCCGCGAACGGCACTGTCGAGAAACCCAAGCCGCTTCGTGACCAACCGTTCGGGGGTTTGGTTACGTCTACCATCCGATGGCACATCCGGACGGAAGGCGGGGCGAGGGTGCAGTCGTATGACGATGAGTTCACCGCGTTTGCTGGGGCGGCGCTTCCGCAGCTGAGGCGCACGGCATACCTTCTCTGCGGCGACTGGCACCGCGCCGAGGACACAGCCCAAGACGCCCTCGTCCGCGTGTACCGGGCTTGGCATCGGGTGGAGCACCAGGGGGCCCTGTTCGCGTACGCCCGGCGGGTCACCGTGCGCCTGCTGATCGACGAGTCACGCCGGCCGTGGCGGCGAGAACGACCCACCGGAGAGAATCTCGACCAGTCAGAACGGGTTGACCTCAAGGCGGACACCGCTGGCCACGTCGCCGACCGCGATGAGATGGTCCGCGCCCTGGCCGCCTTACCGCCGCGTCGACGCGCCTGCGTGGTGCTGCGCTACTACCACGACCTCTCGGTCGCCGAGACCGCTGAGGCCTTGGGATGTAGCGAAGGCACGGTCAAGAGCCAGACCTCCCAGGCGCTGGCCACCCTCCGCTCCCTGCTTGGGGACGCCGCGATGGAAGGAGTTCGACGATGACCGATCTGAGGCAGCGACTCTTAGAAGCGGCAGAGGGCTCAGAACCTCCGCTGCGCACCGACCTCTCAGGGCTGCTGGGCCGGGCCCGAGCTGAACGGCGACGGCGCCGCGCTCTGCCGGCCTTGGCCCTGGTGGCGTGCATCGCCGTCGGTGTCCCACTCGCCACGGCACGACTGGGCCCCGACGCCGGCGCCGGCCCTCGACCGGCGGCGCCCGCGGCGCCCTCTCCCCGAGCGACGACGACGGCCCAGGGCACGACGTCGACGGCCCAGATCGTGAATGCCCCCTTGGCCAATGCGGAGGTCGTCCGCCGCTGCGCCCCGCAGATGGCCAAGTACGACGCATTTCCACGGTGGCGCCAGACTTCGGGCCCAACGTCGGGCTGGAGCGTGGTCAATGCTGATCGGACGCAGTACCGCACGGGTGACGTGGTCGCCATTCAAGAGCGAGACGGCGGCCCGGGACGACTGTGTCTGATCCCTCAACGTGGGCGAGAGAGCGACGATGTGCCTCTCACGTACTTCCTACCCGCTGTCAGCCAGGGCTCGCTGATCGCTCAGATCTGCTCGGAAGCCGAATCCACCGGCCGACCCGTACCTGACCTGCGCCGGGCCACTGTCATCACCGCGCAACGCACTGACACGGTGCTCAGCGCCGTCCTCAGAGACAAAGGTCAACGCTTCGGCTGCACCATCCCGGCGACGGCCATGAGCGGCAATGTCTACTTCGAGACCCGCGGCCCGCTACCGGCATCGCCCTCCCTGGAAGCTGGATTCTTCAGCTCGGCATCACTGTCGACGAAGACGAAACCTGCGGCCGGCGTCGTCTTCTGGGGCAACGGAGTGTTACCAACCAATGTCTCGACGCTGGAACTTCGTATCCCCGGGCAGAGCCCGGTCACCTTCCCCGTCCGCGACGGGGCGTTCGGATTCGCTTACGAGGCGCCGCGCACCCAGGAGGCGAACGTGGACGTTGTACTCCTCGACCGGAATGGCAAAGTGCTCTATACCCGTCCACGCGGCCAGCAGCCCTAGGCCACCAACCCGACGCGAACCCGTCGAGGACCTGGGCTCGAGAGGCAACATCTCACACCTGCTCTGTCTCTCCTCGTGTCATCAGGTTCGCGGCCGAGGGTGGACGTGTTCCGCCGCACGGTAGGGGCTCCCGCCCATCCCATTCGGAGCACCTGACAGGCGCCCATAGCGTCCGGAACTGCCGCAGATAGTGCGTGCGCCAAGCGACTTCGCGCGGCTGGCGTCAGACGGGCCCGTTGGGCAAGGTGGCGCGCTCAGGGTCGTTCAGTCTTGGCTGCTTCTCGACATCAAGGGGCCGGGATCGGCTCTTTGGAGTGTGCGCCGGCTGTCGAGATGCACTCAAAACTGCAATCTGAGGCGTTGTAGTTAGAAATTAGCCAACGTTATGCATCCCGGGCGAGCCTCGCCTTTACGTTATAGTTCGTCATGGCGCAGGTCGGTGACGTCGGCTCAGCTCGGTGGGCGGACGCCCCTGTTCCGTAACACTCTCGCGCACGACGTCAGCCGAAACGCGTTGAGCGGCCGGCGATGGTCCGCGTGGGCAACTGCACTTGGGGCCGGCCCTGGTTCATCCCTTGTCCGATCCGGTTGGGCAAGGGATGAACGAACGTCCCCGCATGCCGAATTGCGGACGTTGGTGTCATTTCAGAAGTCCGTTTCACCGGGTGTCAGAAGTCGACTGCACCGGGAGGAACGCTCAGTTTTGATGGTCGATGGCTGGTGCGTGTTCGAGGTAGGCGTCGGGTGCCGGGTTCTGTGGGCACTTCCGTTCGAGTTCGTCCCACCCTGTTGTTGACGGATTGGCAGAGTTGGGGCCCGGGACACTGTGCCAGGGCAACCAAGACGGCTGTGAGGTGCTGTATTCCTCCACCCACGTGTCTTGGGTGGGGGGCTCGGGCACGTCGATCCCTTGGGCCCTCAGGCAGGGGGCTGAGACCTCGGTGTACCAGGCGTACATCTTGGTGAGAACTGTTTTGGAAGGGGGCAGGTTGTAGTAGGGGTGGATCGTGTACTTCGCCGCGCACATGTAGCTGGCTAGCCCGAGCGCCTTGTCCTGGCTTTTGGGGACCTCTCCGAGCTCCAGACCGCCACCGCCTACGGCTGTGGCGGTGAATCCCGCGTCTTCAAGGCACTTGACGACGGTCGGGGCGTAGTTCGTGAGGTCGGTCCAGCGCACGAGGGCTACCTCTGGCGGTGAGGCGATTCCTTGTGCCGAGGCCGCCCGCTTGAGGTCATCCCTGCGCAGGTTCATCAGCTGCTCGTGACTGAGCAGGCTCGAGGAGTCCAGGCCGTCACCGGAGGCGGCGACTTCACCCGACCCCAACGTGCTGCTGCAGGCGCTGAAAAGCATCATCATCATCAAGAGCACCAAGATTCCGCTTGCAGCACGAAGGCTTGATACCCCTCGAATCGTCATAAGCGCCACACGAACCCGCCCCTGATTTCTAGCTGCGGCCCCGGGGCGGCCACAGCGTATTGACGAGGTTACTGCGTCTATACGGCCGTCGCTGCACTACCGTCAAGAGACCACCTGCTTTGTCGAGGAACGCCATCACCGTCGCGAGTCGCCGAAACGCGCAACAGCTGATACCAGACCGTGACCTGATGGGTAGCCGTGACGTGCCTCCACCGAACAGCCCCGGTTCTATGCTGACGGGCCTGCGGTGTCGGGGAGGAGAAGCATGAGAACGTCGTCCTCAGCTGTCGGCCGTTGGATGCCCGTGGTGGCCGCAGGGCTGGTCTGCGGCGGTCTGGGGTGGTGGGCTGGCCATGTAGCGACGACGCCGCAAACGCCACCCGGCGTCAGCTCTTCCCGGATGGTGTTGTCTCAGGCCCGGCAAGCGAGCGTAGGCCGGTCGTTGCCCTACGGGGTGACGGTGAACCAACAGAACAAGCCGGTGGCGCGCAACGCCCTGCAGGGCGTGGTGGTCTCAGCGACGCCAGGTCGGCTGGGCACCGGCGCGGTTGCCTACGTGGTCGCGGGTGTACCGGTCCGGGTGGTGGCGGGCTCGGCCCCGTTCTACCGCAACCTGACCGCTGGAGTGACGGGCAACGACGTTCGTCAGCTCGAGCAGGCTCTGGTCAAGATGGGGCTGCTTAAGACCGCGGACACCACCTTCGACGCTCGAACCACGGACGCAGTCAAACGCTGGCAGTCACAGCTCAAGATGCCCGCCACGGGTACGGTTCCGCTGGGTGAGGTCGTCGCCGTTCCAAGCCTGCCGGCCACGATCGCGCTGGCCAGTTCCATCAGCCCGGGGGCGGTTCTGAGCGGCGGCGAAGAGTCGGTGCTAGCCCCTTCCGGCGCCCGCATCTTCGCGTTGGAACTGAGCCAGGACCAGGCCAGACAGGTTCCAGCCGATGCTGCCGTCCAGGTGAAGTTCAACCGACGAACTTGGCCTGCACGGATCGCCAGCTCCGTACTGGATGACCAGTCCCAGCTGACCAGGCTCGTACTGAAAGCCCCGAACGGGGGTGCTGTGTGCGGGTCGCAGTGCGGTGAGCTACCGGCTGACCCAACCATCCAGCTCGCCGGCCAGGTGTTCGTCGTACCCGTTGTCAAAGGCTTGGCGGTGCCAGCGGCGGCATTGCAATCCGCTGCCGACGGCGCCACCTTCGTGCTCGACCCTGCGGGCCGGCGCATCGCGGTTGGCGTGAAGGGCGCCGGCAGCGGCCTGGTCGTTGTCACCGGACTGTCCGCCGGCCAGCAGGTTCGGGTCGGCAACGCCACCGGAGAGTCCCCGCCAGCACCACCCACCCAGAGTCTTTCCCCCACCGGCTCGTGAATCCCGCTCTCGAGATACGTGACCTGTCCTTCGGCTACCGCAGAGGTGGCGAGGATTTGTTCGGGGGTTTGAGCCACACGTTCGCGGCCGGCGCCGTAACGGCTTTGACCGGGGCCTCCGGCCGCGGGAAGTCGACGCTGCTGTACATGCTCGGGTTGATGCTGACCCCGACCGCCGGCGCCGTGATCCTGGACGGGAAAGACGTCGGTGCCGCATCCGATGCCGACCGGTCGCGCATCCGTGCTCGACAACTCGGCTTCGTCTTCCAGGACGCCGCTCTGGACCCGACCCGGACCGTGCTCGACTCCGTCCTCGAGCCCAGCCTCTACGCCGGCATCCCTCGCGCGGTCGCCGAGTGTCACGCTCGGGCGCGGCTTGAAGATCTTGGTTTGTCCGCGCGGGCCGACCACCGACCCGGAGAGATCTCCGGAGGACAGGCACAACGGGTAGCGATCTGTCGAGCCCTGGTCAACGACCCGGTGGTCGTGCTCGCCGACGAACCCACCGGCAACCTCGATCGCGGTAATGCCGAGATCGTTCTGTCCGCACTGCGGGGTGCCACCGGCCAGGGCCGGACCGTCGTCATCGCCACCCACGACCCGTTCGTCATCGCCCACACCGACCACGAGGTGGCGTTGTGACCGTGCGGCAGCTGCTGCGCGAAGCGATCGCTACCGTGCGCACTAGTCGTGTCCCCTCCGCGCTGGTCGCGCTCCTGACCGCTGTCATGTGCGCCAGCACCCTGGCCACCGTGGGCCGTACCGTCAGCGCGGAACGCGAGATTCAGGCCCGGATGGACGCCGCCGGGTCAAAGGTCGTCGTCCTACGCGACGCGCAAAACAAGGCGCTTCTGCCGCCAGCAGTGGTCGACGCCATCGCGCACCTGTCGGTCACCGACCGAGCTATTGGCCTCACCGTCCCGGTCGACGTGGTCAACGGGGCCATCGGGCCCGGCAGCACCCCAGCCCCCAGCTGGCGCGTCATCGGTGACATCAGCGCCGTTGCGACTCTCGAGCACGGACGGTGGCCGCGGCCCGGCGAGGCCCTGGTCAGCGAACCCGCCCGGTCCCAGCTCGGTCTCACGGACGGCTACGGCTGGGTTACCTCCGGCACCGAGGACGTCGCAGTCGTCGGAACCTTCACGGCCCGGGCACCGTTCGACACCCTCGCATGTGGAGTCGTCATTGCGGCCACCCCTTCGGACGTAGCAGCCTCGATGCACGTCGTGGCCCGCACCGCCGCCGATGCCCAGCGGGTCGAGTCGCTAAGCATCTCCCTGATCAACGCCCCCTTCGCCCAAGACCTCGCCATCGAGTCGCCGGTGAGCCTGGCCCAGCTCCAGCAACAAGTAGGGCGCGACTTGGGCAGCGTCAGCCGAAGCCTCGTCCTTGGCGTGCTAGGCGGCGGGGCCCTGCTGACCGCCATCGTGGTTCTTGCCGATGTCCTCGTACGCCGCAAAGACCTCGGACGCCGACGAGCCCTCGGCGCGACCCGGGCCACCATCGTCGCCCTGGTCATGGTGCGCACCGCCATCCCAGCTCTCCTCGGCGCAGGCGTGGGAGCCGCGGTCGGCCTCTACCTCGCTAACGCCCTGAACGCCCAACCAGGAGCAACCTTCGCCGCTTCCATCGTGGTTCTGTCGACCCTCGCAGCCATCAGCAGCAGCGCACTCCCCGCCGTGTACGCCGCACACCGAGACCCCGTGGAAGTACTCCGCACCCCATAAGCCGCAACAACCTCACACGTCGTCGAACCGCCAGCAACACAAACCTCACGAGTGCGGCCAATTCTCGCGAACATTCCCACGCCCCACACCGTCTCGCTGCGGTCACAATTCACGCCAACGCAGCCGACGAAGTGAAACGTTCGAAGCAGAATGCTGACTCGCCCTGGTTCGTCGCGTGTGTAACGACGCGAGAGTGCTCGCCGCGATGAAGCCGCTGACGCCGACCGCCGAAAACGTCTGGGGCCCGATGACCCCATGCAGACGGAGGATGACGCCGACGCTCGCCGGCACGACGGCAACGAACACCATCATCACCTTGAACATCATCAAAACACGGTACTCCCCAGGCCCAACGAATCACCTCGAGCGACCCGCCTACTGGGTCACGAGACGTCCGACCCTCGGCGCAGCCGGTTGCCGGATATGCCGCGCAGGGCGCACTCCCGCACCGGATGGGCTACCGCGTCAGGTTGCCAGGACGCCGAAACCGATAGGCCCGCCTCAGCATCCACGCCGACAGTGCCAAGGCACCCAGGCCAACCAGAAGCAGGCCGCCAGACCCTTGGCTCGTGCAGGATGACGCGGCCGCCATAGCGGAGTCGATACACGTGCCCGACTGGTTCCCGAAGGCGAGAACGAGCCACACGACCGACGCGGCCAAGCCGGTCCACCACAGAACTATCCGGGTCATGTGAACATCCTCTACTGCCGCAATGCGCGTGATCATTCGGCCTGGCGGCCGTCGTGTGGTTCACCTTCACTCACGTCGCGATCGAACGCGCGACTGGCGTGCGGATCCACCGAGACTCCATACATGGACCGAAGGGTGTGCACCACTTCCAGTTGACGTTTGCTGTGCGGGCTCGCGCAAGACTCGCCCTCGTCTCCGAGCACGGGATCGAAGGAGTGCAGGACAATGCGCTCAAGTAGTTCGCCTAGGGTCTCGTCGTTGAACTCGGCGAGTCCCTTGAGCACCTTGACGAGATCCTTTTCCATACGGACACCGAGCTGAACGCGATCCGTTGTCATCATGGGACCATGTTACCCCGGTAACATGGTCCACGCCTCTCATTTCGATGAATGACCGCACACGGGAAGGCGAGGGCCCGCTCGAAGGCACTGATTTAGCACCCCTCGGAGGACGGGGACGTCCGACATTGCCGCTCCGCGCGTGCAGCCGCCCGAGTAGCGACCAGCTCTCCTGCGAGACTGCCGGTTGTGGCTGGTAGCGCGATCATCCTCGTCGGCGTGTCGAGCGTCGGGAAGACGTCGGTTTCCGAGCAGTTGCAACTGGCGCTTCGCGAGCCGTACCTGCACGTCGGCCTCGACCATTTCTTCTCGATGTTCCCGTATGAGTGGCGCGACCACCCCCTTCGGCCGGGTCCGGGGTTCTGGGTTGAGGAGGCCTTCGACGCGGACGGCGCGCCCCGCGCCAGGATCTACTACGGCGAGGCCGGCGCACGACTGCTGACCGGGATGCGTGCCGCAGTCAACGCGCTGTTGGCGACGGGGAACAATGTCATCCTTGACGAGATGCCGATCGACGACTCGATCGTGCCCGCGTGGCGTCGTGACCTGCGCGCGTCCTCCACGTTCTGGGTGCGGCTGACGGCCTCCCTTCCTGTTCTCGAGGAACGCGAACGGGCTCGGACCAAGGGTCGGCAGCTGGGCAACAGCCGCGGCCACTTTGACGTGCTGGCGGGCGAGGGATGGGATCTCGTCATCGAGACTGATGACCTGACCCCATCCGAGACGGCCACCCGGATCGTGAAGGCGCTCGGCATCGTCGATTAGTCGGCCGGTCGAGCGAGCGAGCCGTTTACCGGACATGCCGCGTTGAGGACGGCTACGCTCGTCCGATCTTGCCGCGTTGAGGACGGCTACGCTCGTCCGATCTTGCCGCGTTGAGGACGGCTAC
>JAKDLG010000298.1 GCA_030452985.1 Humibacillus sp.
GGTGTTGTGGTTCCGACGTTTGGTGCGCGTCGCGCCGCGCGTCGCGCGGTTGGTGCGGGCGAGCGCATGGGTCGGCGCGGGCCACGCCTCGGCGCTGCCGAAGCAGGTGATCTAACAACGACCATGGTTGTGAACCGGTTCAACCAGAGATGAGGGCGACGGCCAGGGTCGCGGTCACGAGGCCGGCGGTCAGTGCGATCTCGATCGCGGCGCCGATCACGTCGCCCGTGATGCCGCCGAACCTCAGCACGGCCCGCCGGACGACCGCCGCGGTGGCAGCGCAAGAGACGAGTACGACGGCAACGGCCGCTGCCGCCGCGGGCAGGGCCAGCCCTCGGGTGGAGCCCACAAGGGCGGATCCGACCGCCGCGACCCCGCCGACCGCGGTGACGGTCGCCACCAGTCGCGCGGTCGGGACCGAACCGGCCACGGTGTGCCCCAGGCCCTCCGGGCGGGCTGCCGGGATGCCGGTGCGTGAGCAGATCGCCGGCGCCAGCCGGCTCGCGACGAGGGCAGCCCCGACGAGCGCTGCGCCGACGTGTGACTGTACGAGCGACGCGAGTGCCGCTGCCTGCACGATCAGGGTCAGCACCAGGGCGGCCGCCCCGGCGGGGCCGGTGTCGCCTCGACGCATCACCTGCAGGGCCCGGTCGCGGTCGTAGCTGGCGGTGAGAGCGTCAGCGGTGTCGGCCAGGCCGTCGAGATGCATCGCCCGCGAGAGCAACGTGGTGCTGACCAGCGCCAGAGCGGCGGCTACCGCTGCGGGCAGCAGTCCGTGGAGAACCAGGATCGCCAAGGCGATCCATACCACGAGTGCAGGGACGGCTGTCATGGGTGCGAGCAGCATCGCGACCCCGGCCACCTGCCCGTCAATGGCGCGTGGCGGGGCCACCCGGATTACGGTGAGGGTGCCGAAGGCGAGACGCCAGCCGTCACGCATCGTAGGACGCACGCGGTAGGGCAGGAGAGGGCGGAGAGATAGCGGCCAAGGAGACCAGGGCCGCCGCGCTGAGGTCGAGCACCCGCCCGGCGACGACGAGGTGCACCTGCTGCGCCACGGCTGACACGGCGGCGTTGAGCAGGCCCAGCTGGTCCTGGAAGAAGCGGCCCGCAGGAGTCACGGGCACCAGCGACCAGCCCACCTCGTTGCTCACCACCACCACCGGCACCCGGGAGTCGAGCAGGGCGGCGATCAGCGACGCCACCCGGACGGTCAGTACCCGCTCGGCTGCGGCGAGGTCTCCCCAACCGACCGTGTCGACAACAGCCGTGAGCCAGGTGCCGAGGCAGTCGACGAGCACCGGGGTCGTGGCCCCGCGGATCGCTGCCTCGACCTCGTGGGTCTCGATCGTCAGCCACCCGGCTGCCCGTCGCGACTGGTGCAACCGCACCCGTTGCGCCCACTCTGCGTCAGCGGCATCCGTGGCATCAGCGGCATCCGTGGCATCAGTGGCAACAGCGGCATGCACAGGGTCTGCCGGCCGCCCCGTCGCGACGTAGGTCACTTCGAGGTGATGGCGCAGGAGGTTCTCGGCGTGGCGGCTCTTGCCGCTGCGAACCGGCCCGGTGACGAGCGTGACGCTCATCGACCCACCGCGTGGGGCGGTACCGGTGCGCTCGGCGGCGGGTCGCCCCCCGGGGCGGTTCGCGGCGACGGCTGCTCGAAGGCGACCGGGGCGTCGAACGCGGCGCGGCGCGCGGCGCGGCGGAAGACGCGCAGCAGGGCCGGTCCGGCCACGAGCACCAGCACGGCGTTGAGCACGCCGCGAGGAAGGTCCCACCCGAGCGAGGTGGCGAGGTAGAAGACGCCGTAGTGGGCGAGGTTCTCCGACACGGGGGCGCCGGGCACGAAGCCCATGCCGGCGGGCGCGTTCGGCCCGAGAAAGGGCCAGAACCAGAGGTTCATCATCAGGCCGTAGGCGAGGCCGGTGACCAGGGCGTAGCCGGCCACGACCCAGCGCTCTGTACGAGAGCCCTCCGCCACCGGCAGCAGCCCGGCCCCGAGGCCTACGGCACCCGCGCAGATCATCTGGAACGGGAGCCACGGCCCCACCCCGCCGGTGAGCAGGGCACCGGTGGTGACGGCCAGGGAGCCCGACACGAAACCGACGCCCGGCCCGAGCACCCGACCCGCCACGATGACCACGAAGAACATCGGCTCGAGGCCGGCCGTGCCGGCACTGAGCAACCGCATCCCGCCCCCGGCCGCGGCGGCGACCCCCAGCACGGCGATCGTCTTGGCGTCGAGCCGCCCGGACGTCAGCTCGGCCAGACACACCAGCGCCAGCAGCGCGAGCAGCACCGCGAAGAACCAGGGGGCGTCGTTGCCGTGCGAGGTGGCGAATGCGGCCGAGACCATGAACGGCCAGACGAAGGCGAGCACCCCGACCACGCAGACCAGCGATACCGCGGCCGCGGCCGGCCAGCGCAGCGGGATCGCGCGGCGGCCCACGCCGTCCGCTCCCACGCCGGCTCCCACTCCGTCCGCTCCCACGCCCGCTCCCACGCCCGCTCCCACGCCCGCTCTCACGCCCGCTCTCACGCCGACTGATCCAGGGCAGCGGCGACCTCGGCCACCGTGAGCCAGGTCTGCGGCAGCAACACCTTGGTCACCTGCGGCGCGAAGGCGGGGGAGGAGGACAGCACCTCGCGGGCCGGACCGTCGCTGACGATCTCACCGTCGGCGAGGATGACGACCCGGTCGGCCACCTCGGCACACAGCTCGACGTCGTGCGTGGCGAGCAGCACCGTCGTGCCCCGAGCGGCCAGCCCGGCGAGGGTGGCGCCCAGCCGCTGCTTGGCTCCGTAGTCGAGGCCCCTGGTCGGCTCATCGAGCAGCAGCACCTCGGGGGCGCCGGCGAGGATGACCGACACTGCGAGCTCGAGTCGCTGGCCCTCCGAGAGGTCGCGCGGGTGCAGCCCACCGTCGATTGGCCCGGCGATGCGCGCCAGCATCCCGGCCGTGGTGCCCGGAGCCACGCCGAAGTCGCGGTCGGCGTCGACGCACTCGGCCGCGACCGAGTCGGCGTAGAGCAGCAGCTCGGGCTGCTGGGGCACCAGTCCCACGACCGTGACCCGTTCGCGGGCCTTGACGGCGTGCGGGTCGAGACCGTTGCGGCCGAGCCGCATGCTGCCACTCGTCAGTGGGTGCTGACCGGCGAGGGCCCCCAACAGCGTGGACTTGCCGGCCCCGTTGCGCCCCATCACCGCTGTCACCGAACCCCGTGCCACGGTGAGGTCGAGACCCTCGATCACGACGCGGGTGCCGCGCCTGATGCGCGCGCCGCGGACCGTGACGGCATCCGCCGGGCCGATCGAACGCAGGGGGGTGGTGGGCGTGCTACCGACGTCGCCGAGCGTGGTCCGCAACGTGGCGGCGTGGCGGCGGGCATCTCTGATCGAGAGTGGGGTGGGGCTCCATCCCGCGAGTCGGGAGAGCCCGACGACCGGGGGGAAGATCGTCGAGGTGGCCATGGCCGTGGCGGGGTCGAGCAGCCCTGATGTTCGACCCTGTGACACAAGCACCACGCGGTCGGCGTGGTGCACCACCCCGTAGAGCCCGTGCGAGGCGCGCCCCCCCCGCCCCCCCCCGTCGTGGCACAAGCCCGGCCACCCGGCGAGCACCACATACGC
>JAKDLG010000102.1 GCA_030452985.1 Humibacillus sp.
GGAGACCTGACCGAGCTCGACCTCGTAGGTGTGCCCCTGCTCGCGCAGCACCGCCGGCACGTCGGCGCCCACGGCTGCCGTGATGAGCACCTGCTCGCAGTCGCCGATGAGCCCGGCAAGCCGCTCGCGTCGACCGGTGTCGAGCTCGGCGAACACGTCGTCGAGCACGAGCACCGGGTCGTCACCGAGATCGTGCCGCAGCAGCCGGTAGGCGGCGAGCTTCAGCCCGAGGGCAAAGCTCCACGACTCGCCGTGGCTGGCGTAACCCTTGGCCGGCAGCTCACCGAGCGTGAACACGACGTCGTCGCGGTGCGGTCCCACGAGGCACACCCCCCGCTCGATCTCGCTGGCCCGCACGTTCTCGAGCGTCTCGAGGATGCCGCTGCGCAGCTCGTCGACCTCGGGCACCTCCCCGTGCGCGATGCGAGCGGCCAGGTCATCGTGCAGCGAGCTCTTGTAGGTGGCACGGGCGTTCGACGACGCCGCACTGACCGCGTCGTAGCACTCGGCGATGTCGGGCACGAGGTCGTGCAGCAGCCGGAGCCGGGCGTAGACCAGCTGCGAGCCGACCGTCGCGAGGTGGTCGTTCCAGATGTCGAGCGTGTGCAGGGCTGCCTCACGGGCCACGTCGGCGGCCGGGTCGCCGTCACGCGCCACGCGCTGGCTTCGGCGCGCGCCCTTGCGCAGCACTGGGGCCGCCGACTTCAGCAGCGCCCCGCGCTGGCGCAGGATCTTGTCGTAGTCGGCCTGCACCCCGCTCCAGCGGGGCTGACGTTGCACGAGCAGGTCGTCGAGAAACCGGCGGCGTTGCGACGGGTCACCCTTGACCAGGGAAAGGTCTTCCGGCGCGAAGAGCACGGTGCGCACCGTGCCGAGCACGTCACGAGGCCGAGCGACGGGCGAGCGGCCCAGCCGCGCCCGGTTGGCGCGGCCGGGCGTGATCTCGAGCTCGACCATCGTCTCGCGGTCGTCGCGCACGATCGCACCCCGCACGATGGCCTGCTCGGCACCGAAGCGTACGAGGGGCTGGTCGGTGGCCACCCGGTGGCTGCCCAGGGTCGCGAGATAGCCGACCGCCTCGACGAGATTGGTCTTGCCCTGGCCGTTGCGACCCACCAACGTCGTGACACCCGGCGTCAGTGCGAGCTCAGCGCTCGGGTAGCTGCGGAAGTCCTTCAGGGTGAGGTGACGAACATGCAACGGGAGAGGTCTCGCTCAGGCCTTCTTCGCGGCACGCTTGGCGGTCTTGCGAGCCGGGGCCGCCTTCGCCGCCCGGACCTGACCACGAGCCGTGTCGGCCATATCGGTGGCCTGAGTGGCCGGTGCGCGCTTGGAGGTGGCCGCCTTTCGAGCAGCACCCACGTTGGCCTTGGACGCCACGGCCGCCGATGCAGAGCTGGCCTTCTTGGCCGAGGCCCGCTTCTTGGCCTGCGTCGGCGCTGACTCCTTCTTCGCCGACCGGGTGGGAACGTCGCCCTCGCGCAGCTTCTCACCCTCGGCGATGGTCATCACCTGGTGGCCACCGAAGCCACCGCGCAGCGCAGCAACAGCCTGCATCGTCGGGCTGCTCTGCTGGCGGGAGGCGAAGCGGGCGAAGAGCGAGGCCGAGATGACGGGCATCGGCACCGACAGGGCGATCGCCTCCTCCACCGTCCAACGGCCCTCACCGGAGTCGTTCGTGTAGTCGGAGACGTCGTCGAGGTGAGGGTTCTCCTCGAGGGCGTCGACCATCAGGTCGAGCAACCAGGAACGCACGACCGTGCCCCGGCTCCAGGCCTTGAAGGCCCCGGGAACGTCGGTGACGATGTCCTTCTTCTCGAGCAGCTCGAAGCCTTCGGCGTAGGCCGCCATGAGGCCGTACTCGATGCCGTTGTGCACCATCTTCGTGTAGTGCCCCGCCCCGACCTTGCCGGCGTGCACGAAGCCCTCGTCGCGCGGACCCTCGGGCCGAAGCGCGTCGAAGATCGGCATGGCCTTGGTGACCCACTTCTTGTCGCCACCGCACATCAGCCCGTAGCCGTTCTCGAGACCCCAGATTCCGCCGCTCACACCGCAGTCGACGTAGCCGATCTTCTTCTCGGCGAGCATCTTGGCGTTCTCGAAGTCGTCGGTGAAGCGCGAGTTGCCACCGTCGATGACCAGGTCGCCCGGCTCGAGCAGGTCGGAGAGCTTGGCGATCGTCTCGCGGGTCGGGTCACCCGAGGGCACCATCACCCAGACGACGCGGGGCGCCTCGAGCTTCTTGACCATCGCCGCCATGGTGCGCACGTCGGCGACGTCAGGGTTGCGGTCGTAACCGACCACCTCATGGCCCGCGCGGCGCAACCGCTCGCGCATGTTGCCGCCCATCTTGCCGAGACCGATCAGACCAAGCTGCATGTCGGGTGCCTTCCAGGGAGGGACGAGCGGACGGATTCGAGGCTAGCCCAGCCCGACGGCATCCAGCGACCGGTAGGCAACGACAAAGTGACGACAGATGGGGACGGGCAGCTCGAAACGGGGGCGGTGCGGGCCACGGGAGGGCTCTGGCCGGCGCTAGCTGGCAAAACGGACGGGCATCAGGACGTACCGGTAGGACGTGTCGGCCTCGGACTCTGCCTCGGCCTGGCCCGTGAGCACGGCCGGGCGGCTCGGCTGGGTGAAGGAGAGCCGGCTGTACGCGGTGCCGACGGCGTGCAGGCCATCGAGCAGGAACTGCGGGTTGAACGCGATCTGGATCTCGGGGCCGGTCAGGGTCGACTCGAGGGCCTCGGAGGCCTGGGCGTCGTCGCCCGTGCCGGCCTCGATGGAGACCTGACCGTCGGTGAACTTCAGCAGCACCGGTGTGTTGCGTTCGGCGACCAGGGCGACGCGCTTGACCGCCTCCTCGAGCGCGGCGGTCTCGATCACCGCCTCGGTGTCGACCGAGCTGGGGAAGATCGAGGTGACCTTGGGGTACTCGCCGTCGAGCAGCCGGGTCGTGGTGCGGCGCTGGCCCGCCTCGAACCCGACCAGCCCGTCGCCGCTGCTGCCGAGGGCGAGCTCGACCGCTCCGGCCGCGCCGAGCGCCTTGGCCGTGTCGGAGAGCTGTCGGGCCGGGATGAGGGCGACGTGGCTGGCGTCGGTGGCCGACGGACTCCACGTCAGCTCGCGCATGGCGAGGCGGTAGCGGTCGGTGGCCAGCAGGGTGACCTTCTCGCCCTCGATCTCCATCCGAACCCCGGTGAGGATCGGCAGGGTGTCACCGCGGTCGGCGGCGATGGCGACCTGGGCCACGGCCTGCGTGAACACGTCTCCGGCGATGGTGCCGCTCTGGTCAGGGGGGACGGGCAGGGTGGGGTAGTCGGCAACGGGCATCTCGCGCAGGCTGAACCGCGAACTGCCGCAGGTGACGTTGACCTTGGTGCCGTCGGTTGCGATGTCGATGGGCCGGTTCGGCAGGTTGCGGGAGATGTCGGCGAGCAGGCGACCCAGCACGAGCACCGTTCCACCTTCGGCAACGTCGGCAGGCACGGTGACCTTCGCCGAGACCTCGTAGTCGAAGGCCGAGAAGGTGAGCGTGCCCTCTTCGTCGGCCTGGATCAGCACACCGGCGAGAACGGGAACCGGCGGCCGCGCGGGAAGACCGCGTGCCACCCAGGTCACGGCCTCAGCCAGGACGTCACGCTCAACCCGAAACTTCACGGTGCACTCACTTCACGACGGACGACGACAACGACAGGTGGGGATCAGACCCTATCCGTTGCCCGGGATGCGCACCACCAGGGTCGCTACCGTCGTCGAGAGACTCTGGGAGCCGGTTGGTGCAGGGAATGAGGTTGCTTGGATGGCTTGGTCGTTCGGGTGTCGTTGTCGGGGCTCGCCATCATCGTGGGAGTCTCGTAGTCGTCATCGGTGCTGTGGACACTGGGGAGAACTGCCATCGGTGCAGGTCGGCAGGCGCGTCCCGATGACGCCAGGTTGTGGACAAGCCAAGCTGCCGCAGATTCGCCGGTGGACGGGGAAACGGCTGTCAGCGGTTGTCCACACCGGGGATGGCCGTTGTGCACGCCTACGCAGCCGTTGTCCACCGTTGTCCACAGGTGTTGTGGACAACGGTGGACAACACGCAGTCAACCCGATGCCGAATCTTTCCGCTGTTAGCCCTATAAACCACCCAAGACGACCAATTTATCCACAGTTCTTATCAACAGGTGGTGGACGACTTGTCGCGTGATGAGCGGAAGTTCAGCTCTGTCACGAGGAGGTCACGCTGTGAACACAGCTGTGGACAACCCTGTGGACGACTGTGCAGGTAGAAGGATCAATGATCTGGCGACGTCGAGATGCAGGCGGAACAGGGCATCGGCATCCGGCACCGGCCCGAGCTGAGCGAAGACCTCGCTGGTCACGGCGCCGAGCAGCAGGGTCCAGGCGGCGAGTCCGCGAGCGAGGGCCGCGGACCCGATCGAGATGCCCGCGAAGAATGGCTCGGCGAGCATCGGACCCACGGCCCTGACGGCGTCAGACGGGGGGGCGCCGGACAGGGCGGTGGCGGTCACGGCCAGGTCATCCAGCGACTCGTCGTCCAGGGCCCTATCAAGAGCCTCGTCGACCGGGGTGAGGCGGTGCTGGTCGTGCGCGTCCTGCAGGAGCCGCAGCAGCAGGCCGAGCACCGCTGTGCCGGCCTCGGCGGTGCGGTCGGCCGGTGCCTGATAGTCGGGCACCGGTGAGCCGTAGATCAGGGCGAAGTCGTGTGGCTGATCGAGAGCCCACTGCCGAAGAGCGAATCCGATCGTGGCCCAACGACGGTCTAGGTCGTTGGCGTCGACGGCGTCGTGCGCGGCAAAGACGGCATCCGCGAGGGAGCGGTAGGAGTCGATGATGAGGCGGGTGAGCAGGTCATCTCGGCTCTCGACGTAACGGTAGATGCCGGAACTGACCATGCCGAGGTCACGTGCGATGGCTCTCAGGCTGAGCGCCGCGGCGCCGTGCAGGGCCAGATGCTCGCGTGCGACCCGAAGGATCTCTCCCTCGATCTGCTCCCGACGCCGGGCCCGCTTGCCGTGGGGCTGATCGGTCGTGGCCATGGGCCCGAGCCTGCCATAGGCGACCCTTCACCAGAAGGATAAGTGAGCACCGCTCTTGAAATTTCTCTTCGTCTCTGTCAACCTATTTATGTGAGCGATGCTCACACTTCAACATCAAGGAGATCTCCATGAGCCATCACCTCGTTCTCGGCGCTGGCGGTATTGGTCGCACCACGACCTCGCACCTTGTCGGTCTCGGTCACACGGTCACGCTGGTGTCGCGCTCCGGACGGGTGACCGACCGGCCCTGGGAGGCGGACTCTCCCGGTGCTGAGACTTCTGTAACCGTCGTGGCGGCCGACGCGAGGGATGCCGACCGGCTGACCGAGCTCGCGGCCGGCGCGGCGACCATCGTCAATGCGATCAACCCGCCGAGTTACGCGACCTGGGCTGCGGACTGGCCCCCGATGAGCGCCGCCATCCTCGCTGCGGCCGAGCGCAGTGGCGCCGGCCTTGTCATCATCGGCAACCTCTACGGCTACGGGCAGGTCGAGGCCCCGATGACCGAACAGACACCGCTCGGTGCCACGGGCGAGAAGGGCCGACTTCGCAACCGGATGTGGACCGACGCCCTCGCACTTCACGAGCAGGGCCGCATCCGGGTGACTGAGCTGCGCTCGAGCGACTATTTCGGCCCCGGTGCCACGAAGATGACGAGTGTGCTCGCAGACGTCGTCATCGACCGGGTCGCGCATGGAAGGGTGGCGATCATGCCGGTGGGCCGCACCGACGTGCCCCACTCGTGGACCTACATCCCTGACGTGGGCACGCTGGCCGCCCTCGTGGCCGAACGCGGGGAGGGCGACGAGAGCGTTTGGGGTCGCGCGTGGCACGTGCCCACGGTGCCCGCCCGCACGATCGCCCAGGCGGCCGACGACGTCGCCCGCCTCACCGGGCGCCGAGGCAGCCGCGTGATGGCCGTCCCGCGGCCCCTGGGCACCGCTCTGGGGGTCGTCGTGCCGTTCCTGCGGCAGATGCGCGAGACCCGGCACCAGTTCGAACGGCCCTTCGTGCTCGACTCCAGCCAGGCCGAGGCTGCCTTCGGGCTGACGGCTACCCCGTGGGAGCAGGCTCTCGAGGCCACCATCGCTGACCGGACGCCTGATCGAGAGGCAGTCACTCGTCGCCCCGTGCAGGCTCGAACGACGGGTTCTTGAGCGAACGCCGCGGTATACCGGCGCGTTCGACCTCCAACGAGTCGTTCGCGGAAGAAGTTGGGAGGCAGGAGGCGGGAGTCAGTGCGACTGCTGGCGGATCCGGTTGGTGAGCTCGGTGACCTGGTTGTAGATCGCCCGCTTCTCGCTCATCAGCTCGCGGATCTTCTTGTTCGCGTGCATGACGGTGGTGTGGTCACGCCCGCCGAACAGCTGGCCGATCTTCGGCAGTGACAGGTCGGTCATCTCGCGGCAGAGGTACATGGCGATCTGCCGGGCGGTGACGAGCTGGCGCGAGCGCGAGGAGCCACAGAGGTCGTCCATGGTGACGGAGTAGTAGCCCGCCGTCACGGCCATGATCGTTGCGGCCGTCACCTGGTTGGGCGTCTCGTTCGGGAGCACGTCCTTGAGCACGATCTCGGCCAGCGGTAGGTCGATCGGCTGACGGTTGAGGTTGCTGAACGCGGTGACCCGGATCAGGGCACCTTCGAGCTCACGGATGTTCGTGCTGAAGTTCGAGGCGATGTACTCGAGCACGTCGTCGGGCACCGACATCCGGTCCTGGATCGCCTTCTTGCGCAGGATCGCGATGCGGGTCTCGAGGTCGGGAGGCTGGACGTCGGTGAGCAGGCCAGACTCGAACCGGGTGCGCATGCGGTCCTCGAAGCCGGACAGCTCCTTGGGCGGCAGGTCGCTGGTGATGACGATCTGCTTGTTCGCGTTGTGCAGCGTGTTGAAGGTGTGAAAGAACTCCTCCTGCGTCTGCAGCTTGCCCTGCAGGAACTGGATGTCATCGATCAGCAGCACGTCGACGTTGCGATAGCGGCCCTGGAAAGCGCTCGCCTTGTCGTCACGGATGCTGTTGATGAAGTCGTTGGTGAACTCCTCGGAGTTGACGTAGCGCACCCGGACCCCGGGAAACATCGAGCGGGCGTAGTGACCGATCGCGTGCAGCAGGTGCGTCTTGCCCAGCCCGGATTCGCCGTAGACGAACAACGGGTTGTACGCCTTGGCGGGGGCCTCGGCCACTGCGACCGCCGCCGCGTGGGCGAAGCGGTTGCTCGCACCGATCACGAACGTGTCGAAGTTGTACTTCGGGTTCAGCCGCGTGTCGCCCGTCATCGCTGGTTCGAGTCGGTGACGCAGCGGCCCGCTCTCGCCGCCGCCGTACGGATCGTCGAGGTCGGCGCCGTTGAGGTCGGGCGCGCTCTCGGCCAGGTCGCGCAGCGGGTCTCGTCGCAGATCGGATCGATACTCGCCCCGCCAGGATGTCGCGTGCGGGTCCTGGGCGCCCAGGGTGCCGGCCTCGCTGCCGGGCCCGAAGCCACCGGCATCCGAGAAACCGTTGCGGGGTGCTGTGGGAAACGGGTGGTCGAGACCCTGAGGCGTTCGGTGCTCGCCCACCGAACCGGCCAGCCCGTGGTCGCCGGTGAGCTCGTCGAGGCTCTCGTCGACCGACACGGCCAGGTGCACCTCCTGGCCCAGCTCGGTGGCGAGGGCTTTGAGCACGAGCGGGCGTACCCGGGTCTCGAGGAAGTCCTTGGTGAAGGTGTTCGGGGCCTTGACCAGTGCCGTCTCGTCAAGGACCCCGGCCAGACGGCACAGGCGCACGAAAGCAAGATCGCGAACCGAGACGCCGGCGGAGTCGAGGGTGCGCAGGGTCTGCTTCCAGACATGGCCGTAGTCGACATCCCCTTGTGTCACCAAGTCACCTGTTCCCGATTTGTCGCGAAATCGAACTGTCCTGCACAGAGTGTGATGCAGTCCTCGGACGCACCATCCGCCTTGTCCACATCTTTGTCCACACCCTGTGTACGGGCGGATGGATCAGGGGGCGAAGGCAAAACCTAACAAGGGATCGGCAGGCTGACAACCGAGGATGCGCAAAAAGGCGACGGCTCATCGGCGTGTCGGATTGCTTTGCCGCACGGTGAGACCAAAGTAAATTGGTTGGGTCGGCCTCGGGTCGGGCCTCGCGGGTTTGACCCTCCTTCACGGGCTCCCGTATCGTTGGGTACGGCTGTCTGCGACCCCTCTCGCATGCCCATGGCGCCGCCCGCTGCGCCAGTGTCCGTCAGTGACGATCTCTGGATCGCACCTCAAGGCGCTGTGCGCTGTACTTTGGCGGCTTCCACGGGCTTGCCGACCGTGGTCGCCGACGATTCGACCCACTCATCACCAGCCCAGTACGCGGGAGACCGTGCGACGACATGTTGCCGGCCGCCAGAACCCATCGGAGATCCTCGTGAGCAAGCGCACCTTCCAGCCCAACAACCGCCGCCGCGCCAAGACGCACGGCTTCCGTCTGCGCATGCGCACGCGGGCCGGCCGTTCCATCCTCGCTGGTCGGCGTCGCAAGGGTCGCGCCGAGATCTCGGCCTGAGCCGACAGGCCAGGTGGGCTGACGGACGGCAGCTGACGTGCTTCCCGCCCGTCACCGACTGCGCGAGCGAGCCGAGTTCACCTCGGTGGTTCGTGGGGCCGGAGCCCGCAGGGCCGGTGGCCGACTGATGGTGGTGCATGCCAATCGGCTGACCGCACGTGCGGCACTTCCTCCGCGCGTGGGTTTCGTGGTGTCCAAGGCCGTGGGGAACGCGGTCGTGCGCGGCCGCACCAAACGACGACTGCGCGCCATCGCGGCGACCCGGCTCAGCGTCATCCCCGACGGTCTCGACATCGTCGTACGGGCCAATCCCAGCGCTGCCCAGGCCGACTTTCACGAACTGAGTGACGCGTTCGGGCGGGCGCTGGGCAAGGTGTGTGGGCCGTGAGCCTCAACTCTGTGCTGGCTGCCCCGCTCGTGTTCGGGGTGAAGATCTACCAGCGTGTCTTCTCGCCGATGAGCTCCCCGACCTGCCGCTTCTACCCCAGTTGCTCCTCGTACGCCGTCACCGCCCTGGTGCGTTTCGGCCCGTTCCGAGGAGCGTGGCTCGCGCTGCGACGCATCGGTCGCTGCAACCCATGGAACCCCGGAGGCGTCGACCCCGTTCCACAGACGTGGGCGGGTCGCGGCGACGTACGGCCCGAGGACTTCCGTCCTGACGACAGCACTGATACTCGCTCGGTTTCCACACCGGAGCACACCCCGACGTCGGACCAGGGCGCCGACATGATCGACACGATGAGCCAGACCGTTACCGAGACGGACGCGGGTACCACCGCGATCAGGCATGATTGCCGGTCAGTGGTGAACGGCGAGCGGATCACGCACCAGACGACAGAGGAACTACGTTGATCGACTTCTTCAACACCGTGCTCTATCCGATCAAACTCGGTGAAGCCTGGGTGATGTACGCCTGGCACTGGTTCTTCGACGCGATCGGTCTGCCCACGGGAGCAGCGTGGGCCATGTCGATCGTCGGTCTCACCGTGGTCGTCCGGATCATGCTCATCCCGCTGTTCGTCAAGCAGATCCACTCCTCTCGGCGGATGCAGCTGATCCAGCCCGAGATGCAGAAGATCCAGAAGAAGTACAAGGGCAAGCGCGACCCCGAGTCGCAGAAGGCCCAGCAGGCAGAGATGATGGATCTCTACCGTCGCACGGGCACCAACCCGTTCAGCAGCTGTCTGCCCATCCTCATCCAGAGCCCGTTCTTCTTCGCCCTGTTCCAGCTGCTCAACAACCTCCGGGGGCAGGCAGAGGGACTCAAGGAGGGCATCGGCCCGATCACGAACCAGGTCGCCCAGACGATCGAGAGCTCGACCGTGTTCGGGGCCCGCCTCAGCGACGCGTTCCTGTCGAGCCCCGATCTCAACGTCAAGATCTTCTCGGGCGTGCTCATCGTGCTGATGTCGGCGACCACCTTCACGACGCAGTACCAGCTGATGCGCAAGAACATGCCGGCCGCCTCGCTCGACAACCCGTTCGCGAAGCAGCAGAAGGTTCTGCTTTACCTGATGCCGTTCTTCTTCCTGATCTCGGGCATCAACTTCCCCATCGGTGTGCTCATCTACTGGCTGACGACCAACCTGTGGACCATGGGCCAGCAGTTCTACGTCATCCGCAACATGCCGGCGCCGGGCTCGGCCGCCGAGCAGGCCCAGCGCGACCGGATGAAGCGCAAGGGCAAGACGATGAAGGAACTCATGGTTCCGGGTCTGGGCGGATCGGCCGACGCGGACGACGACGCTGTCGACGACGATGCGCCCAAGTCGGGTCAACGGCAACAGCCCAAGGGCAAGAAGCGGGCGAAGACCCAGCCGAAGGGCTCGGCTGCCGGGGGCAGTGAAGGGGCCGCCGGCTCGACTACGTCCGGCTCCCCCCGACGGGATGCCGACGTGACGGGCGCCGCCGCCCCGGCTCCCGCCGCCACGTCCGCAGGGCGCGGGCAGACCTCCGCCAACGGGCGCTCCGGCAACGCTTCTGGATCAGGAACAGGCCGCACCACCACAGGTGAGGCACCGAAGAAGACGCGACAGAACCCGAACGCGGGTCGGTCGAAGAAGCCCGCCAAAGACCGTCCTGGCTCACCGCAGCGCTGAACCGCGGTCGGTCCTCGTCTTCCCGGGACCCGCGGCCATCGTCATGATGACGGCAGTCCCACCTCGAAGCAGTACGACCACGCGGACGATCACCATCGCTTCCCGACCAACGTCACCCGCGTCACAGCAACATGACCGACACAGTACGACCCAGCACCACCTCGAGCTCACCCACACAGCTTCACCTGGCGACAAGCCACTGACCTGCGGTAACGCGAATTGTCCACAGGTCGACCGTGGCTTATGAACAAAGGAGAACAGCCATGAGCGATGCGCAGGCCATGGACACGTCGTCCACCACCGACCACCCCGCCGAGGCGGCCACGGACCTTACGTCTGTTGAGGGCGTCGAGACCGTCGGGCCAGCCCTGGTTGAGCCCGGGGCCGACGAGATCAGCGAGGTCAGCGATATCACCGAAGAGGGAACCCGCGATCTGACGGTTGATGACGCGCAGGGTGACTCGAACCGGGCGGGGAACGCAGTCGGTGGAGCCGAAGATGCTGACGGCGACACCGGTGGCGCCGACGATGAGAGCGGCCCACGGAAGAAGTCACGTGTTCGGCAGCTCGAGCGTGAGGGCGAGGTGGCTGCAGACTTTCTCGAGACCCTGCTCGACATCGCCGACCTGGACGGCGACATCGATGTGGATGTCGACGGCGACCGTGCCGCGATCGCCATCGTCGACTCAGAAGAGGGCCGCGTGCCTCGTCGCCTCGTGGGTGCAGATGGCAAGGTGCTGGAGGCACTCCAGGAGCTGACTCGCCTGGCCGTACAGGTCGAGACCGGTGAGCGAAGCCGGCTGATGCTCGACGTCGCCGGCTATCGTGCGGAACGCCGTTCAGCCCTCGTGGTGCTGGCCAAGCAGTCCATTGCGCAGGTGCGCGAGTCAGGCTCGAAGATGAGCCTTGAGCCGATGTCAGCCTTTGAGCGCAAGGTGGTGCACGACGAGGTGTCGGCCGCGGGACTCGTGTCCGAGTCGGAAGGCGTGGATCCCCACCGTCACATCGTGATCCTCCCGGCCTGACGTGCCTGTTTCACGTGAAACACGCTGACCAGAAGCGTGGTCGACAGATTCACTGCTGCCCGAGCACGCCGGCTCGGCCGGTCGAGCGTGATGCGGGCGTAGCACCATGGGAGTGGACGCAGTATGGCTGAGGATTTCCAGCTCGAGGCACCGGCACCGTCAACAGGGATGCCGGCGTTGAGCCCAGTGCAGGTGCCGCCGACGCCTCCCCAAGCGGGCGAGGTTTTCGGTGAGCGGTTGGCTTTGGCCGAGCAGTTCGTCGCCATCCTGGCCGACACGGGCATCAGCCACGGCCTGATCGGGCCCCGCGAGGCGTCTCGCCTGTGGGACCGACATGTACTCAACTGCGCAGTGGTCCACCGCGGGATCGCGAGTACCTCGCCTGGTTCACGGCAACGGGTCATCGACGTCGGATCGGGAGCCGGACTGCCGGGCTTGGCCCTTGCCATCGCCAGACCTGACCTCGAGATCCACCTGGTCGAGCCACTGACCCGTCGAACCGGCTGGCTGTCGGGAACCGTTGCGACCTTGGGCCTCGACAACGCGATGGTTCACACGGCGCGGGCCGAAGACCTATGGGATCGCCTGACGGTCCCCTACGTGACCGCGCGCGCGGTGAGCGGAATCGTGCAGCTCGCCGCATGGACCCTGCCCTTGTTGAGCCCAGGGGGAAGCCTGTTGGCGATCAAGGGTGCTCGGGCGGAGGAGGAGCTCGCCACTAACCGGGCGGCGCTGCACCGGATGGGGGTCGCCGAGGCATCGATAGAGGTGTGGGGCGACGAACTGCCGACGCCCACGACTGTCCTTCGTCTGACCATCGGGGACCCTGTTGATCGTCGACGTTTCACCCAACGTGGTGGTAGCAGCGCGGGTTCTGCCCGACGTCGCGCTGACCGCCCCGGCGGCTCTCGAGTGATGACACGCGCCGACGGCAGTGGTAGGCGGTCACGCGGCGGTGCGTCCTGAGCCCGGCAAACTCGCCCAAAACTTTCGACGTTCTGGTCGTCAGACCGGTAATCCGATGGCACGTTGTCGTGCTGTCGACCCTGGAGGTGGGTAAACCATGAGCTTGGCAAACAGTCTCGGTTGGTTCGGCGACACCGAAGCCCTGGAACGACGGCACCATCTGGGCTGGGTCGAAGCCGCCCCTGTTTCACGTGAAACGCCGGCGCCCAGGGTGTATCCCGAGCAGGCTCCCATCTCGAGTTCGGTTGTGGACAGTCGTGTGGACAGTGAGCAGGGTTTGCCGCTTTCTGAGCAGGAAACCGCCCCTGATCGAAGTGGGGATAAGCCTGTGGATATCGTCCCGGCGGACGGGGCTTCTCAGGGAGGCACCGGGTCCGAGCCAGAAGGCCCTGAACCAGTGCCGTCACGAGCCATTCCTGCGACCGGTCTTGGTCCACCGGCGGAACGACCACCGGAGGCACGCTCGAAACCGCGCATGAAGCCCCAGCCACAGCCTCGTCTTGAGCCGAGGCCTGAACACATGCCGGTCGCCGCGTCGGATCGGGAGCGAGCGCCAGACTTGACCACGGACGCAGCGACCGAGGTGGAGCGCGCCGAGCACGCCAGTGGGCTGGACCGGGTCGCCTTGGCCGCTTCGATTCCGACCCCCGGGGACGACACCCCTCTGGGTCGTGATCTTGCTGAAAGCACTCGACGGCGCATCCAGTTGACGGGGCGTGTCTTCCCCAAGCCGGTGGTACCTCGCGTTCTCACGGTAGCCAACCAGAAGGGCGGCGTGGGCAAAACGACCACGACCGTGAACATCGCCGCAGCGATGGCCCAGTCGGGCCTGCAGGTGCTGGTCGTCGACCTCGACCCCCAGGGGAATGCCAGCACGGCCTTGGGCATCGACCACCACGCTGACGTGCCGTCGGTGTACGACGTGCTGGTGGAGGGGCGATCGTTGCTCGAAGTGGTGCAGCCCTGCGTCAGCGTCGACGGGTTGTTCTGCGCGCCCGCCACCATCGACCTCGCCGGGGCTGAGATCGAACTGGTCTCTTTGGTCGCACGTGAGTCTCGGCTGAACCGCGCCTTGCAGGCGGCCGCTGCGGCAGGACATTCCTTCGACTACATCCTCATCGACTGCCCTCCGAGCCTCGGGCTTCTCACCGTCAACGCGATGGTGGCCTCGAGTGAGATCTTCATCCCGATCCAGTGTGAGTACTACGCCCTCGAGGGCCTCTCGCAACTGCTGAAGAACATCGAGCTCATCAAGGCCCATCTCAACCCTCTGCTTCACGTGTCGACCATCCTGCTGACGATGTACGACGCGCGCACCCGCCTCTCTGCGCAAGTTGCCCAGGAAGTGCGGGAGCACTTCCCCACCGAAGTACTGAGTGCGTCGGTACCGCGATCCGTTCGTGTTTCGGAAGCCCCAAGCTTCGGGGAAACGGTCATGACCTACGACCCGTCGAGCAGCGGCGCGCTGGCCTATCTTGAAGCCGCCGGTGAGATTGCTGACCGCGGCGCCAGGCCCTGAGTGATTCAGACGCGCGCGGGCGACCGTGTTTCACGTGAAACAGGTTCCTCGAAGCCGTTTCACGTGAAACACGACAGCAATCTCCAAAACTGTCGTCAGAACCACGGCATGCCCACGGCAGCACGCGCACGCGTGCGTTCTTCGCCCGCCCCAGCCGCGTTCCGGTCACTTCTGGGGGTCGGGCCGACCTAGACTGACCGCTGGGCGCGAAAGCCGCGACCGGTAACTCAAGGGGTTGGCTGATGGCGGAGAAGCGTCGAGCACTGGGTCGTGGCTTGGGAGCCTTGATTCCGAGTTCCCCACATACGGTCGGTGATCGACCCGTCGACGTGTTCTTTCGGGATCGAGAGCCGCCGGTGGCTCCGCCTGCATCAGACCCGGCGCCGGCGAGCCCCGATGGGCTCGACCGCGCCGATCGTCAACCCACGCCGCCGGCTGGCCGTACGGAGGTTATCGGGCCGCACGTGAGCGTCTCCGAGGTGACGTCGTCGGCGCGGTGGAGTGCCACTGTCGGCCAGGAGGCAGACCAGGAGGAAGACCAGGAGGCAGACCGGGGGGCAGACGAGGCGTCAGAGCGAGATGCAGAGCGCCAGGTAGGTAGTGCTCAAACCTCGGTAGTCACCGTGCCGGAACCGAGCCTCGGCCTGGCCCCCGTTCCGGGAGCCGAGTTCGCCGAGATCGCCATCACCGCGATCATCCCCAACCCCAAGCAGCCACGAACGGTCTTCGACGATGACCAGATGGCTGAACTGGCGCATTCCATCCGGGAGATCGGCGTGCTTCAGCCGATCGTGGTTCGCCGGGTCGTTGCCCCGCTGGAAGAGACCGGCACCGGAGCCACTACGGCAGCTGCTACGGCAGCCATTACCGGAGCCGGCACTGCCTCCGATGGTGGTGGCGAGGGCGCCGCGGAAGGTTTTTTCGATCGTGCATCCGGATCCGAGCCGGCCCCCGATCAGGCTCGCTTCGAGCTCATCATGGGAGAGCGACGCTGGCGAGCGGCGCAGCTGGCCGGGCTCGAGTCGATCCCCGCCATCATCAAGGACACCCACGATGACGACCTGCTGCGTGATGCCCTGCTGGAGAACCTGCACCGCAGTGAGCTGAACGCCCTGGAGGAGGCAGCCGCCTACCAGCAGCTTCTCGACGACTTCGGCTGCTCGCACGATGAGCTGGCGAGCCGCATCGGCCGCTCCCGGCCCCAGATATCGAACACGCTGCGCCTGCTCAAGCTTCCTCCGCTCGTGCAGCGCCGGGTGGCGGCCGGTGTACTGAGCGCCGGCCACGCCCGCGCCCTGCTGGGAATGGCTGACGGTGCTGCGATGGAGCGGATGGCCCAGCGGATCGTGGCAGAGGGGCTCTCGGTACGAACGGTCGAGGAGCTCGTGTCGCTCGGTGACGACGACACGCCCCCCCGCACCCGGCGTCCCCGAGCGGGGACGCATCACCCGAGGCTCGACGACTACACCAGCCATCTCTCCGACCATCTGGAGACGCGCGTGAACATCGCGTTGGGCCAACGGAGGGGGAAGATCACCGTCGACTTCGCCTCCATGGACGACCTCCAGCGGATCCTGTCTCTCATGGGCCTGGAGGGTGCGCAGGTGTCAGGGTGAGCTGACGGCGAGCCGGCGGGAATTCGTTCATCGTGCCTGAGGGTCACACTATCCACGCGCTGGCCCACCGGCTCGAGCGTGCCTTCGGTGGTCACGTCGTCGAGGCCTCGAGCCCACAAGGCCGTTTCGCTGACGAAGCCCGACGCCTTGACGGCGAGGTCGTCGACGTTGCCGATGCGGTGGGAAAGCACCTCTTCGTCGCGATGGGTGACGAGACTCTGCATGTTCATCTCGGACTGATTGGTTCGTTCACCGTCATATCGCTGGGCGGTCTGGAACCGCCGCCCGCCCGGGGCGCGGTTCGCCTGCGGCTGCTGAGCTCGGCGCACGTAGCCGACCTGAGAGGGCCCATCACCTGTGAGCTCGTGGATGCCGCTCGGCGCGAACAGATCGAGGGGAAGCTCGGCCCGGACCCCCTCGATCCGACCTCTGACCCCGAGCGCGCTTGGAGCCGAATTCAACTGCGGCGAAAGGCAATTGCGGAACTCCTGATGGATCAGACCATCGTCGCTGGGGTGGGGAACGTCTACCGGTGTGAGGTGCTGCACCGACTCCGCGTCAATCCGGCCACGATGGGAAAGCAGCTCAGTCGCAAGACCTGGCAGGCGATCTGGAACGACCTCTCGAGGTTGATGCCGCTGGGAGTGGCGTTCTCGCAGATCTTGACGTTGGACGACCAGGTGGAGCAGGCCGAAGCCATGGTCGCCGAGGGGACGGCCATGGCCATCACGTCGGCGTCGACCGGGGAACGTCTGGGCGACTACTTCGAGCGTCGGTTCGCGGTCTACAAGCGCGCGGGCGAACCGTGCCCGCGATGCTCGAAGCGCTTGCGCGACAAAGAGATTGCGGGACGACGCCTGTACTGGTGCGCGAACTGTCAGAAGCGACGCTAGCTCTGCGGGCGGTG
>JAKDLG010000299.1 GCA_030452985.1 Humibacillus sp.
CTCGACGGTATGAACTGAGCCCAGCGGCATCCGAACTGACCCTGATGAACAGCACTCAACGACAAGGGAACTGACGTGAGCGACGACCTCCCCCCCATCGATGGCGACGACACCTCTGGAGTCGAGGGTCCCGAGTCGGTCGACGACCAGGGCGCGGCCCCGGTCGAGCCTCCCCGCGGTGGCAGCGACGGCGGTGACGGCGGTGACGGCGGCACCGACCGGGTCGAGGCGGTCGACCTCAACACCGAGATGCAGCGCAGCTACATCGAGTACGCCATGTCGGTCATCGTCAGCCGCGCCCTGCCCGACGTGCGCGACGGCCTCAAGCCCGTGCACCGGCGCATCGTCTACGCGATGTACGACGGCGGCTACCGCCCCGACCGCGGCTACAACAAGTGCGCTCGCGTCGTCGGCGACGTCATGGGGCACTACCACCCGCACGGTGACACGGCCATCTACGACGCCCTGGTGCGTCTGGTGCAGGACTGGTCGCTGCGCTACCCGCTCGTCGACGGCCAGGGCAACTTCGGCTCGCGCGGCAACGACGGCGCCGCCGCCCCGCGGTACACCGAGTGCCGCATGGCGTCGATCGCGATGGAGATGGTGCGCGACATCGGCGAGGACACCGTCGACTTCATCCCCAACTACGACGGCAAGACGCTGCAGCCGTCCGTGCTGCCGAGCCGGTTCCCGAACCTGCTCGTCAACGGCTCGGCCGGTATCGCCGTCGGCATGGCCACGCAGATCCCGCCGCACAACCTGCGCGAGGTCGCCGAGGGCGCCGAGTTCTACCTCAAGCACCCCGAGATCGGCCGTGAAGAGCTGCTCGAGCAGCTGCTGACCATCATCAAGGGCCCCGACTTCCCGACCGGGGCGCTCATCATGGGCTCCCGCGGCATCGAGGACGCCTACCGCACCGGCCGCGGCTCGATCATCATGCGGGCTATCGTCAACGTCGAGGAGATCGGCAACCGCCAGGCCCTCGTCGTCACCGAGCTGCCCTACCAGGTCAACCCCGACATGCTCGCCCTCAAGATCGCCGACCTGGTCAAGGACGGCAAGATCGCCGGCATCTCCGACATCCAGGACCACACGTCGGGGCGCACCGGTCAGCGCCTCGTCATCGTGCTCAAGCGCGACGCGGTGGCCAAGGTCGTGCTCAACAACCTCTACAAGCACACGCAGCTGCAGACCACGTTCGGCGCGAACATGCTCGCGCTGGTCGACGAGGTGCCGCGCACCCTGCCGCTCGACGGGTTCATCCGGCACTGGGTCGACCACCAGATCGAGGTCATCCTGCGCCGCACGCAGTACCGCCTGCGCAAGGCCGAAGAGAACATCCACCTGCTGCGCGGCTACCTCAAGGCCCTCGACCAGCTCGACGCGGTGATCGCTTTGATCCGTGCCTCGCGCACCGTCGAGGTCGCGCGGACCGGCCTGATCGAGCTGCTCGACATCGACGAGGACCAGGCCAACGCCATCCTCAACATGCAGCTGCGGCGCCTGGCCGCCCTCGAGCGCGAGAAGATCCAGCAGGACCACGACGAGCTGCAGGCGATGATCGAGCAGTACGAGGCGATCATCGCCTCGCCCCAGCGCCAGCGCGACATCGTGTCGGAGGAGCTGGCCGGCATCGTCGAGAAGTACGGCGACGACCGGCGCACCGAGATCTTCCCCTTCGACGGCGACATGTCGATGGAGGACCTCATCCCTGAAGAGGACGTCGTCGTCACGATCACCCGCGGCGGCTACGCCAAGCGCACCCGGGTCGACCAGTACCGCTCGCAGAAGCGCGGCGGCAAGGGGGTGCGGGGCGCGAGCCTGCGCGGCGAAGACGTCGTCGAGCACTTCTTCACCACCACGACCCACCGCTGGCTGCTGTTCTTCACCAACCTCGGCCGGGTCTACCGGGCCAAGGGCTACGAGCTGCCCGAGGGCAGCCGCGATAGCAAGGGTCAGCACGTCGCCAACCTGATGGCCTTCCAGCCCGGTGAGCAGATCGCCCAGGTGCTGGCCATCCACGACTACGCCCAGGCCGACTACCTCGTGCTCGCCACGCGGGCCGGCCTGGTCAAGAAGACCCTGCTGAGCGACTATGACTCTCCGCGCTCTGGTGGCCTGATCGCCATCAACCTGCGTGAGGGCGACGAGCTCGTCGGCGCCCGACTCGCCAGCAACCGTGACGACCTGCTGCTCGTCTCGCTCAAGGGCCAGTCGGTGCGCTTCACCGCGACCGACACGGCGCTGCGGCCGATGGGCCGCTCGACCTCGGGTGTCACGGGCATGAAGTTCCGGCCGGGTGACCACCTGCTCGCGATGGCCGTCGTGGAGGAGGGCGAGAGCCCCGACGTGTTCGTCGTCTTCGAGAACGGGCTCGCCAAGCGCACTCCCGTGTCGGAGTACCGCCTCCAGGGTCGTGGCGGTCTGGGCATCCAGGTGGCGAAGATCTCTGACAAGGGCGGCGACCTCGTGGGCGCCCTCATTGTCAGCGAGACCGACGAGGTCATGGTCGTGATGGAGCGCGGCAAGATCGTGCGCTCGCGGGTCGACGAGGTGCGCCACACGGGCCGGTCGACGCAGGGCGTGATCTTCGCGACGCCCGACAAGGGTGACTCGATCGTGGCCGTCGCTCGCAACGCAGAGAGCGAGCTGGGCCTGGACGACGAGGCCGACGGCAGCGAGGCAAGCCATGATTCGGAGGGGGGGCCGGTGCCCACCCCGAGTGCGTCGGCTACGGTTCCTGGCCCGGATGCCGTACCGTCAGATGGGACTGCATCCGATGGGGCCGAGGGTCCCGCCAGCGAAGACGGAGGTGACGAGTGAGCACGACGAGTTCCGAAGGCTCGGTCGACACGACCGGTTACGGCTACGGCGCGAGCGGCACGGAGGAGGGCGGTACCGCTCTTTCCCGGGGCGCGATCACCAGCCGCACCGCACCCCAGCCGCAGGCGAAGCCTCAGAGTGCACAGCCGACGCGCGACCCCGCCGTCAAGGCGGCGACCGCTGCTCGCCCGGCGGCCCGCCGCAAGGGGCCCCGCAGGGTGCGCCTGGCCGTGGCCCGTATCGACCCGTGGTCGGTCATGAAGATGAGCTTTCTCATCTCGGTCGCCCTGGGCATCGCCGGCGTCATCCTCACCGCGGTGCTCTGGATGATCCTGTCGACGATGAACGTCTTCAGCGACGTCGAGGGTGTGCTGGCCTCGCTCCAGACCACCACCGCCAACCCGTTCAGCATCCAGGACTACGTCGGCTTCGGCCGGGTCGTCTCCCTCTCCATCGTGATCGGTGTCATCGACATCATCCTGATGACCGCCATTGCCACCGTGATGGCCTTCCTCTACAACATCTGCTCGGCCCTCGTCGGTGGCCTTCAGCTGACCCTGACCGACGACTGAGCCAACCCAGCAACAGCGTGCGGATGCCGCTGCGCTCGACCGGCTGTGCGGCATCCTCTCGTTTTGTGTGAGGCGCAGGCGATCAGGTAACGTGAGCCCTCGCGTCAGGTTCTCGGGCCTGGTCGTCGAAGGGTGACGATGGGCCTATAGCTCAGACGGTTAGAGCGCTTCCCTGATAAGGAAGAGGTCGGAGGTTCAAGTCCTCCTAGGCCCACCATCAC
>JAKDLG010000103.1 GCA_030452985.1 Humibacillus sp.
ACAAGATCCACGCGCGTTCGACCGGTCCGTACTCGATGATCACCCAGCAGCCGCTCGGCGGTAAGGCCCAGTTCGGTGGCCAGCGCTTCGGTGAGATGGAGGTCTGGGCCCTCGAGGCGTACGGCGCGGCCTACACGCTGCAGGAGCTGCTGACGATCAAGTCCGACGACGTCCCCGGACGCGTCAAGGTCTACGAGGCGATCGTCAAGGGCGAGAACATCCCCGACTCCGGTATCCCCGAGTCGTTCAAGGTGCTTCTCAAGGAGATGCAGTCGCTGTGCCTCAACGTCGAGGTGCTCTCCAGCGACGGCACGACGATCGAGATGAAGGAATCCGACGAGGAGGTCTTCCGCGCAGCGGAGGAGCTCGGCATCGACCTGAGCCGGCGCGAGCCGTCCAGCGTCGAAGAGGTCTGACACTCGGGGGGGGCCCCCGCCCGGGGGCGGGGGGCCCCCCCCCCCGAGTCCCCGGATGCCGCTGGGCCGGCTACGCAGCACAGCGGCATCCGAGACAGGCCACACCGTCACAGCAGTACCTAGCAAGCGTTACGAGAGAAGGAACCACGTGCTCGACGTCAACTTCTTCGACGAGCTTCGCATCGGCCTCGCCACCGCGGAGTCCATCCGCCAGTGGAGCCACGGCGAGGTCAAGAAGCCCGAGACCATCAACTACCGCACCCTCAAGCCGGAGAAGGAGGGCCTGTTCTGCGAGCGCATCTTCGGGCCCACCCGCGACTGGGAGTGCAACTGCGGCAAGTACAAGCGCGTCCGCTTCAAGGGCATCATCTGCGAGCGCTGCGGCGTAGAGGTCACCCGCGCCAAGGTGCGTCGTGAGCGGATGGGTCACATCGAGCTCGCCGCCCCCGTCACGCACATCTGGTACTTCAAGGGTGTTCCGTCACGCCTGGGCTACCTGCTCGACCTCGCCCCGAAGGACCTCGAGAAGGTCATCTACTTCGCGGCCTACATGATCACCTCCGTCGACGACGACCAGCGTCACGCCGACCTGCCCTCGCTCGAGGCGCAGATCCAGGTGGAGAAGAAGGAGATCGAGAACCGTCGCGACGCCGACGTCGAGGGCCGCGCCCAGACGCTCGAACGCAACATCGCCGAGCTCGAGGCCGAGGGGGCCAAGGCCGACGCCAAGCGCAAGGTGCGCGACCAGGCCGAGCGCGAGATGAACAACATCCGCAAGCGCGCCGACCAGCTGGTCGAGCGGCTCGAGCAGGTCTGGGACCGGTTCAAGAACCTCAAGGTCCAAGACCTCGAGGGCGATGAGATCCTCTACCGCGAGATGCGCGACCGTTTCGGTCTCTACTTCGAGGGCGGCATGGGCGCCGCGGCGATCCAGAAGCGCCTCGAGAGCTTCGACCTCGACGCCGAGGCCGACTCCCTCCAGGAGATCATCGCCACCGGCAAGGGCCAGAAGAAGACCCGCGCCATCAAGCGGCTCAAGGTCGTCAACGCGTTCCAGACCACGACGAACCACCCGACCGGAATGGTGCTCGACGCCATCCCGGTGATCCCGCCGGACCTGCGCCCGATGGTGCAGCTCGACGGTGGCCGGTTCGCGACCTCTGACCTCAACGACCTGTACCGCCGCGTCATCAACCGCAACAACCGTCTCAAGCGGCTGCTCGACCTCGGTGCGCCCGAGATCATCGTCAACAACGAGAAGCGGATGCTGCAGGAGGCTGTCGACAGCCTCTTCGACAACGGTCGTCGTGGTCGCCCGGTCACGGGCCCCGGCAACCGACCGCTGAAGTCGCTGTCGGACATGCTGAAGGGCAAGCAGGGCCGGTTCCGCCAGAACCTGCTCGGCAAGCGCGTCGACTACTCCGGCCGCTCGGTCATCGTGGTCGGCCCGCAGCTGAAGCTGCACCAGTGCGGTCTGCCCAAGCAGATGGCGCTCGAGCTGTTCAAGCCGTTCGTGATGAAGCGCCTCGTCGACCTCGACCACGCGCAGAACATCAAGTCGGCCAAGCGCATGGTCGAGCGGGCTCGCCCGGTCGTGTGGGACGTGCTCGAGGAGGTCATCACCGAGCACCCCGTGCTGCTCAACCGCGCGCCCACGCTGCACCGACTGGGTATCCAGGCGTTCGAGCCGCAGCTCGTCGAGGGCAAGGCCATCCAGATCCACCCGCTCGTCTGCTCGGCCTTCAACGCCGACTTCGACGGTGACCAGATGGCCGTGCACGTGCCGTTGTCGGCGGAGGCGCAGGCTGAGGCCCGCATCCTCATGCTGAGCAGCAACAACATCCTCAAGCCGGCCGACGGTCGCCCCGTGACCATGCCCACCCAGGACATGATCACTGGCATCTTCCACATGACCGACGCCGTCGACGGTGGCGGCATCGGTGCGGGTCGCGCGTTCAGCAGCCCGGCCGAGGCTCGGATGGCCTTCGACCGCGGCGAGATCCTGCTCGGTTCGGCGATCAAGCTGCGTCTGACGGACACCGTTCCCCCGGCCGGCTTCGAGCTGCCCGAGGGCGTGGAGCCCGGTGCCGACGGCACCGTCTCGAGCCTGACGGTCGAGACGACCCTGGGGCGCGCGCTGTTCAACGAGACCCTGCCGGTGGACTACCCGTTCATCAACAAGCCCGTCGACCGCAAGAGCCTGTCGGGCATCGTCAACGACCTCGCGGAGCGCTACTCCAAGGTTCAGGTCGCGGCGTCCCTCGACGCCCTGAAGGAGGCCGGTTTCCACTGGTCGACCCGCTCGGGCTGCACCGTCGCCATCTCCGACGTCGTGACGCCGGACAACAAGACGGACATCCTCGAGGGCTACGAGGCCAAGGCGGCCAAGGTCCAGACCCAGTACGAACGCGGTCTGATCACCGACGACGAGCGTCGCCAGGAGCTCGTCGAGATCTGGACGCAGGCGAGCAACCAGGTCGCCAAGGAGATGGAGACCAACTTCCCGCGCACGAACCCCATCTACCGGATGGTCAGCTCGGGCGCCGGTGGTAACTGGTTCCAGATCCGTCAGATCGCCGGTATGCGTGGCCTGATGGCCAACCCGAAGGGCGAGATCATCCCGCGCCCGATCAAGGCGAACTTCCGTGAAGGCCTCACGGTGCTCGAGTTCTTCATCTCGACGCACGGTGCCCGCAAGGGTCTGGCTGACACGGCGCTGCGGACGGCCGACTCGGGCTACCTCACGCGTCGACTCGTCGACGTGAGCCAGGACGTCATCATCCGTGAGGACGACTGCGGTACCGACCGTGGCCTCAAGCTGCCGATCGCCTCGGTCAACGAGCTCACCGGCACGCGGAGCCTGAACGAGGTCGTCGAGGCCTCGGTCTACGCTCGCACCCTGGCAGAGGACGTCGTCGTCGACGGCGAGACGCTCGCCGTGGCCGGCATCGACCTCGGAGACGTCGTCATCGATGCGCTCTACGCGGCCGGCGTCGACGAGGTGCGCATCCGTTCGGTGCTCACCTGCGACTCCAAGGTCGGCACCTGTGCCCTCTGCTACGGGCGGTCGCTCGCGACCGGCAAGCTCGTCGACATCGGCGAGGCCGTAGGCATCATCGCGGCGCAGTCGATCGGTGAGCCCGGCACGCAGCTGACGATGCGCACCTTCCACACCGGTGGCGCAGCGGCGGCCGACGACATCACGCAGGGTCTGCCCCGCGTCGTCGAGCTGTTCGAGGCGCGCACGCCCAAGGGTGTCGCTCCCATCGCCGAGGCCACCGGCCGCGTCGAGATCGAGGACACCGACAAGATGCGCCGGGTGCTGCTCACGCCCGACGACGGTTCCGAGCAGCACGCCTACCCGGTGAGCAAGCGTTCGCGCCTGCTGATCACCGACGGCGACCACGTCAAGGTCGGCGAGAAGCTGGTTCAGGGCGCGATCGACCCGAAGCAGGTGCTGCGCATCCTCGGTCCCCGGGCCGCGCAGACCCACCTGGTCGACGAGGTGCAGCGGGTCTACCGCCAGCAGGGTGTGTCGATCCACGACAAGCACATCGAGGTCATCGTGCGGCAGATGCTGCGTCGTGTGACGATCATCGAGGCCGGCGACGCCGACCTGCTGCCCGGTGAGCTGGCCGAGCGTGGCCGGTTCGAGGACGAGAACCGCAGGATCATGTCTGAGGGTGGGCGTCCGGCTGCCGGCCGTCCCGAGCTCATGGGCATCACCAAGGCCTCGCTCGCGACCGAGTCGTGGCTCTCGGCGGCCTCCTTCCAGGAGACGACCCGGGTGCTCACGCAGGCGGCCATGGAGGCCAAGAGCGACCCGCTGCTCGGGCTCAAGGAGAACGTCATCCTCGGAAAGCTCATCCCCGCCGGTACGGGCCTGCCCCGCTACCGCAACGTCAAGGTGGAGCCGACCGAAGAGGCCAAGGCCGCGATGTACTCCCTGCCCAACTACGACGCCTACGACTACGCAGGTTTCGGAACGGGCAGCGGTGAGGCGATCCGTCTCGACGACGAGGCGCTGGGGCTCGACCAGTTCTGATCGGTTGACCGCCAGCATCCTGCTCGGATGCCGCTGGGCCCGGTTCGCGCATCACGCGCGGGCCGGGCCCAGCGGCGTGTGGGAGCGCCGCTGGCCGGGAGCCTGGTCGCTGCCCTGTCGGCAGGCACGGTGGGTCTGGTGGTGCGGTCTGGGTGGGATGCTCCGGCGGTCGCACACCTGCTGGTCATAGGTCTTTGCGCTGCTGTCTGGGTGATCGTGTTGTGGCGGGCGGCGGTGCTGGTCGCCGAGGGTCGGTTCGGAGCCACGCCCGCTGCGGCGCGCATGCTGGGCGCCCTTGCCGGTGTCGTGCCAGTGGTGCTGGCGATGGCCGACCTGGTCGGGGCTGCCACGGCCCAGCGTTCCATGTTGCTGGGCACCTTCCCCTTCGCGGGTGCCACTGGTGCACTCGGAACGGCGCAGTCGCTCGGGCGGGCACTGGCGCTGGTAGCGCTCACCGCGACGGGCTATGCCGTGGTGCTGGCGTACTGGGGTCGAGCGCGCCGAGACGTCGGCTGCGGAGCGCGGAGCGGCCGACACCTCACGGGTGACATCGGCCGATCGGCCGCGTTGCCGACACTCGTGCGGGTCGAGGCGGTACTGACTCGCCGGGACCCGTTGGCGGTCGTGAACGTGGTGATTCTGCTGGTGTGCGCGGGCACCCTGGCGCTGCTACCTGACGTGGCCCGCCTCGTGATGACGGCACCCTCGCTGCTGCTGTTGTGCACACTTGCCGGCGTGCTGAGTGAGATGGCCTACGGGCGCACCCGCGCCCATGCTTGGGTGGTCAGGATGGGGTCGGGCCGACTGCGATGGGTCGCACCAGAGGCGACGGTCGTCGCGGCGCTGACGACCGTGCTCTCACTTGCGGTCGTACTCGTCGTCTCTCGGGGGCAGCCCGGGATGCCCGCGCTGGCGCTCGGGCTCATCGCCGCCTGGCTGGCAATGTCCGTCGGTTGGTGCGCCGGAGTGCTCGTGCCCTACAGTCCGGCTTCGCCTGGGGGCTCGTGGATCACGACAGCTCTTTCCGCCGTCATGCTCGGCCTCGTCTGGCTGGGTGTCCAGCACCTCGGCCTCATCGACCGACCTGCCCTGCTGGTGGCTACGGTCCTCGTTCTCGGCTCGTGCTTCGTCGCCGTGGGCGTCCTCGTTGACCTGCGCCGTGAGGCGATCCGGCTCTGAGCCGAATGGCTCGCGCCGCTCGAGCGGAAGAACGCGTGGACGTTGGCCGCGCGGGCCGGTGAGTCGGTCCAGACGCCCCTGGCCGCGACCTCGCTGCATTGCCCTGACGCAGTGATCCGACGACGCGATCGGTCGCTGCCCCCGATGAAGTGTCGGGAGCACGCCTCAACAGGGGTGTGATCACACCTGCATCGGGCAGAACGTCCGGCATCCATGTCGGGCGGCTCACCTCCCCGGTGGTGGAGGGCGAGCCGCTGCCCCCCCTCCTCCACCGAGCGGGTACCGACGATGCGGCGCCTTCTCGAGCGAAGCTGCGGTCTAGGCTGGCCCGCATGAGCGAGCCAGGCGTCGAGCCCACGAACAGCACCCCCATCGTCACCGCCACCGAGACCGACGCCTCGCGCAGCGACGAGCAGGCGGAGTGGGGGGAGGACTCCTCCCCTCACCACGGCAGCACGCCGGCTCCGACCGTCATCGTGCTGACCGAAGAGGCTCTCAAGCCGGTCGACGTCGAGAAGATCGTCGCCATGCATCAGGACGAGGAGGCCACCTACCGGGTGCTCGTGCCGGCCGACACCGACCGCAACGTGCTTTCCAGCTTCCTCGACCACCTCAGCCTCTTCGAGATGCGCGAGGCCCTCGACTCGCTGCGACCCGTCGACGGCACGGCGGCCCACGCCGACGCCGACACCGCGCTCAGCACGACCCTGGGTGAGTTCGCCGCCCACGACGTGGCCGCCACCGGCGAGATCACGGCCGACGACCCGATGCCGACCCTCATCGAGGAAGTGGCTCGTCTCGGCGCCCTCGAAGTCGTCGTGGTCACCGAACCCCACGCGGTCGAGGACACCTTCCACACCGACTGGGCCTCCAAGGCCCGTGAGGCCCTCGGTCTTCCGGTGCTGCACATGTATGCCGGCGACTGGCGCCTCGGCTGACCCTCGCCACCACGCGATCAGCGGGGGGAGGTTGGTGGTGTTCCTGCCCCGATTTGGTAGCCACAGCGCGCGCCGGTACGCTTGAACACTGTGTCTGAGGTACGGCCTCAGCACGCGCGATGACGGCTCCTGTGCCCTGTTCCTGCGGTTCGCCCGCCCGAGCACCACGAGTTGCCAGAGCACACCTCTTGCCGGGCAATCCGTGCCCTCGATCCTTATCGGACCGAATGCGCGGGGAATGCGGGGGAGAGCACCGCGCACCCACCGACCACGGCAGGTCACATCATGTGACACGCCCGACCTCGGGGGTGGGCGAAAGGTACAAGGAGTCGGCCACCGGGCCGGCAGACCACCAGCAAACGTACGGAGAAACCAGGTTGCCTACCATCAACCAGCTGGTCCGAAAGGGCCGCCAGGACAAGGCCAACAAGGCCAAGACCCCGGCGCTCAAGGGCTCGCCCCAGCGTCGCGGCGTGTGCACCCGCGTCTACACGACCACCCCCAAGAAGCCGAACTCTGCCCTTCGTAAGGTCGCCCGCGTGCGCCTGTCGAGCGGTATCGAGGTCACGGCCTACATCCCGGGCGTCGGCCACAACCTGCAGGAGCACTCGATCGTGCTTGTGCGTGGCGGTCGGGTGAAGGACCTCCCCGGTGTGCGCTACAAGATCGTGCGCGGCACGCTCGACACCCAGGGCGTCAAGAACCGCAAGCAGGCTCGCAGCCGGTACGGCGCGAAGAAGGAGAAGAGCTGATGCCTCGTAAAGGACCCGCTCCGAAGCGCGTGCTCGTCGTCGACCCCGTCTACGCCAGCCCGCTCGTGACCCAGCTCGTCAACAAGATACTCCTCGACGGCAAGAAGTCGATCGCCGAGACGATCGTCTACGGCGCGCTCGAGGGTGTTCGTACCAAGACCGGCACCGACCCGGTCCCCACGCTCAAGCGCGCGCTCGACAACGTCAAGCCGGCCATGGAGGTCAAGAGCCGCCGCGTCGGTGGCGCCACCTACCAGGTGCCGATCGAGGTCAAGCCGAACCGCTCGACGACCCTGGCCCTGCGCTGGCTGGTCGGCTACTCGCGGCAGCGCCGTGAGAAGACGATGACCGAGCGCCTGATGAACGAGATCCTCGACGCGAGCAACGGCCTCGGGGCCGCGGTGAAGCGCCGTGAGGACACGCACAAGATGGCCGAGTCGAACAAGGCCTTCGCGCACTACCGCTGGTAGTCGCGCGGACCATCAAGCCGAGTCGGATGCCGCCGCGCCCGCAATCAGTACGCGGCGCAGCGGCATCCGACCGGAACTGCCCCCCTCGCGACGAACGGTCGCGGCGGCTGGGCTCCCACAGATTTGACTTCACGACGAATGAGACGAGAAACCTGACGTGGCACTCGACGTTCTGACGGACCTCAACAAGGTCCGCAACATCGGCATCATGGCGCACATCGACGCCGGCAAGACCACGGTGACGGAGCGCATCCTCTTCTACACCGGTGTCAACCACAAGATCGGTGAGACTCACGACGGTGCGTCGACGACGGACTGGATGGAGCAGGAGAAGGAGCGTGGCATCACGATCACCTCTGCCGCCGTCACCTCCTTCTGGGAGGGCACCCAGATCAACATCATCGACACCCCGGGGCACGTGGACTTCACCGTCGAGGTGGAGCGCTCGTTGCGCGTTCTCGACGGCGCAGTCGCTGTGTTCGACGGCAAGGAGGGTGTCGAGCCGCAGTCCGAGACGGTGTGGCGCCAGGCCGACAAGTACGACGTGCCGCGCATCTGCTTCGTCAACAAGATGGACAAGCTCGGCGCCGACTTCTACTTCACTGTCGACACCATCAAGGAGCGCCTCGGCGCCGAACCCCTGGTGATGCAGCTGCCGATCGGTGCCGAGAACGACTTCGTCGGCGTCGTCGACCTCGTCTACATGCGGGCCCTCGTCTGGGAAGGCGATTCCAAGGGTGACGTGAGCATGGGCGCCAAGTACGAGGTCCAGCCGATCCCGGAGAACCTGCAGGCCAAGGCCGAGGAGTACCACACGGCCCTGATCGAGCGTGTCGCCGAGGCCGACGACGATCTCATGGAGAAGTACCTCGGCGGCGAGGAGCTGACCGAGGACGAGATCAAGGCCGGCATCCGCAAGCTCACCGTGAACTCCGAGCTCTACCCGGTGTTCTGCGGTTCCGCGTTCAAGAACCGTGGTGTGCAGCCGATGCTCGATGCTGTCGTCGACTACCTGCCCTCGCCCCTCGACGTCCCCCCGATGATCGGCCACAAGCCGGGCAACGAGGAGGTCGAGCTGACGCGTGCGCCCAGCACGGAGGCGCCGTTCTCGGCCCTGGCGTTCAAGGTCGCGACCCACCCGTTCTTCGGCACGCTCACCTTCATCCGGGTCTACTCGGGCCACATCAGCTCGGGCACGAGCGTGATCAACTCGACCAGGGGCCGCAAGGAGCGCATCGGCAAGCTCTTCCAGATGCACGCCAACAAGGAGAACCCGGTCGACGAGGCCATGGCCGGCCACATCTACGCGGCCATCGGGCTGAAGGACACCACGACCGGCGACACCCTGTCGGACATCAACGAGCAGATCGTGCTCGAGTCGATGACCTTCCCCGACCCCGTCATCCAGGTCGCCATCGAGCCCAAGACCAAGAGCGACCAGGAGAAGCTGGGCATGGCCATCCAGAAGCTCTCTGCCGAGGACCCCACCTTCCAGGTGCACCACGACGATGACACCGGCCAGACCATCATCGCCGGCATGGGCGAGCTGCACCTCGACATCCTGGTCGACCGCATGAAGCGCGAGTTCAAGGTCGAGGCCAACGTCGGCAAGCCGCAGGTCGCCTACCGCGAGACGATCCGTCGTCCCGTGCTCAAGTACGACTACACGCACAAGAAACAGACCGGTGGCTCTGGCCAGTTCGCCAAGGTCCAGGTCAGCTTCGAGCCGCTCGGCGAGACCGAGGACGGCTCGATGTACGAGTTCGTCAACGGGGTCACCGGAGGCCGCGTGCCGCGCGAGTACATCCCGTCGGTCGACGCCGGCATCCAGGACGCCATGCAGTACGGCGTGCTCGCCGGGTACCCGCTTGTCGGGATCAAGGCGACGCTCGTCGACGGTGGCTACCACGACGTCGACTCCTCGGAGATGGCGTTCAAGATCGCCGGCTCGATGGTGCTCAAGGAGGCCGTGCGCAAGGCCGACCCCGTGCTGCTCGAGCCGATGATGGCCGTCGAGGTGCGCACGCCCGAGGACTACATGGGCGAGGTCATCGGCGACATCAACTCCCGCCGTGGCCAGATCCAGTCCATGGAGGACATCAGCGGAGCCAAGGTCGTCAAGGGCATCGTTCCGCTGTCGGAGATGTTCGGGTACGTCGGTGACCTGCGGTCGAAGACCCAGGGTCGCGCCAACTACTCAATGGAGTTCCACTCCTACGCAGAGGTCCCCAAGGCGGTCGCCGAGGAGATCATCAAGAAAACCCGGGGCGAGTGACTGCGGGACATCCCGTAGGCTCTTCACCGACTTACCGAGATTCACATCCACCAGCGCCCCGTCCAACCAAAAGGTCTGCGGCGTAACACAAGAAAGTCCTGAGGAGGACCACAGTGGCGAAGGCAAAGTTCGAGCGGACCAAGCCGCACGTCAACATCGGCACCATCGGTCACATTGACCACGGTAAGACGACGCTGACGGCTGCAATTTCCAAGGTTCTGCACGACAAGTACCCCGAACTGAACCCCCAGTTCGCGTTCGATGACATCGACAAGGCTCCTGAAGAGAAGCAGCGCGGCATCACGATCTCGATCTCGCACATCGAGTACCAGACCGAGGGTCGTCACTACGCCCACGTCGACTGCCCCGGCCACGCCGACTACGTCAAGAACATGATCACCGGCGCGGCCCAGATGGACGGTGCGATTCTCGTCGTCGCCGCCACCGACGGCCCGATGCCGCAGACGAAGGAGCACGTGCTCCTGGCCCGCCAGGTCGGCGTGCCCTACATCGTCGTGGCGCTCAACAAGGCCGACATGGTCGACGACGAGGAGATCATCGAGCTGGTCGAGATGGAGGTGCGCGAGCTGCTGTCGCAGTACGAGTTCCCCGGTGACGACCTGCCGGTCGTCAAGGTCTCGGCGCTCAAGGCGCTCGAGGGCGACGCCGAGTGGGGCCAGACCGTTCTCGACCTCATGCAGGCCGTCGACGACGCGATCCCTGAGCCCGAGCGCGATGTCGACAAGCCGTTCCTGATGCCCGTGGAGGACGTGTTCACGATCACCGGTCGTGGCACCGTCGTCACCGGTCGCATCGAGCGCGGCATCCTGAAGGTCAACGAGGAGATCGAGATCGTCGGCATCCACACCGGCCCCGCGGCCAAGACGACCGTCACCGGTGTCGAGATGTTCCGCAAGCTGCTCGACGAGGGGCGCGCCGGTGAGAACGTCGGCCTGCTGCTTCGCGGCACCAAGCGCGAGGATGTCGAGCGCGGCCAGGTCATCTGCAAGCCGGGCTCGATCACCCCGCACACGCAGTTCGAGGCGCAGGTCTACATCCTGTCCAAGGACGAGGGTGGCCGGCACACGCCGTTCTACGACAACTACCGCCCGCAGTTCTACTTCCGCACCACCGACGTCACGGGCGTCGTCACGCTGCCCGAGGGCACCGAGATGGTCATGCCCGGTGACAACACTGACATGGTCGTCGAGCTGATTCAGCCCATCGCCATGGAGGACGGGCTGAAGTTCGCCATCCGTGAGGGTGGTCGTACGGTCGGCGCCGGTCGCGTCACCAAGATCCTCAAGTGATCTGACGCTGCACCTGCAGCACCCGCTTCATCGACAGGGCCCGTTCCGCTTCGGCGGGGCGGGCCCTGCTGCCTGCCGTGGCCGAGCTCACTCACGCACTCACTCACGCTGAGGCGCCCGCGGTCGCCCCCGCTTGGGCAGGGGAGCCGCCTTCTTCGGCATCCGGCCGGCCTCGCTGAGGGCTCGTCGGAGCACCATCTCGACCTGCGCGTTCACACTACGAAGCTCGTCACCGGCCCAGCGCACCAAGGCGTCGTGCACCGCTGGGTCGACCCGGAGAAGAACCTGGCGCCGCTGGCTCACGTGTACAGGGATCCGGCGTTGACGACCGGCGAGGGCGGCTGGTCGCCGCAGAGTACGACCAGCAGGTTGCTGACCATGCTGGCCTTGCGCTCCTCGTCGAGCTCGACCACCTGCCGCTCGGAGAGCCGGTTGAGGGCCATCTCCACCATGCCGACCGCCCCTTCGACGATCCGGCTTCGCGCCGCCACCACGGCGTTGGCCTGCTGGCGGCGCAGCATCGCCTGCGCGATCTCCGGCGCGTACGCCAGGTGCGAGATGCGCACCTCGACGATCTCGACGCCCGCGAGGGAGACCCGTTCGGCCACCTCCACAGCCAGCTCGTCGGCCACGACGTCGGTCGATCCGCGCAGTGAGGCGCCGCTCTGCGTCACGTCGTCGTACGGGTGGATCGTGGCCACGTGGCGCAGGGCCGACTCCGCCTGCACGGTCACGAAGTCACGGTAGTCGTCGACGGCGTACGTCGACCTGGCCGTGTCGGCGACCTGCCAGACCACGATCGCGGCGATCTCGACGGGGTTGCCGTCGGCATCGTTGACCTTGAGGTGACGGGTCTCGAAGTTGCGCACCCGCACACTGACGCGCCGCCGAACAGTGAGTGGCACCACCCACCAGAAACCCGGTGTGCGTACCGTGCCGACGTACCGGCCGAAGAACTGAACCACCGAGCTCTGGCCCGGCGCGACGACCACCAGCGACGTGCCCACGAGAACACCGGCCACGGACGCGGCCACGGTGGGCAGTACGGCCAGGTCGGGCCCCTGCTTGATCTGCCACCAGGCCTGGGCAACGCAGGCGGCGACCACGAGCACGCCGAACCAGCCGTTCAGGGACAACGCCGGTCGTTGCGTGATCTCGACACGGGCTCCCTGGTGTCCTACCGGCCGCGAAGTCTCAGGTGATGTCGAAGTGCTCATGGCGTGTCCTCGGTGTGAAAGTGATATCACCATGATCTCTCTTTTAATCGGTTCGCGCCAGAGTCCCCGCCGAGCCGGTGGTGTAGCGCACCTGTTGGGTGAGGTGGAGCATTCCGTCGTCGCCGCGGTCGGCCTCCAGGGCGGTCGACACCTCGGCCAGCACCCCGTCGAGCTGATCCGACGGCACGGCCTCCCAGAGCTGGCGCAGACCGAGCGTCATGGTCCACGAGCGCCACGCGGCCGCATCCGGCAAGGTCACCTCCAGAGGGTCGTCGCGGCTCGTGACGTCGGTGGCGCCGGCGTTCTGGAACAAGGTGGCCATGGAGCCCGTGCTCGCGAAGGGCCCGACCCTGCCCGTGGTGCGGGCGTCGAGCAGTGCGGGCGGTGCGTGCCTTAGCAGCACGGCCTCTGCAGCCGTCCAGGCCTCGTCGGTGGGCCCGAACGTGCTGAGCCCGATGCGGGCGCCAGGACGCAGCAGGGCGAGCCACCGACCGAACGTCAGGTCGGGCTCGGGGTCGAAGAACAGCACGAGGGATGCCGTGAGGGCGTCGAACGGGCCGGCCTCCAGATGCTCCGGGGAGGCCTCGCCCACCCGCACGTCGAGGTTCGTGATCCCGCGTTCGTGGGCGGCCGAGCGCAGCAGGTCGAGCATGGCGGAGGAGAGGTCGACGGCGGTCACGTGCCCCAGTCGCCCGACGGCCTCGAGCAGGGCGAAGGTCGCGGCCCCTCGCCCCGCGCCGACGTCGATGGCTCGGTCGCCGGGGCGAGGAGCGGTCAGCTCGACGAGCCGGGCACCGATCGGGGTGAACCACGGCACACCGTTCTGGTCGTAGCCGGGGGAGAGCTGGTCGAAGAGGCCAGCGACTCGGGCACGTTGCGCAGCCGCATCCATGTTCGCATCGTCCTCCTGGATGCCGCCCGGCACCACGGTTCGAAGCCTTTCGCTGCGCGCAGTGCGTTCGGGATACCTCGAACGACGTCCAGCCCGTCGTGACGCTACTGTCCGAGGGCGGCCAGCACGACGGTGTCGGAGTCGGCCGCGAGGTAGACCTTGGCCCGGAAGCTGCCCTCGGCGAAGAGGGCGTCGAGGGCGGGCGAGCGCAACAGCGTTCCGGCGGGCAGATGTGCGCGGATGCGGCTGTCGAGCTGGGGCTGCTCGGTCGTCGGTTGGGGGTTGGCAGCGCGCAGTCGGTTCGCGGTGCTGGGTGAGACGCTGACGACAGCATCGAGCCGATACGTCGACGGGCCGGGGGCGGCACCGCCGAGCGTGCTCGACGTCCAGGTCGCGGAGACCGGTTGACCCAGAGCCGTGAAGCGCTTCGTCAGCGGGGCGAGGTCGGTGCGAACGCCTCCGACGTTCTGTCTCGACGGCGTCGTGGCCCTTACGGAGAAATCGTTGGACGGTGGGGTGTCACCCGAGCAGCCGGCCACGAGAAGCCCTGCCCCCCCGCCGATGCAGAGGGCGACAAGCAGTCGGCGGGCCAAGGCGGGCATGTCTGTTCCCTTGTCGATGCAACGTCCAGCGGAAGCAGCAGGCTACGTCGGGGTTGGCGGCAGCGCCAGGCACGAGTGGCCTGGCACGGCGGGCGCCGACACTCCATTCTCTTGTTAGGGTTACCTAAGTCGGTTGCCGTTATGGTGGCCACCAACGACAAGGGAACACCGTGCCGAGCACCACGCAGCTCACCGTCGCCAGCACCGAGCGGATCAGCGCCGGGCTGGTCCGCGTTCGCTTCCGCAGCGACGACCTCAGTGCCTTTGCCGGCAGCACCGACAGCGACCGCTACGTCAAGCTGGTCTTCGACCGGGGTGAGGGCCCGGTGCTGCGCACCTACACTGCGCTCGAGCCTGACGTCGAGGCCGGCACGGTCGCCATTGACTTCGTCGTTCACGGCTATGACGGCGTAGCCGGCCCCTGGGCCGCGCAGGCCGGGCCCGGGGAGACACTCTCCGCTCGTGGTCCCGGCGGCGGGTACGCCCCCGACCGGTCGGCCGACTGGCACCTGCTCGTGGGCGACGAGTCGGCCTTGCCCGCGATCGGCGCTGCGGTACGTGCGCTACCGACGGATGCCGTGGGCTACGTCGTCGTCGAGGTGCCAGGTCGCGAGCACCAGATCGACCTCGGAGCGCCCGCCGGCATGGACGTCGTCTGGGTGTTCGGGGCTGACGACGAGGCCGGCGCGCAGCTGGCGGCCAAGCACCCCAGCGGCCAGGATCGGGCCCTGGTCGATGCGGTGCGCGCTCTGCCGTGGCGCTCTGGGCGGGTGCACGCCTTCGTCCACGGCGAGGCCGGTGCGGTCATGCACGGCGTTCGGCCCTACCTGCTCAAGGAGCGCGGTGTGCCGCGGGCCGACGCGTCCATCTCGGGCTACTGGCGGCGTGGCCGTTCGGAGGAGTCGTTTCGGGTGTGGAAGTCCCAGCTGGCGACGGCCGAGTCTGCCGCCGGCTGACACGATCGGAGCAGGTCCGCCAGGGCGGCGCTCTCCGAGGCCGGATGGTTCCGGACGATCGGCATGCCCGGATGCTTTGCTGCGTCGGACGGATAGGGTCGAAGCCATGGCGCACGCGTTCGACACCGACACCGAGGCCCAGGGCTTGATCGACTACGTCGACTCCTCGCCGACCCCCTTCCACGCCTGTGAGCAGTCAGCCGAACTGCTCGCCGCGGCCGGTTTCACGCAGGTGCGCGAGACCGACCCGTTCCCGACCGAGGCCGGTGCGCATTACCTGCTGCGTGGCGGTTCCCTCATCGCCTGGGACACCCGCGCGACCCACGGCGTCGCCGGGCCGGCCGCGGGGTTCCGGGTGGTCGGCGCCCACACCGACAGCCCCAACCTGCGGCTCAAGCCGCATAGCGACCACGTCAAGGCGGGGTGGCAGATGCTGGCCGTCGAGCCCTACGGCGGCCTCATCCTGGGCTCGTGGCTCGACCGCGACCTCGGCCTCGCGGGCCGGGTCGCAGTGCGCAGCGCCGGGGGCACCACGACGAGGCTCTTCCATGACCGCCAGCCGCTGCTTCGCGTCGCCCAGCTCGCGATCCACCTCGACCGCAGCCAGAACGAGGGGTTCACCCTTAACCGGCAGCAGCACATGGTGCCGCTCTGGGGGGTCGGCGACGAGCCGGGCGACATCGTGGGCTATCTCGCCGAGCAGGTCGGCGTCGATCGCGAGGACGTGCTCGGCAGCGACGTCATGACCCACCCGACGCAGCCGTCGGCCCGCATCGGTCGCCGACGCGAGCTGATCGCCGCACCACGCCTCGACAACCTCGCAACCTCCTACGCCGGTACCCGGGCGCTCGTCGACGCCACGGGTGGCCAGGCGTCGACGGGCTCTGCTGCGCTCGCGCAGGTGCCGGTGCTGGTGCTCTTCGACCACGAGGAGATCGGCAGCACTTCGGAGCGCGGAGCCATGTCGACCCTGCTGCCCTCGGTGCTCGAGCGCATCGTCACCGCAGGGGGCGGCTCGCGCGACGACTACTGGCGCTCGCTGGCCGCGACCGTGATCGCCTCTGGAGACATGGGCCACGCCACCCACCCGAACTACGCCGAGCGGCACGAGCCGTTGCATCACATCGCGGTGAACGCCGGGCCGGTGCTGAAGGTCAACACGAACCTGCGCTACGCCACCGACTCGGTCGGCGCGGCGGCCTTCCGGCTCGCCTGCGAACAGGCCGGGGTGCCCATGCAGACCTTCGTCACGCGCAGCGACCTGCCGTGCGGATCGACCGTCGGTCCGATGACGGCCGCCCTGACCGGCGCCACGACCGTCGACTTCGGCGCCGCCACTCTCTCCATGCACAGCGCCCGCGAGCTCTGCGGGGCCCACGACCCGGCGATGTACGCCGGGGCGCTCTCCGCCTTCTTGGCGCCCACGCGCTGAGCGCGGTGCTCTGCCCAAGGGCTCACGGCATCCGAACACGGTGCTGGTGGGCGAACACGCTGCTGGTGGGCGAACGCGGTGGTACACAGGCGCGTTCGGCACCGAACGACTCGTTCGCGGGCTGAGGTGTG
>JAKDLG010000015.1 GCA_030452985.1 Humibacillus sp.
GTTGGGCGGGGGCGGGCCGATGGGGTGGGGGGCGGCGTGCGGGGCGGGGGGGCCGCGTCGGCGAGGGGGCCCGGTCTCGCCGGGTCGCGGCTGGGCCCGACACCTGCGGCGCGGCGTGGCCGTCCTCGCCGCCGTCGGCTTGGGCGCGTTCGCCGTCGTGCTGGCCCGCCCGGCCAGCACCGAGCCGATCGCCGGCCCGGACGGGCGACCGCTGGCCGGCAGCATCGCCGAGCTGACCACCATCCCGGTCGGCGGGAAACGGCTCGGGGTGATGATCCGCGGGCAGAGCACGAACAACCCGGTTGTGCTCTTTCTACCCGGCGGCCCGGGCGGGTCTGAGCGCGGGGCGATGCGCAAGCACCTGCCCGGGCTGGAGAAGCACTTCACCGTCGTCACCTGGGACCAGCGCGGTGCGGGCACGTCCTACCCGGCCCTGGACCCGACCTCCACGTACACCCTCAACAGCTCGGTCGCAGACACCATCGCCATGACCAACTACCTGCGCGAGCGGTTCGGTCAGAACAAGATCTACCTGCTCGGGAACTCGTGGGGCACCGTCGTAGGGGTGCTGGCCGCGCAGCAGGAGCCCCAGCTGTACGCCGCCTACATCGGCACCGGGCAGATGGTCGACCCGCTGCAAACCGACCGCATCTTCTACAACGACACCCTCGCCTGGGCCCGAAAGAACGACAACACCACCCTTGCCGACCGGCTCACCGCGATCGGGCCGCCCCCCTACCGAGACATGCTCGACTACGAGACCGCGCTAGCGCACGAGCACGAGGTCTACCCCTACGACCACACCGGCAACAGTGAGGGCGCGGGCGGCTACTCGGAGAACTTCATCGTGCCCGAGTACGCCGTGATCGACCAGGTGCACCTGCTCGGGTCGTTCATGGACACCTTCGCCGTGCTCTACCCGCAGGTCCAGGATCTCGACTTCCGCACCGACGCCAACACCCTGTCGGTGCCGGCCTACTTCGTCGAGGGCGCCCACGAGGCACGGGGGCGCACCGAGCCCTTCCAGCAGTGGTACGCCGCGCTGTCGTCGCCTCACAAGGAGCTGGCTGTGCTGTCCACCTCGGGCCACCGGCCGCTGTTCGAGCAGCCCCAGGAGTTCGTCGCCTTCATGACCGACACCGTCCTGGCCCAGACAGCCCAGGCCCCCCAGTGAGCGCCGGCCCCTCACGTCCATCGGCCGGCCCGGCCGGCCCGGCAGGGGGAGGGCCTGCCCACCCGGACAGCCTCCAGCGGGCCAGCGCCAACGACATGATGGAGCTTGCCACTGACACGCGGTCGGCGCCGCAATACGTTGCGGCGCTGCTGCGGCTCGATCGGGCGGTGGACCCCGCGACGGTGGTTGAGGTGCTGTCGGCCCGAGTCCCTGGCGTTCCTCGGCTTCGGCAACGCCTGACCCCGGCACCGTTCGGCGGGGGGCGCCCGGTGTGGGTCGACGACCCCGGCTTCGACATAGCGCATCAGCTGACCGTGCGCACCTGTCCCGCGCCCGGTGACACGGCCGCCCTGCTGGAGGTGACCTCGGCCGCCGCGACCACCCGGTTACCGCGGGACCGGCCCCTGTGGTCGGTCACTGTGGTGACCGGCCTGAAGGACGGTTCCACCGCGCTGGTGCTTGTGCTGCATCACGTCCTGGCCGACGGCATCGGGGGCCTGGCGGCGTTGGCGGCTCTGGTGGATGGGGCACCGCCCGCTCCGCCTCGGACCTTCCCGGCGCCTGCCCCCACACCGACGCCCTGGTGGTCGATGCCACCCGACGCCGGATCCAAGCCCTGTCGTCGCTACCCCAGGTGCCGCGGCTGGTTCGCGCCGCGGCGACCGAACTGCAGCTCGGCACCCACGGCCGCCTGTCTGCTTGCTCGCTCAACCAGCCCGTTGGTCCGCGCCGTCATCTCGCCGTCACGGCGGTGCCCCTCATCGACGTAGTGAGTGCCGCGCACCGCCGCGGGGTGACGGTCAACGACGTGCTCGTGACCGCCGTGGCAGGTGCCCTCACCACTGCTGTGCACGAGCGTGGCGAAAGCGTCGACTCGTTCGTGATCTCCATTCCCATCTCTGTGCGGCGAGACGCGAGCTCGACCGAGCTGGGCAACCAGGTGGGGGTGGTCCCCGTGCAGGTCCCAGCCGGTGGTCGAGCTAGTGATCGGCTGGCCGCTGTCGCGGCCAGCACCGAGGCGGCCTGCCGATCCCCGGAACGCGGGGAGTCAGCGCCACTGCTGGCGTTCGGGTTCCGGCTGCTGGCCCGCGTCGGCGTCTTTGCGTTCTTCGTCAACCACCAGCGCCTCGTGACCACGTTCGTCACCAACCTGCGCGGACCCAGCACGCTGATGACCCTGGGCGGGGCACGGGTCACCGAGATCGTCCCGGTCAGCTCGATCACCGGAAACATCACGGTGGCCTTCGCCGCACTGTCCTACGTGGGAACACTGACGGTGACCGTCATCGCTGACCCGGATCACTGTCCGGATCTGCTGCGGATCGCCACCGCGCTGCACGACGAGCTCGACCACCTGGCCATCACCCGACGAGGCAACGACGCGAACCACCCGCAGCGGTGGGACCCGGTCAAGGGGCAGACCGTCGCACCGCTACAAAGCCAAAGAGGAGACGGATGACAGTGGAACGACAGAAGGCGATCCCCGCCCTCGATACCCCCGGCGGCCACGAGACGCCAGGAACTGGCCCTTCGCGCGCCGGAAGACGACGGCTACTGCTCACCCTGCAGCTGGGGACGGGCGCCTGCGCCCTGGCCGGGGGCGTACTGCTCATGGTCGCGCCCGACGGTTCGCTCTTGCAGGCAGATCCGTCTGTGCTGGAAGGAACCCCCTTCGCCGACTGGCGGATGCCCGGCATCCTGCTCACTATCCTGGTCGGAGGGGGTCTCCTGGCCGCCGGCAGCTGGCAGTGGCACCGTCGCCCGCACGCCCGAGCCGTGTCGATGCTGGCCGGTCTGGGCCTCATCGCGTTCGAGGCCGCTGAGCTGGCCTGGATCGGCTTCCAGCCGCTCGAGGGGGCCTTCGCGCTGGTGGGCGCCGTCATCTTCGGCCTCTCGGTGCTGGAGACGCGGCCATGACTCAGGACCCTCGTCCCAAGTCCCGACCTGGGTCGGCGGAGGTGGCACGCCACCGGGAGTCTGCCGAGCACGCCGCTGCCTCGTTGGCCCGTATCTGGTTTCGGCTGGGTGCGGCCGCTGCGCTTCTCGGGGCTGCCGGCAGCGTGGTGGGACTGGTATCTGCAGCCTCCATCTACGGTCGCGAGACCGCGATTCTCGCCGACGCGGCGACGGCGCAAGACCTGGTCAACCTGGTGCTCGTCGCACCCCTGCTGGTCATCCTGGGCTGGCGGGCGCACCACGGACACCTACCGGCCTACCTGGTCTGGGTCGGGTGCCTGGCGTTCACTGTCTACAACTACGCGATCTTCTCGTTCTCGGTGCATTTCGGGCCGCTGTTCCTGCTGTGGGTCGCCGTGCTCGGCCTGTCCACGTTCGCACTCATCGGCGGCTTGTCGACGGTTGACATGGCCGTCGTCAAGGAGCGCTTCACCGACCACCCCGTGCGGTGGCCGGCGTGGGTCGTCATCACCATCGCGGCCCTGTTCACCCTGCTCTGGTTGCGCGAGATCGTGCCCGACCTGCTCGCCGGCGCGCCGTCACACAGCGCCAGCGACTGGAGGGTGCCGACCAACCCCGTCCACGTGCTGGACCTCGCGTTCTTCCTACCGGCCGCCGCGACCAGCGGGATCCTGCTGCTGCGGCGCCACCGCCTTGGCTATGCCACCGCTCCCAGCCAGCTCACGTGGATGGCGCTGACCTGCCTGCCGATCCTGCTCACGCCACTGGTCGAGCAGGCCCGATCACACCAACCCGGCTGGGCGGTCGCCGGCCCGATCGCGGCGATCCTCCTGGCCAGCCTCGGTGCTCTGGGCTCAATACTGCGAGGCACCCGCAGCCGCGTTTGACCCATGGGCGTGCTGGACTACGGCAACATCCTCAGACGGATCAGGTCGAGGGGGGAGCGCCGGCGAGCTACCCGATTCGAGTCTGAACCTCAGAGTCAGGAGGCGGACCAGGCCTTCAGCCAGATGGCTTCGGCGCCGTTGCGGAGCGACGCCAACGTGGCCTCCGTCGGCGCCAGGTCGGTGTGGGTGATGACGTACCCGTACTCGCCTCGGGTGGAGAGCGCCTGGCCGACGATATTGGCGCCCGAGTCGGCCAGCACCTGGTTGATGGAGGCCAGCACTCCCGGCACGTTGTGGTGCAGGAAGGCCATCTGGAACGCCTCGGTGGTGGGCGGGGGGACCACCTCGGGAAGGTTGACCGACAACGCGGTGGATCCCGTGTTGATGAAGGCACGGAACTTGCCGGCCACGAAAGAGCCGATCTCCTTCTGCGCCTGCTGGGTCGACCCGCCGACGTGGGGGGTGAGGATCACGTTGTCCAGGCCGCGCAACGGTGACTCGAACGAGTCACCCTGAGCCTTGGGTTCGATCGGGAACACGTCGATCGCAGCGCCGGACAGGTGACCGGAGAGGATGTGCTCACGCAACGCAAGGTCGTCGACGACCATGCCGCGCGACGCGTTGATGAACGCGGCGTCCTGCTTCATCACGGCGAACTGGTCGGCGCCGAACAGGCCGGCGTTCCCGGGCCGCCCGTCGACGTGCAGGCTGACGATGTCGGCCTGCCTCAGCAGCTCGTCCAGTGAGCCGACCGCGCGGGCGTTGCCGTGAGCCGGCCGGTCGGCGGTGTCGTAGAAGATGACGTGCAGGCCGATGGCCTCGGCGACGTTCGACAACTGCGTGCCGATGTTGCCGTAGCCGACGACGCCCAGGGTGCGGCCGCGAACCTCGTGGCTGCCCTTGGCTGACTTGTCCCAGATGCCGTCGTGCATCCGCTGGGTCTTCTCGGGCAGCCGGCGGGCCAGGGCGATCAGCTCACACAACACGATCTCGACGACACTGCGGGTGTTGGAGAACGGGGCGTTGAAGACGGCGACGCCGTGGGCGGACGCTGCCTCGAGGTCGACCTGGTTCGTGCCGATGCAGAAGCAGCCCACGCCGAGCAGGTCGTTCGCCGCCGCCAGAACACGCTCGGTCACCTTGGTGTTCGACCGGATGCCGAGCAGCCCGACACCGGGTAGAGCGCCGATCAGGTCGTCCTCGCTCATCGCGGCGGCTCGGACGTCGACGTCCCAGCCGTTCGCACGGAGCACCTCCGCCGCGACGGGGTGGATGTTCTCGAGAAGCAGGATCTTCACGTGCCGGACGGTATCGCACCAAGATGCAGGGATCAGACACAGCCCGCCGGGCGGCATCCTCAGACGGGTTCAAGGGACGTGGGCGAGCGATCCGGCGACGTGGGCATCGTGCGCGGCGTCCCTCCTCCGTCGGACGAACCCAGGTGCGGACTCGACCACCGCGGCCGGTCGGCTTGTCCAGCGCGACGGAGCGCGCGTCCTGCAGCACCTTGAGGTGCTTGCTGAGAACCGAGTCGGCGACGCCGAGCATCTCTCGGATCGCCGCGAACTCCACCGACTCCGTGACGGCGAGCGCCGGCCAACACTGGACACAGCCGCCCAGGGGGCGGGCCGATTGCCGCTGCGACACATGCGGCAGCCGTTGCCCGAATGGAGGTCACCTTCACTCATGACGCCACCGGTGCCGCCGACGCGACGAGCAACCTCACCCACGCCATCCAGGCGGTCACGTCCACGACAGGGGCGGCACCCCGACGGGTGGGACCACGACCTGCTCCTGATCGACCTCGATCCCGCCAACGCCGCCCACGATGATGACGAGTGGTCCGACGTAGCACCCGGTGACGCCGCGGCCGCGGTCGCCGGCCTGGCCTATGAGGTGGGGTTGGCGACCGCCCGCGCCACCACCGACGCCTCCACCCGTCTGGCGTGCGGCGAGGGTTGCTGGGTGAACACGCCCGGTTGCTCCGAACCGGGTCAGCCGCTCATCTACTCGTCGGCCACCCTGCGGCTCAGTGCCACCGATGTAGTCAGTGGGATCTTCGGTGGATGGTGGCAGCCCTCGCGGTAAACACCCCGTAGGGTTCAGCGACGCAGCGCCGGTGCCTGCGCCGGTGCCTGCGTCGTGGCCGCAGAGCCACGCAGCGCCTGCGCGAACTGAGCGGCCGCCTTCTTCTTCGCATTCGCGCTGACGGGCCGTGGGCAGGTCTGGCTGAACGCGTCGATGAGGAAGTCGTTGGCGAGCTTGGTCGTCGGCGGGGCTGCGGTGAGGTAGTCGCGACCGGTGAAGTTCACGCTCGCCTGCCGCTTGCCATCCGGTGAGGTGAACGCCGTTGAGAGGGTGCCGAACGTCGCTCCGTCGTGGCCGTAGAGGTACTGCTGCTGGCCCTTCGGCCCTGGGCACGGGTCGCCGACGAGGTAGATGCCCAGCCCGTATGCCGGGTCGCCGGCTTTCACGGTCCGCGGGGTGGCCATGTTGCGGACCAGGTTCATCGGCAACAACCGGCCGGTGAACAACGCTCGGTAGAACCGGTCGAGGTCTGATGCGGTGGAGACGACCGCGCCGGCGGATGAGAAAATGGAGGGGTTGGTCGCGTCGAAGTTGTACGGCCGCTCGAAGAGGGCGTACTCGCTCAGATGCGCCCCGCGGAACCCGGGCAGCCGCGTCGGGTAGGTGCTGCTTCGCATCCCGGCGGGCACGAAGATGCGGCTCCGGAGCAGGTATGCGACCGAGTGGTGGGTGGCCCGCTCGAGCATCATCCCGACCACCACGTACTCGGTGTTGGAGTACGAGTAGTCGGTGCCCGGCCGGAACAGCCAGGGCTGCTGCAGGGCCGCGGCGACGAGCTGCGCGTCCGTGTAAGGCCGGTGCAGGGCCGCCAGCAGCTGATCGGGGGTCTGCGCTCCGGCCAAGAGCGTGCCGAAATAGTCCGGTAGGCCGGAGCGGTGGCTCAGCAGCTGTTCCAGCGTCACGCGCTCGTGCCCGGGCAGCAGGCCCGGCAGGACGTCACCGACCCGGGTCGTCAGCTTCCACGTGTGTGCCTGGACCTGCTGCAGGGCCAGCGTCGCGATCATCGTCTTGGTGATGCTGCCGACTCGGAACGTGTCACCGGGCCGGGCCGTGCGGGCCGCATCGATCGAGCGCACCCCGGAGGCGCCTCGCCACCACTGATGACTGCCGCGGGCCGCGCCGACCACGGCGATGGCGCCGGCCCGTGTGACGAGGTCGAGGTCGTGCTGCAGCGCTTCGCCGTCCATGCCACGCCCCGCGCCCTGCGAGGGACGTGCAGGGGTGGGGCCGCTGGCGGCCAGGGCCGGCGCCGCCACGGTCGCCACCGAGCAGGCAAGGGCGGCGAGTGCTGCGACGGCGATCTTGTGGCCAGAACGAATGCTGAATGCCATGACAATCCTCCCGAGAGCTCTGCGATCTCTCCTGCCTATCACGGCAGGTAACCCCGTGGTGTCGAGCACGAGGGCCATGCTTCGGTGGAGGACCGGGCGGGTCAAGGCATGTCGTGCGTGGCTCGGTTGGGGTGGGGTGTGAACCAGGGCGCGAACGCGCGGCGGAGTTCGCGACGCTGCGCGCGATCGGGTGGGCCGAGGGGCCGCTCTCGCGGCTGGTGGCCCACGAAGGTCTGCTGATCGGGCTGGTCGGGTCGCTGGCCGGCGCTGGGGCCGGGCTCGGGCTGGTGCGCCTGCTCGACGGCCCGATCACCCCCACCCTGCAGGTCGCCGTCACCGGGGTGAGGATGGTGGTGCGGGGGCTGGCCCCATCACCGTCGATGACACCGACGTCGCCACGCTCACCCGCAGCGCGCTGGCCCGGTACCGGCGCAGCATCGGGTTCGTCTTCCAGCGCTACAACCTGCTCCCTGCCCTGTCGGCCCTCGACAACGTCACCACCCCCGTGCTGTCCTACCCGACCGATTTCGACAAGAAGACCCGCGCCACGCAACTACTGGCCCAGGTCGGGCTCGCCGGCCGGGAGAGCTCTTTGCCGTCGCGCTGGTCCGGCGGTCAGCAGCAACGGGTTTCGATCGCCCGGGCCCTGATCGGGCACCCCCGGCTGATCCTGGCCGATGAACCCACCGGCAACCTCGACTCCCACACCGGAGCCGAGATCCTCCAGCGGTCGGCGACTCGACGTGGCCCCGGCAGTCGGACGACCTCGGTGGCGCAGTGCCTGCCGACGACGGGTGCCATCCGAGCAGCACGGGCTCCGCGTTGCCTGGGCCGGGGGGGTGGAGCCAGGCAACGCGGAAGGTCGGTTCAGTCGCACCAGCCGGGGGCGCGGCCGATGTTCTGCACGTAGCGGGCGGCGAGCCAGTGTCCGCCTTGGGTCTGATACCACAGTGCGTTGCCGCCGACGTTCTGGCCGTCGAGCTTGCAGGTGACGTCAACGCCGGCGCCGCTGGCCAGGGTCTGCACCAGCGTGTCCGCGCTCGTCGGGCCGGTACGAACGTTCAGAGCGGCGGTGGTTCGGATGGCGAAGACCTGCCCGTTGCCGCACCAGCGTGGCGCAGCACCGAGATTGCGGATGTAGCGCGCGCTGGCCCAGCCGCCCTCGCCGGGCGCCGCAGGCAGCAGGTACCACAGGCTGTTGCCTGACACCGTGGGTCCGTGCACCACACACACGAGGGGTATGGTCTGCCCGTTGCGCAGCGTGGTGTTGACCCTTCCCGACAGGCTGGGCATGGTGTGCACGCGCAGGCCACTGCTGGCCACGACCTGCCCCTGATAGCCCTGGCTCGAGACGGCCTGGGCAGGCGCTGCGGTAAGCAGCCCCCCGCCGAGGGTGACTGCGGCCAGCGTCAACGACGCTGCCTGCACGTGATTCGTGATCATCATGAGAGATCCCTTCCTGCTGTTGTCTGTGGTCGGGTGATCCCGTGCCGGGGCGCCGAACGCGTCGGCCGGTGCCGTTCTGCAGCCTCGGCCAAGCAGTCCTGGTGTGCTCGAGCCAGGTCCCTTCCCAGCTCGGGAGCTGGTTCACCCGCGGACTCCGAAGTCACTCTCTTTGCTCATCTTTCGAGCGTAGAGTCGGACTGCCTCAGCAACGAGAGCCAATCCGGGGGTCAGGATGGGGTCCAATTCGCGGGCCGACGGGCCCGCTGATCTGCTCGTCTCCCTGGATCGGGGCGAGCCGCGCCGCTTACGCGCCCAGCTCGAGCACGCCCTACGCGATGGGATCCAGTCGGGCCGGTTCCCCTCTGGCATGGCGCTGCCCCCGTCGCGGGTGCTGGCCTCAGAGATCTCGGTGGCCCGCTCGGTGGTGGTCGGGGCCTACGAGCAGCTGATCGCCGAGGGGTACCTGCAGGCGCGCCAAGGCGCCGCGACGACAGTCGTACCGCGTGCGGCATCCGACGGGTGTGCCGGTGGGCGTCGCAACGGCGGCGTCTTGGGCGCCCGCAATCTCAGCGGAGTGCCCGATCTCGCCCTGTTCCCTCGTCTCCAGTGGTTACGCCACTATCGGGCCGTACTCAGCCAAGCTCCCGACGCGGTCTTCGGCTACCCCGACACCCAGGGCGTGGAGGAGCTTCGCCGAGCGCTCAGCGGCTATCTCGGGCGAGTCCGATCCGTCCAGGCCACCCCGAGCGACATCGTCATCTGCAGCGGGTTCTCCCACGGTCTGGCCATGGTCTGTCGGGCGCTGCGCCGGCGCGGCGCCGTCCGGCTGGCCGTGGAGGACCCGTGTTTCGGGCTGCATCGCCGCGTCATTCGCGCCGCGGGTCTGGAGCCGGTGCCCGTGGCGGTCGACGAGGAGGGGATCGATGTCGCCCGGCTGAGCACGCTCGCCGTCGATGGGGTGGTGCTTTCACCGGCTCACTCGTATCCGACCGGCGCGGTGCTGGGGCCCGGGCGGCGGGTCGAGCTGGTGGCCTGGGCGCGCCAGCACGACGGGCTGATCATCGAGGACGACTACGACGCCGAGTTCCGCTACGACCGCCTCCCGGTCGGTGCGCTGCAGGGCCTGGCCCCACAACAGATCATCTACGGCGGGAGCGCCAGCAAGATGCTGAGCCCGGCCCTACGTCTGGGCTGGTTGGCCGTGCCGAGACACCTCATCGACGACGTGGTGCGGGCCAAGTTCGACTACGACATCACGACCGAGGCGCTCGGACAGCTGACGCTGGCACGGTTCATCGACTCCGGCGACCTCACCACGCACCTACGCCGGGTCCGGCCCCGCTACCGCGACCGACGCGACCGCCTCATCACGGCCCTGGCACAGCAGATGCCAGAAGCAACGCCGATGGGCATCGAGGCGGGACTTCACCTGTACCTGCGTCTTCCCTCGCACATCGATGAGGATGAGCTCGTACGGCGGGCAAGCGTGCTCGGGCTACTCGCCGAGGGCGCCAGAGTGCACTGGGCAGATCAGGCAGCCGCACCCCCGGCGCTCCTCATCGGCTACAGCGCTCTCCACGCCACCGAGATCGAACGCACCGCCACCATCCTCGGCCAGCTGACGCACACGCCATGAAATACACACCGGAGGGCATGGATCCGCTACGGGGGGCTGTTCCGCAGGTGGCGTGACCATCGGGGGTGCTACCCGACGTCGTGGTGCGGCGCACCAGGCCGAAAGTGGCCGCCAACGCTGAAGCTGATGAGTGCGCGGATGAACCCGAGCAAGTAGCGCTCGACTGTCGGTCGAAGGTTGTGCACGGCAGGCTCTCTTCCCGCCGTGGGAGACGGCGAGGTTCGGCACGACGGCGGACAGGGGGTGGTTCGGTCGTGGGCGGCCGCCAGGGCGGCGGTGGTGGCCTGGCCCTGAAGGCGCGCCACGGATGCACCTCGGCGCCGTGCTTCACGACGCCGAACACTCCTGCCTTGCGCACGACGGTGCAACCCTCGAGGCGATCGACTCCCCCGGTGGCGGTCAGCGTGGGTTCGGCCGTCGACGGCACACAGTCGGCGCGAGCCACCACCTTCAGCGGGCCGGCTGGAAGTCGTCGATCTGTCGGCAGGGTTTCCCGGGAACGTTGCTGCACGAGGGGTGTTGGCACGAATGTCAGTGGGCGAGCCGGTCTACCCCGCCTCGGCGCTCAGAGCACGAGATCGGTGAGGCCCTGGTGGTGAGCGGGACCCGAGCCCCGAGCGTCCCAGCGGCAAAGCCGCTCCGCCTCCAAGATCTGCAGGTCATTGATACTTGTGCGCCGGTGCTGACAGCGACCCTCCTGGTCGAACTGCTAGTTTCTCGTCGCCGTGGGAGTGGTGTCAGGGATCGTTCCCGCGGCCACGAGCAGCAGGAGTGCGGCGACGTGGGCGTCGTAAGCGCGGCGCCCCTCCTCCGTCGGACGAACCCAGGTGCGGACTCGACCGCCGCGCCCGGTCGGCTTGTCCAGCGCGACGTAGCCCGCGTCCTGCAGCACCTTGAGGTGCTTGCTGAGAACCGAGTCGGCGACGCCGAGCATCTCTCGGATCGCCGCGAACTCCACCGACTCTGTGACGGCGAGCGCCGCCATGATGCGCAGGCGGTGCGGTGCATGGACGACTTCATCGAAGGCGGGAGCCGTCACCGCCCCGCCCCGAGGGCCGCGCGGAGTTCGCGCTCGTATCCACGGCCGAGCGCAATCGTGGCCAGGAGCAACAGCGTGGCGGGCACCAGCGCGACCAGCGCCGGTACAGCCGACAGGCCGATCAGGAGCGCGGCGCCGTCCAGAAGGAGAACCGCAACCAGAAGCGCCCCGATCCACCGATCCTGTCGGCCGCGGACGGACCCGGTGTAGCTGACCCCCGACCTGTGCGTCTGAATGAAGGGGAGCGCGATCGCGACGACGAGGGCCGCGAAGCAGAGCGGCAGTCCCTGCGGAAGGCCTACCCCTAAGCCGAGAGCCGACGCGCCCAGTGCCGCTCCGAATGCGGGGAGGTACCACCGGGGCGTCACGAGCCGGTCCGCCAGCGCTGAGCGGGCCGCCGCGACCTGAGCGAGCCCTTCGATCGGATCAGATTCCATAACGGAAACTCTACGCTTTCCGAGACGGAAAGTCACCCCGGCCTTGTCTGGAACTGTTCGTTGGTCGAACACACCCCGTCACGCCGCGGATCGCGCGTCCGGCCAGGACTGTCATGTGGCACTCGTTCTGCCGAAAGGGCTATGAAGGCAACTGCCCCGGTTGGTTATTGAAGTCCATACAACGGCACCCTCGTGGAGTACCTGTCCAGCAATGCGCGTCGTTCGGTGTGGCTCCATGAGCGGATGCCGTAGCGTCGACGGATGATCGTGCCGGTCCGACTCGGGGTTCCAGCAGACGTTCCTTCGTGGGTCTCGCTGGCGCTCAAGGTCGAGGAGCTCTTCGGCCCGATGCCGGAGATTCGGCGAGCAATCGAGCGCGGCATCGACCGCGGCACGGCTCTGGCGACTGGCTCGGTGGGAAGTGTCACGGGTGGGATGCTGCTGAGCCGCGATGACCGACCGCATTCCATCCATTGGCTGGCTGTCGACCCTAACGCCAGGCAGCGAGGATTGGGGGGCGCGCTCATTCGAGCCGCCCTTGATCGATGGCCAACCGGAGACATAGAGGTAATCACCTTTGCAGAGACCACCGTCGGTGGTGCGCCCGCACGGACGTTGTACGAGAGCATCGGTTTCGATCTGGTCGGCCCGACGGAGCATGCCGCCGACGGTGAATTGCGGGACCGGTACGTCATGCGTCGATAGCCGCAGAATGAGTCACCAGGCCCTCCTTCGGCCCGAAGCGCTCACATGCAGCACACACGAGCAATAGCTCAGGGTCGCCGGCCACGCTGCTCGGGCGTGTGTCGTGCGACGACAGTTCCGCGGAACGTGGAAGTACGACCTCAACGGGCCGACCGGGATGCACCACTCAGCACGGTAGCGGCTGGCAATGGTGGTTCAGACACCAGCGGTGTGACAGAGAGACAGTCGACGAGACCACCGACGGCGGGCGAATGGCATCCCCGCAAGTCCGATCACGAGCCCGAACCCCACTGCGATTCCATGACCGTCCTTGGCAATGACCAAGATGAGCGCGCTTACGCCCATGATCAGGCAGCCGATGGCGGCCCGTGAGCGCTTCCCGGGGGGTAGGACCGCAAGAGCATACGGCGGCAGGCTTGCCAGCAAGGGGAGCGTGGCTCCAGAGTTACCGCCCCCATCGGTCGCGCCGAACCGAACCGCCAAGATATTGAGCCCCAGGCCAGCGACGACGAACGTTGAGATGGTGGCCACCGAACCCCAGAGACGCAGGCAGATCACCAGCGCCAGCGCAAGGAGCACCAGGTTCGACACCGTGCCGATGACTCCTCCGTCCTGCACTACGACCGATGTCAGCAGACGCCACCGCTGATGGCCCGCGGTGACCGCATCCGCATCGCGGTGCAGGACGCCGTAGACACGGGGGAAGGGGATCTGCGCCAACGACGGAACCGCGACGCACAGCCACACGATCCATCCAGACAGCGGAACATCCCGCCACAACAGCCGGCCCTCCATCAGAGGTGCGACCGACTGAAGAGCAGCCGCGACGACAGCGACCAGGCAGAGCACGAAGAGCAAACTGGTCCCGGCCGTATTCATCGATCAAGCCTGCATCACCGCCTGACCAGGTCCTTATGACTTTTGTCATCAAGGTTCTAGCCCAGACCACCTGCCGCCCTGCTCCTTGCGGCCGCCGCGCTGAAGAACTCACGGAGGGGTCCTCGGTCGGGCGGCCCCCGGCCGTTTCGGCTGGCCCTTGGGCAGCAGGCGGCAGTTTGTGCCGAGTTGAGGCTCAGACGATGAGGCGCTCGAGGGCGAGGACGACCCCGAGGAGAATCATTGAAACGCCGGAGATGCGAGTGACGATTCGGACCGTGACGGGTCGGGTGTCGAGAAGTCGGGTGGCCGCTATCGCGATGGCGAAGTAGAAGGCGCCGCAGGTCAGGGTGAAGACCAAGCCGAGGATGGTGAACTGGACCGGCAACGGCCAACGGTCGTGGGTGCTGGTGAATTGGGGCAGTAGAGCGAGGAAGATCAGGAGGGCCTTCGGATTAAGCCCGCTAACGACCATCCCTTGGAACAGAGTGCGACGTGCCGAAGTCGTCGACCGATCGCGCGGGTCGGTGAAGTCGGCGGGGTCCCGAAGAGTCTTGGAGCCTCGCCAGATGAGGTAGAGGGCTCCAGCGGCGGTGAACACGAACAGTGCGGCCGGCGTCGTGGCGAGAAGCAGACCCAACCCGGCGACCACGACCAGGGTCAGTCCCGCGTAGCCGAGAACGATGCCGCCTGCCGCAGCAGCACCATGACGCCGTAGGCCAGCATCAATCGCGAAGGCCCAGTCAGGCCCCGGAACTGCGATGAGCACCGAAGCGACGCCCCAGAACGACAGGACAGAGACGAAGCGCATTCACTGACTCCCGATTCTTGGTGGGAACTTCGGCGCGGGCCGCCGAAGGAGACCAGGTCAACCCGACCTGCTCGGAGCAGCTCGGCGGCGGCGTGCGGGTCGATCAGGTAGCCGTTAGCCCCGTGCAGCACCATCCGTCGAACCCGGCTGCCACGGCGCGGTACGCCGCCTCAAGATGGGTAGCGATGGCTCGGTCGACATCCGCCCCGGTCATGGCCAGCGACGCAACGTGGTCCTGGTTGGTCTGCACCCTTGGGGGCATCCGAGGATGGGCGCTCATTCCGGGGTTCCTGTCGGTTCGCGATGGTTGAGGTGTCGGTGGTGACGCGAGAGGGCCACCAGGCGCGGTCGCCGAGGATGAGCAGGGCGGCGGGGACGAGGATGGTGCGCACGAGCACCGTGTCGAGCAGGACGCCGATAGCGATCGCCGTGCCGACCTGAGCGACGGGGAGGTAGGGAAGCCGGGCCAGACCGGCGAAGGTGGCGGCCAGCACGATGCCGGCTGCGGTGATCACTCCTCCGGTGACGGCGAGCCCCCGTAGGGTCGCCCGCTGGGTGCCAAGCCGTGGGGTTTCCTCGCGGATTCGCGCGATGAGGAAGATGTTGTAGTCGACGCCGAGCGCGACCAGGAACACGAAGACATAGAGCGGGAGCTGCGCTTCGATGCCCGGGTAGCCGAGTGCGATCCACAACCGGTTGGCCAGGCCCAGCGAGGCCGCGAAGCTCAGGGCCGTCGTGGCCACCAGAACCAGTGGAGCAACGATGGCTCGCACGAGCACGGAGATGGTGATCATGACCACCAGCAGTACGAGGGGAATCAGCACGATCGCGTCGCGGCGCGCTGCCTGGATCGTGTCGTACTGCACCGTGGGCCCGCCGCCCACCAGGGCAGCCGGGGCAGCCCGATCTAGCCGCGTCCGTAGGTGCGCGATGGTGGCGTAACCAGTCGCCTCGTAGGGCGGCACGGCCAGGACCACCGAGGAGAAGGCGTAACTGCCCTTAGGAACACCGGCTGACACCGCGGCAACGTTCGGTGTCGCGCGCGCGACAGCGACGGCAGCCGCGGACTGGCCCGGCGGGCTCATCATGACCAACGGCCCGATCTCACCCGGGGGGAAGTGGTCGGTGAGCAGCTGTGTGCCTGTGACACTGCCGGGGTGTCCCTTGACCAGGGCGATCGGGTCGTTGTCGGTGTGCAGGCCGGCCAGCCCGAAACACGCCGCCCCGAGCAGTAGGACGGAGGCCACCGCTACCGCTGGTGGTCGGCGAGCCACGTGCGCCCCGATCGTGTGCCAGGCGTTCGACTCCTCACGGCCGAGCTGGCCGTTACGAGGGACCCGGGGCCAGAAACCCGGGCGACCGACGAGCAGGAGCAACGCCGGAAGCAGGGTGAGCTGGGCCAGGAGAACCGCGACGACGGCGACGACCGCTACCGGGCCCAAACCACGTAGCGAGGCGGACTGGGCCACGAGCAGGCAGAGCATCGCGCAGATCACCGTCGCAGCGGATGCCGTCAGGGTGGGGATCGTGCGGCGCAACGCGATCGCCATCGCCTCGGCTGGGGTGGGCGTGCGCTCGAGCTCCTCGCGGTAGCGGTGCACCAAGAGCATCGCGTAGTCGGTGGATGCGCCGAGGACCAGGACCGTCAAGATCGCGGTTGACAGGGAGGTGACGGTAAACCCGGCCGTCACCAGCGCGTGGGTCCCAGCTTTCGCGACGATGAGGGAGGCGATGGTTCCCGAGAGTGGGCACAACCACAGCACGGGGCTGCGGTAGACGACGAGCAGGATGAGGACCACGATCGCGAAGGAGGTCGCCAGCAGGGTGTTCTGGTTGCCGATGCCGCCGTCGGCGGTCAACGCGGCCGATCCGGTGACCGCGACGTGAAGGCCATCGGGCATCGACGTGGTCACCGCGTGTCGGACGGACTGCACGGTCGAGGCGTCGAGGCTGCTCAGCTGCGTCGGAGTGGCAGTGACCGCAGCCGTGAACTGTGCGGCTCTGCCGTCAACGGAGTACCGAACCGACCCTGGCGCAGAGAGGTGGCTGAGCTGGCCAGAGAGATGCCCCACTGTAGTGCGGGCCCTTTCGACGACACCCCGGTCATCGCCGGTCAGGCCACCGTTGCTGGTGGCGAACACGACAGTGATCGAGTCGCCGGCCGGTTGGCCCCGGTTGAGCCAGTCGAGCTGCTGGGCGACCAGGGTCGACTCGGCGTTGCCCGGCAGGTTCGCCTGTGGCGTGTTGTCGACCTCGCTCGACAGGCTGGTGGCGAACGGGTAGAGCGCCACCATCGCGCAGAGCCAGACGGCCGCGACCGGCCAGCGCAGCCGATGCAGCACTGCGGCGAGTGGCCCGTTGACGGGCTTTGAGCTGGACACACGCGGTACTGGCACAGCTCGACGCCCCCTCTTGGCCTGATCAGGTTCAGGCCCCCAGAGTGCGCGGCGCCCTGACGCCGGTCGTCGCCGTACGGTCTGACACTGGGGACCATCTCCCGCCTACCTCTCGGGAGGCGTAGTACCTGGAGGCGATGCGCGGGCAGCGCCGACGAGTACCGTTGATCTGGTGATGAGCAGGCCAGAGCAGATCGGCCGGGGACCAGGCGCTGGAATGCCGGACCACGACGCTCACGCAACGGACGCCCGCAAGCCGGGAAAGCCGGCTCCCTTGCCCTGGTTGCTGCTCCAGCTGGCCCGGGTCGGAACGTACGTCATCGTGGGGCTGGCCGTCTTCCTCGCGCCCAGCACGCCCGGCGCCCGAGTTGGCCTGTTGGTCGGCGCCTACATCATGGCCGGCCTGGCCTTGGCCTGGTGGCTCTGGCGGGACTCCGGCCATACCCGATTCACCGTGGTGAGAGGCTCACTCGTCGCAGTGTTGAGCGTGATGGCGGTGGTGTCGGCCGCCGTGACGACGATCCCCGGGGGTGGTGCGTTCTTCTGTCTGTCGGTCATGGCCGCCCTGGCAGCTGGCACCGAGCTCGAGCCACGACCGAGCTGGCTCGTCGCCGCTTTGGGCGTTCTTGCCTTCGAGCTGGGCGCGGTGGTCGCCGGCGCCGAGGTCGACCCCGCCAACCGGCTCGGCCTGCCGTTGCTTCTGGTGGTGGCGGTTCTGGTGGGGCACAACCGTCGCGACTACCGGCAGCGGGCGGAGCAGTCGGCCGCTCTGCTCGCTCAGACCCGCTCGGTTCACGAGGCGCAGCGACGAATCGCGGTGCTGAACGAGCGCAGCCGCATTGCGCGCGAGATCCACGACGTCCTGGCTCATTCTCTCGGCGGGGTGAGTGTGCAGATCCAAGCGGCCAGGGCGGTCCTGACCGACACGGCTGACATTGCGCGCGCCCTCGCGCTCCTGGAGCAGGCGCAGAGCATGACGGCCTCCGGCCTGATCGACACCCGCCGAGCCGTGCAGGTGCTGCGCACCGATCCCCAACCCTTGGGGCGGGAGATCACGCGGCTGGGCGAGGCCCACGGCTCCCGCTACCAGGTTCCCGTCGACGTGCGTCTGACGGGGGAGCCGACCCCCCTCGCATCCGAACCGACGGTCGCCCTTCTGCGGATGACTCAGGAGGCGCTGGTCAATGCGGCCAAGCATGCGCCGGGGCAACCGGTCGACATCCACCTCGACTACTCCCCCGCAGGCGTCACCCTCAATGTCAGCAACCCCATTGCCACCACCCCGCTCGAGCCAGCACCCGTGCGGCTGACCACGGTCGACGGAGGTTTCGGGCTGCTCGGCCTGCGCGAACGCCTGCTGCTCCAACACGGGAATCTCAGTGTCCGAGCCCGCCCCGACCACTGGAGCGTCACGGCACGGGTGCCGCGATGAGCCACGCTTCAGGGCCTCCGGAGGCGCGCGACGGACAGCTCGAGCAACCGCTCCGTATTGTCGTGGCCGATGACCAGGCCAGTGTTCGGGAAGGCTTGGCGGTCATGTTGGACCTGCTACCGGACATCGCGGTCATCGCCACGGCCGAGAACGGCAGCCAGGCGATTGAGCTCGTCGAGGCCCACCACCCGGACGCCATCCTGCTCGACCTCAACATGCCGGTTCTGGACGGCACGGCCACCACGCAGCGCCTGACCGAGGACCACCCTGACGTGGCGGTCGTGATTCTGACGACCTACGCCGATGACGCGTCGGTCGTGGCCGCCCTTCGCGCCGGAGCCCGCGGTTACCTCACCAAGGACGCAGACCGGGGCGACATCGCGCGAACACTGCACGCGGCAGTCCGGGGCCACAGTGTCCTTGACCCTGCGGTCCGAGCCGTTCTGGTCGATGCGGCCGGTCGGGCGCGGCCGCCCTCACCCGACTCGGCGCCGCCTCTACCCGACCATCTCACCGCCCGGGAGGCAGAGATCCTGGTGCTGGTCGCCCACGGTCTCAGCAACCCCGAGATCGCCGCCCGCCTCTACATCAGCGGTCACACGGTGAAGACCCACATCGGCAGGGTCTTCACCAAGACCGGGTCACGAGACCGGGCGGCGGCGGTGCTCTACGCCCACCGTCACCACCTCGTCACCTGACCCGTGCATCCGACACCCGCCGGCTCCTGATGCGGCGGGTGGCGTCGGGGGTGCTGCGACCCAGCTGCCGAACGCTCAGGCGCCACAAGGCAGTCAGGTTCGCGTGCGCCGATCCCTCGGAAGCGGTGCGGCGTCACCCCGAACCTACCTGTGCGCCATGGCCCGGTTCACTGGGGCCGAGGCTCAGCGCTGTCGGGCGATGAGGGCCTCCGTGCCGTCGAGCAGCAGCTGTAGACCGCGTTCGAACTCCTCACGGTAGAAGCCGTCGGTGTCGTCGTCGAGCGCCGCCGGGCCGGCCGCGGCGAGGTTCGGAAACGCCTCCGGGTCGATGAGCTGCCCGATGTACTGCAGATAGGCCCCTTGCGGCCCGTCGGGATCGACCGGGCCGACGAGGCCCATCTGCGCCGACTGGCGCACGTGGTTCTGGCCCCACCCGTCGACGGCCAGCATGACGGAAAGCCGTTGCTGGTAGGTCAGAGGCGTGCTGGCGAGGGCCTCGAGGCCTGCCTCGGTCCAGCCGATCACGTTGGGGGTCAGAGGCGGTGACGGCTGGGCCACCGTGACTGACCACGGGTGGGCCAACCGCTGCTCGGCCACGCGGGTGGCCCACGAGGTGACCCGGTGGCGCCAGTCGTCGTCGGCGCGGTAGACGACGTCGGGCGGCCCGTAGGCCTCGTCGAGCATGACGAAGTGCAGCTCGTCCTTGCTGTCGACGTAGCGGTAGAGCGACATCGTGGTGAACCCCACGGCCGCGGCCACACTCTTCATCGACACGGCGTCGAGCCCCTCGGCGTCGGCGATCGCCACGGCCGCTGCACCGATCTCGGTGAGCGTGAGCGACGGCTTGGGGCCGCGACGCCCTCGGGGCTCCTGGCCCCACAGCATCTGGAGGTAGCGGGGCAGCGCGATCGTCATGATCAGATCCTAGCCAACTGCTTGCCAGGTACACCATTACGGCGTACATTCAGCGTGCACCATAAACACTATGCGTAATACACAGATTGGAGTCTGACATGGCGAGCACCTCCGCCGGACGCCGCGAGTGGATCGCACTCGGCGTTCTCTGCCTTCCCCTGCTCATGGTCTCGATGGATGTCTCGGTGCTGTTCTTCGCCGTGCCGCACATCTCGGAGTCGTTGCAACCCAGTGCCACCCAGGTGCTGTGGATCTTCGACGTGTACGGCTTCGTCCTCGCCGGCCTGCTGCTCACGATGGGCTCGGTGGCCGACCGCATCGGCCGCCGTCGGCTGCTGCTGGTCGGCGCGCTGGCCTTCGCCGCCGCCTCGGTGCTGGCCGCCTACGCCGGCAGCGCCGAGCAGCTCATCGCGGCCCGCGCCCTGCTCGGGGTGGGCGGCGCCACCCTGATGCCGTCGACCCTCGCGATCGTCCGCACCCTGTTCGTCGACCCGGTCGAGCGGGCGAAGGCGATCGGCGTCTGGTCGGCCGTGATGGCAGGCGGGGTCGGCGTGGGCCCGGTCGTCTCGGGCATCCTGCTGGCCCACTTCTGGTGGGGATCGGTGTTCCTGATCAACGTGCCGGTCATGGTCGCGCTGCTCGCCGTCGCCCCGTTCCTGCTGCCCGAGTCACGCTCCGCAGCGGCCAAGGTCGACCTCATCAGCTCGGCCCTCTCGCTCGCCGCGATCTTCCCGGTCGTGCACGCCATCAAGCAGGGTGCCACGTCGGGCCTCTCCTGGCCGGTCGTGCTCTACGCGCTGGGTGGCGGATGCTTCGGACTGCTCTTCGTGCGCCGGCAACGGCAGCTCGAGGCTCCGATGGTCGACCTGCGCCTCTTCGCCCGGCACGGGTTCAGCGGCTCGGTGACGGTGCAGATGATCGCCATGTTCGGCGTCATGGGCAACGCCGTGCTGATGACCCAGTACCTCCAGTCGGTGCTCGGCTACACCGCCCTGACCGCCGCCCTCTGGAGCCTGCTGCCGTCGGTGTTCGTCGGCGCGGCGGCTCCGACCGCCGTGGCTCTCGCGGCGCGGCTCGGCCGCCCGATCGTGATGGCCTCGGGGTTCGTCGTCGCCGCCGCCGGCTTCATCGGCCTGCAGAGCGCCGGGGCGCATTCGAGCATCCTCCCGGCACTGGTGTCCGCGTCGTTCGTGGCCGTCGGCCTCGTCTCGGTAGCCACCCTGGTCACCGAGTACGCGGTCGGGGTCGCCCCGCCCGAGCGGACCGGCGCCGTATCGGCCCTGTTCGAGACGGCGGGCGAGCTGGGCGGAGCCCTCGGCATGGCCGTGCTGGGCAGCGTGCTCAGCGCCGTCTACGCCGCCCGCGTCGTGCTGCTCCTGCCGCCCGGACTCACGCCTGGCCAGTCGGCCGCCGCCACCCAGACCCTCGGGGATGCCGGTGTCATCGCGGCCCAGGTGACGGCCCGGTCCGGGGGTGGCGGGGTGGGTCAGCAGGTGCTCGACGCCGCACGCAGCGCCTACGTGGCGGGGATGCACACCACCGGGCTGGTCGCGGCGAGCGTGCTGCTGGTCGGAGCCGTGGTCGCCGTGACCACTCTTCCGCGCGCTGCGGCTGGCGCCCTGGGGCCGGAACAGCCTCAGCCGGCTTCGAGTCGAGAGACCGACCAGCTGGGCCCCGCGCGTGCAGACCGTCCCTGACCACCGGGGACGTAGACCCGCGACCAAGGACGCGTCACGGCGCCCTCGGTGCTGGCCCAGCGGCATCCTCAGACGGGTTCAAGGGCGGTATACGGGCCGTCCGCAAGGACCACGCCGATGGTCTGCCCCGGATGCACCTCACCGCCACACTCCACGACGCCCATCACTCCTGCCTTGCGCACGACGGTGGAACCCTCGAGGCGATCGACTCCCCCGGTGGCGGTCAGCGTGGGTTCGGCCGTCGACGGCACGCCGTCGGCGCGAGCCACGACCACCTTGAGCAGGCCGGGCTGGAAGTCGTTGATCTGTCGGCACGGGTTGCGCAGACCCGTCAGGCGCACCACGACCTCGCCGAAGTGCAGCCGAGTACCGACAGGGAGGGAATGCAGCGCCAGGCCCTCGGTCGTGATGTTCTCGCCCAGGTCACCCGGGCCGATCTGGTGCCCGCGCGCCCCCGCCTCTGCGAAGAGCTCGGCCGAGATGAGGTGCACCTGCCGCAGGTTCTCCTGGTTGGGGTCTCGGCGCACCCGGGAACGGTGCTGCACGAGCGTGCCGGCATGGGCGTCACCGACCACGCCCAACCCGGCTGCGAGGGTGATCGAGTCGCACGGCAGCTTGCTGAAACGGTGCATCAGGTCGCGACTGACGCAGAGGACGTGACCGGTCGGCATCCATCGATCATCTCAGCCCCGGGCCTCTGCGAGCGACCAGGTTCGCCCCAGCTCCGGTGCTCAGAGTCCCAGGTCGGTGAGGCCCTGGTGGTCGACGGGCCGCGGGCCCGGAGCGTCCCAGCGGTAGAGCCGCTCCGACTCCGAGATCTGCAGGTCGTTGATGCTCGCGTGCCGGAACTGACAGCGGCCCTCCTGGTCGAACTGCCAGTTCTCGTTGCCGTAGGAGCGGTACCAGAGCCCGTCCTTGCCCATCGACTCAGAGGCAAAACGCACGGCAATGCGGTTGTCCCCGAAGGCCCACATCTCCTTGATCAACCGGTAGTCCCGCTCCCGGTCCCACTTCTGCACCAGGAACGCGGCGATCTCGTCTCGGCCCGTGACCCAGGTCGTGCGGTTGCGCCACCGGCTGTCGGGCGAGTACGCGAGGGCCACTCGCTCAGGGTCCCTGGTGTTCCACAGATCCTCGGCCCCCCGGACCTTGGCGACAGCGTCCTCACGCGTGAACGGCGGCACGATCGGCTTGGTTGCCATGACACGTCTCCTCGTACTGACAGTCCCCCGACCTCCTCCGACCGTATCCGACTGGCCGAACCCTGCATCACCAACTCGTCCGATGGGTGATGCAGGGTGCCCGAGCCGGGCGGTCAGGCGAATCATCCCGTCTTAGAAGTAGCCCCACAGGTCGGCGATCATCGAGGTGGTGCCAGGCGACCTGTTGTACAGGGCGACCTTGCCTCCCGCCCCGACCGGGGCGATGACCAGGTTCGGAACCGTCTGACCCTTGACGAAGTTCAGGTTCGACACCCTCGGACGAGCAGCACCCTCGTCGTACACCGTCAGGTACCCGGACCCCGTGGGGGCGGTGACCGTGACGTTCAACACCACCGCCGAGACCCCGGATGCCGGCACCCCACCACGACCGGTGACCTGCAGGTGCACCGTGCCCCCGGGGGCGACCGCAGCCTTCGGCGCACCGACCCCGGCACGGGTATCCAGCAACCGCGACGGGCGGAGCGGCATGAAGCCACCCGGCGCGTTCACCGTCGCGGTACCGGCCAGGTAGTAGCCGCCGATGTCGGCAATCAACGAGGTGGTGCCACGGGACCCGTTGTAGAGGGCGACCTTGCCTCCCGCCCCGACCGGGGCGATGACCAGGTTCGGAACCGTCTGACCCTTGACGAAGTTCAGGTTCGACACCCTCGGACGAGCAGCACCCTCGTCGTACACCGTCAGGTACCCGGACCCCGTGGGGGCGGTGACCGTGACGTTCAACACCACCGCCGAGACCCCGGATGCCGGCACCCCACCACGACCGGTGACCTGCAGGTGCACCGTGCCCCCGGGGGCGACCGCAGCCTTCGGCGCACCGACCCCGGCACGGGTATCCAGCAACCGCGACGGGCGGAGCGGCATGAAGCCACCCGGCGCGTTCACCGTCGCGGTACCGGCCAGGTAGTAGCCGCCGATGTCGGCAATCAACGAGGTGGTGCCACGGGACCCGTTGTAGAGGGCGACCTTGCCTCCCGCCCCGACCGGGGCGATGACCAGGTTCGGAACCGTCTGACCCTTGACGAAGTTCAGGTTCGACACCCTCGGACGAGCAGCACCCTCGTCGTACACCGTCAGGTACCCGGACCCCGTGGGGGCGGTGACCGTGACGTTCAACACCACCGCCGAGACCCCGGATGCCGGCACCCCACCACGACCGGTGACCTGCAGGTGCACCGTGCCCCCGGGGGCGACCGCAGCCTTCGGCGCACCGACCCCGGCACGGGTATCCAGCAACCGCGACGGGCGGAGCGGCATGAAGCCACCCGGCGCCGTGATGTCGAGCTGGTTACGGTCGACGTCCAGCGTCTGACCACCGTAGCTCTCCGGCGCTCCGCCCCGGTACTGCTTGATGCGGCGGTGCACCCAGTACGTGGCGGGGATGGCCGCATCCGACACGGTGGCGACGCCGTCGTACCGGGCGAACCACACGTGGTCGGGCCGCACGTAGGCCGTGGAGTTGTAGGCCGCGACCTGGTCGCGGATACCAGACCCGAGGCTGCTGTAGAAGCCGGAGAGGAACCCCAGGGCGTGCAGCCGCTGGGTCCACTGGCTCTGGAAGGTCAGCACCGCCTTTGTGCACGCCGGGTCGGTGGTGCTGTACGCCTCGATGTCGTTGTAGACCGTGCTGCCCGTGGCCAGCCCGAGCGATCGGGCTCGCGCGGCAGCGTCGGTGGCCGCCAACGAACCTTGGGCGGCAGCGTTGCCGGCGGTGAACCGGATCGGCTTGGTCGAGGTGGTGCAGTAGGGCTGTGGGCCCAGGTAGATCGGGAGCAGGTGCCACCCCGTGGACTGCTGGGTGCTCACCCACTGCGGTGTCAGGTTGGCTTGCACCGTGTCGTAGCGGTTGCCGCCCCCGATGTAGATGCCGACCGCGCGGTAGGGCGAGCTGGCCCGCCAGGCGGTCATCAGGGTCTGGCTGGGCGCGGTGTAGTGGTCGAAGCCCCCGCCGGCGTAGGTGCCAGGTGTTGGGTTGGTCACCGGGGCCGCGGACCCGGTGGGTGCGTTCGCCAGCGTCGTCAGCGCCAGCAGCCCGGCGGTCACGGCTGTCAGGAACGTTCGCCGCCTGGAACGGAACCGGGCCCATCGTTGCCTGTTCATCGCCATACCACTCTCGAGGTTCCCTGCCTTGATGGCTGATCCTGAAGTGCACCACTGGAGCCACCGTCGGCACAAGACAGGGGAACCTCACCATCGAGCGGGGTCCCTGCGCTACGACGGGCTGCTGGGAACGTAGCCGGGCGCGGCCTCACGCTTCCGGTCGCGGACCTCCGGGGTGCGCCCGGATTGGCCGGCATCCGGTTCCGTCGGGGTTCCGCCGTCCTGCCGACCGTCGCCCTTGCTGCCGAGTCCGAAGACGATGGGCCCCATGCCGCCCACGATGATGAGCAGCCCGCCGAGCAGGGCGCTGACCGTCATGCTCTCGCCGAAGAAGAAGAGCCCGAACAGCAGCGCCACCACTGTCTCCCAGTACGAGACCGTCGACAGCTCGACCGCGCGCAGGTGCTTTCCCGCCACGACGAGCAGGCCGATGCCGATGAGCCCGCTCACGACGAACAGGCCGGTGGCCCACAGCCAGTTGGTCCCGTCCATGACTGCCGGCGTGGCCGGGTCGAGGGTTGTGTAGCGGATCGCCATCACGGCCAGTGCCCCGACGGCGCCGAAGATGAAGTTCCAGAAGCCTCTGACCTCGCTGCCCATGTCTCCGCGGTAGCGATAGAGGAACAGGGCCAGGCCGTAGAAGACGCCGGAGGCCAGCCCGAAGAGGTCACCCAGAGTCTTCTGCGGAAGGGCGGGGTCGGCGCCGAGCTCGAGCCCGACGCTGAAGCCCGAGCCGGTGGACCATGAGACGAGCCCGATGGTCAGCATCATCCCGAGGAACACGAGGAGCAGGAAGAGCCCGTTGCGCAGGGAAATCCGTTCCTTGAGGAAGATCCACGCCAGGATCGCGGAGAAGAGCGGACCGCTGTAGACGAGGAAGACAGCGTTGGCGATCGAGGTCAGGAGCGTCGCCGAGACGTAGAGGGCCAGCGATATGCCGATGGCGAGCCCGCCGGCCACCACGGAGAAGGACACCTTGGTCGATCGGAGCGCAGCCAGCCGTTGGGTGACCAGGATGATGACGAGGAAGCCGATCGCACCGACCGCCATCCGGCCGAACGCGAGAAAGTCACCGAGCACGTACTTGACGATCTGCCCGTCAACCTCGTGGGTCGGCACGGCCCCGCGCGAGAAGAAGCCGACCATGCCCATGCCGGTGGCTGAGATGATCATCGCCCCGAAGCCCAGCTTCTTGTTCATGACGACATCGGGGGTCGAGCTGGTGGCGGTGCTCAAAGGGTGCTCCAGGTGGGTCCGTGCTGCGCCGATCAGAGTCAGCGGATGGTGGGGCGGCGGCGCGGCCGCCCCACCATGCGCCTACGTCTCAGACCAGCGTCGGGTCTGCGATCTGGTTGGGGAAGTAGTCCTCACAGTCACCCTCGCGGTAGACGTCCGCGGTGGCGCAGTGCATGCCTCCACCGAAGGCGTACGCATCGCGCAGCGGCACCGGGATGACGTTCATCCCGAGCTTGTCGAGCTGGTCCATCTGGTGAACCTCGGAGGCTTCGACGCACACCGTCTTGTGGTCCAGGATGAGACAGTTCATCGACAGCCAGACCGACGAGTAGCACAGTGCCGGCGGCTCGTCGTGAGCCGGCTGGGCGGCGTCGATAATCTCCCAGTCGTTCGTCTCGAAGATCTTGCTCTGCTCCTGCGGGAGACGGCGGTGGGGGTTGTTGATGATCAGCCCCGGGCGCAGCGGCACGAAGGTCGCGTCGATGTGGATCGGGTAGGGGTCGCCGGGGAAGTTCACGGCGTGCACCCGCATGTCGGGGTAGTACCGCTTGAACCACTCCATGGCCGTGCGGTTGGTCGTCAGGCCATGCTGGATGAACAGGTCCTTGCCCAGCCGCAACACGTCAGCCGCGTCCCACATGGGTTCGACCTCGGTCGTGACGAAGTCGAGGTTCGCCGTGCGCACGAGGCGCTCCTCCAACGAGATCTCCTCGTCGAAGTAGTTGTGCTTGTAGGACTTGTCGGTGAGACGCGGCCGCGGAGCCTGCGTCCACTTGAACTCGGGGTCGTTGTCGAAGTACTCCTTCATCAGCGGCCAGTACGCGAGGTACTCGAAGTAGCGGGAGCGGAAGGCGTTCGCGGACGACATGATCTCGTTGCCGATGGTGAGCAGGATGTCGCGGGGCGGCATGCAGGTCATCATCGAGTCGTTGCGAAAGTCCGGGGTACCGATGGCCTGGTTCCACTGCAGGGGGGTCGGCCGGTCGACCTTGATGCCATGCTGCTCGAGGATCTTGGCGTAGTTGTCGAGCTGCTCGTTGGCCCTCTCGACCGACTCCTGAGGGCGTGGTCCCCAGACCCCCCGCATCTCGGAGTCGAGCGGGATCTTCTCCGATGAGGCCGGTTCCTCCGGCGGAATCATGCTGTGGTCGGCCCTGCCGACAATGACGTGCTTGAGGGGGTCGAAGTCGTTCCACGAGTTGACGATCTTCGTCATGGGTATCGCTCCTTTGGGCCGGTGGCCCGGTTGGGTTGGTTCTGTTGTGTCTGTGAGTCGTTCGGGCGGCAGCTCAGGCGCGCACCTTCTGACCGTTGGTAGCGGCGGTGACCGGCACCTGGTTGTCCCGCACTCCGCCGTAGTCACCTCCCGGGGTGACGACCGTGCCGGCGAGGCCGGCCACCAGCTGGACGGCATCCTCGAATCGTCCGATTGCGGAGATGCCCCCCGTGAGTTCGACGAAGCGGCAGACCGCCTCGACCTTCGGGCCCATCGACCCGTCCGGGAAGTCCATCGCGCGAAGCATCTTCGGGGTCGCCCGATGGATGGGTCGGGCCGCGTCGGTGCCGAAGCCGTCGATGACAGCAGGAACGTCGGTGAGGATCATGAGCAGGTCGGCGTCGAGATGCTCGGCCAGAACGGCTGCGGTCAGGTCCTTGTCGACGACCGCCTCGACCCCGACCCGGTTGCCGTGCTCATCGCGGACCACCGGTATGCCGCCGCCGCCGGCGCAGACGACAACGGTGCCGTCGTCGAGCATCGAGCGGATCAGCTTGGTCTCGATGACCCGTTGAGGGCGCGGGGAGCCGACCACCCGTCGGAAGTGCTCCCCGTCGGGCTTCATCACCCAGCCGCGAGCAGCGGTGAGCTCGACGGCCTCCTGCTCGGTGTAGACCTCCCCCACGAACTTCGTCGGGTGATCGAAGGCGGGGTCCGACTCCATCACCAGCGTCTGGTTGATGATCGCCGCGACGTCTCGGCCGGGCAGGTTGTTCTGCAGCGACTGCAGCATCCAGTACCCGATCATCCCCTGTGTCATCGCGCCGAGGGTGTCGAAGGGGTAGGGGATCGTCAGGTTGGGGTCGCTGGCCGACTGCAGCGCCAGCACGCCCACCTGCGGGCCGTTACCGTGCGTGATGACGATCTCGTGCTCCCGGGCCAACGGAGCAAGGGCTCGGCAGGCCGTCTCGACGTTCGCGACCTGGATCGCGGCATCCGGGGTCTGACCCCGCTTCAGGAGGGCGTTTCCCCCCAGGGCAATGACGATTCGCACGTCGTCACCGGCCCAACGTCGCGACCATGACCGCCTTGATCGTGTGCATCCGGTTCTCGGCCTGGTCGAAGACGACGGACGCCTCAGACTCGAACACCTCGTCGGACACTTCCATCGCACTCAGGCCGGTCTTGGCGTAGATGTCCTCGCCGACCACGGTGTTGCGGTCGTGGAACGCGGGGAGGCAGTGCAGGAACTTCGTGTCGGGATTGCCGGTCGCCGCCATCAGGGCGGCGTTGATCTGGTAGTCCTGCAGGAGGGCGATGCGCTCGTCCCACACCTCCTGGGGTTCGCCCATCGAGACCCAGACGTCGGTGTAGAGGAAGTCGCAGCCCTCGACACCGGTCTTGGCGTCGTCGGTGTGGGTGATCCGGGCCCCGGTCCGGGCAGCGATCTCGTTCGCCTTGGCGATCCAGTGCTCCTCGTTCCACAGTGATCGTGGGCCGACGATGCGCACGTCCATGCCGAGCAGAGCGGCAGAGATCATCAGCGAGTTGGCGACGTTGTTCCGTCCGTCGCCCAGGTAGGCGAAGGCGATGTCGGAGTAGTCCTTGCCCGAGTGCTCATGCATCGTCAGCATGTCGCAGAGCATCTGGGTGGGGTGCCAGTCGTCGGTGAGCCCGTTCCAGACGGGGACGCCGGAGAGCTCGGCAAGGGTCTCGACGTGAGACTGCTTCGACCCGCGGAACTCGATGCCGTCGTAGTAGCGTCCCAGCACCCGCGCGGTGTCCGCCACCGACTCCTTGTGCCCCATCTGCGACGACACCGGGTCGAGGTAGGTGATGTGCGCCCCTTGGTCGAAGGCGGCCACCTCGAACGAGCAGCGGGTGCGAGTCGAGGTCTTCTCGAAGATGAGGGCGATGTTCTTGCCGGCCAGGTGCTGGGTCTCGCGGCCCTGCTTCTTGGCCGCCTTCAGCTCTACCGACAGGTCCAGCAACGAGCGCCACTCATCAGGCGTGAAGTCCAGCTCCTTGACGAAGGACCTTCCGAACAGTGCGTGGACCATGTGTATCTCTCTCCTAGCCATAGTGGGGGGTGAAGCGGTGGAGGACTGCTCAGATGTCGTCCCGGACGGTGGGGCAGGTCATGCACCGTGGCCCGCCTCGGCCGCGGCCGAGCTCGGCGCCAGGAATCTCGATGACCCGGACCCCCTCAGACCGCAGGTAGGCGTTCGCATCGGTGTTCCGGTCGTAGGCATAGACGACGTCGGGCGCGGCCGCCAGCACGTTGCAGGCGTCGTTCCACTGCCCGCGCTCGGCCGCGTGGTTGTCCTCGGGGGTGGTCAGAACACGAACCTCGGGCAGTCCGAGGGCCTTGGCCAGCACGACGTGCATGTCGTCAGCCGGCGCCCGGTGCACCGCGATCTCGCCGCGTCGTTCGCCGCGCGTGATCGTCACCGACGGGAGCATGCCGAGCTTCTTGTACTTCAGGAAGGTGCCGGGGTTGACCATCGTCATCACGGTGTCGAGGTGCATCTGGGCCCGTTCGCGCTTCATCACCAAGCCGACGACGGTGTCGACCTGGTCGCTGTCCCACAACAGGGCGCGAGCCAGTCGTTCGCTGCCGGCGGCGCTGGTTCGCTCGGAAAGGCCGGCCACGACCGCGCCGTTGCCGATCACCTCGATGTCTCCACCCTCGATGACGGCGGGCCCGTCGGCCATCCCACCCGACCAGCGGCGGAACGGCACATCGGCAAAGCGTGGGTGCCAGCGATAGATGGCTTCGTAGTTGATGGTCTCCCGCTGCCGGGCCGTCTTGCGCATCGAGTTGATCGACACTCCGTCGTAGACCCAGCAGGAGGTGTCGCGCGTGAACAGGTGGTTGGGCAGGCAGCGCAGCACCATGAAGTCCGCGTCAGCCTGGGCGAGGTAGGCCGAGTGGTGGTCACCAGTGATGTCGATCAGCTCGTTCTTCGTGATGCCGACGATCAGCAGCTCGGCCAGGGCCGTGGCAGTCAGGGAGTCCGCGTACTCGCGCATCACCCGGTTGCCGGTGATCCCGTACCACCGCTCCTCGAAGGTCTCCGCAGTGACGTAGGCGCGCGCCTCCTCGACCTCAAGGGTCTGCGCCAGCAGCTCCTGCAGGTACAGCACTTCCGACCCCTCGGCCCGCAACGCGTCGACGAAGTGGTCGTGGTCCTGCTGGGCCCGCTGCGTCCACAGCACGTCGTCGAAGAGCAGACCGTCCTTGTTGCTCGGCGTCAATCGATCCATCTCTCGGCCAGGCCGATGGACGATGACCTGACGGAGGCGACCGACTTCAGAAGCGACCCGATACACGGCACGATCCTTTCCCGCTCTCAACAGCACTGCGACCATGCTCGCGCTGGAAAGACTGAACCTACTACGGTCCGTAGTAAATAGCCAATCCGGGCATACGGGAACCCTGCCCGATACAAGCGGGCCGGTCGACTCACCACTGATCCATCTGCAACCGTCAACCCTCGTGATGGGGTTCGTGCGAATCCTGTTCTGGTACAACAGATGTATCCGGATGAGGATCCTGGCGCCGCCAGTTGCGTTGTCACTGAGTGCAGTTGAACGAATGCCACGACCAGGGCGTTCGGATGATGCATGGCCGGCTGACGAGCAGGGCGCCGGCAACGTCAATGACCCAGGTGTCTTTGGTCCCTGTCGCTGCCCAGCTCGCTCACGAGAGAATGGAGGCGTCCACGTGGTGCAGGGAGATGGAATGTCGACGCTCTTGATGACGGGGTTCCCCGGGTTCGTCGGCTCTGCCCTGCTGCCGCGGCTGCTCGCACGTCGTCCGGGGGTGCAGGCGGTCTGTCTGGTCCAGACCCAGCACGTCGCTCTCGCTCGGCAGCGGGTCGCGACGTTGACCGAGACCCATCCGCACCTGAAGGGCCGGCTCCAGCTCGTCGAGGGTGACATCACCGCAACTGATCTCGGCATCTGCGCCGGAGCGGACCTCGGGGACGTCCGGGAGGTCTGGCACCTCGCGGCGGTCTACGACCTCGCCGTTGAGAGCGGCGTCGCCCGCAGGGTCAACGTTGACGGCACCAACAACGTGCTGCAGTTCTGCACCTCGCGCGGGTCCATGCCACGACTACATCACGTGAGCACCTGTTACGTGAGCGGCAGCCACGAAGGCATCTTCGGCGAGGACGATCTCGACGAGGGCCAGGTCTTCCGCAACCACTACGAGTCCACCAAGTGGGAAGCCGAGATGGCCGTCCACCAGGCGATGGCCGATGGGCTTCCGGCCACGATCTACCGGCCGGGCATCGTGGTCGGCGACTCGACCACCGGCGCCACCCAGAAATACGACGGGCCGTACTTCTTGGCCGCTTTCCTGCTCCGGCAGCTGCGGCTGGCCGCGGTTCCAGCGGTGGGTGACCCTGACCGGGTGCGAGTCTCGTTGGTGCCGCGCGACTTCGTGGTGGACGCCATGGACGAGCTCTCCGTGCTGGACACGTCGGTGGGGCGGACCTACGCCCTCACCGACCCCGACCCACCGACGGTCCGGGAGGTCGTCGACACCTTCGCCGATCACCTGGGCAAATGGGTGGTCTGGGTTCGGCTGCCCCTCGGGGTGACCCGCGGGCTGCTCGCCACCGTGCCGGGAATGGAGTGGCTGGTGGGCTTTCCCGCCGAGTCGGTCGACTACTTCGCTTCGCCGACGACGTACTCGACCACGAACACCCGCTCTGACCTCGAGGGCTCCGGAGTGGTCTGCCCACCGTTCGCGGACTATGCCGCCACGCTGCTCGAGTTCATGCGGACCCACCCGGAGATCGACTCCGCGGCGATGGTCTGAGCGCGGAACCAGAAGGGAACAGCATGCCCACCACCCCTCCACTCACCGTGGTCAACGTCAGCCTGGCGGAGTCCGAGCGCGACTTCGACGAGCGTGTGACCCTTCTGGGCCGCACGATCCGCATCGTTCGGGTCGGCGCCGACGGGGACGTCGGCAATGCCACCAGCCTCGTCCGGGACTGGTCGGGCCGGGCAGCCGCGATCGCCGTCACCGGAATACGCGAGGCCCGGGCCAGCGGCCTCTACGACGGTGACCTGGACGCGATCGCGAAGGTGAAGGCAGCAGCCTTCCCGGTGCCGGTCACGAACGGGCACATGCTGCGTGATGTGCTCCAGGAGTGGGCGATCCGACGCCTGCAGAGCGAGATGCCAGGATATTTCGCCAATGCCCGCACCGTTGTCCTCGGCGGACGTAACCATGACCGCACCGCACGCACGCTGCGGCAGTACACCGACAACATCGCGTTCTCCGATCCGCTGCTCCGTCTGCGGATTCCCGAACGGCTGAACGATGTTCCGCTGGCCACCCTGGGCGTCGACCTGGCGCTGTCGTCGATGCGTTGGCTCCCTGACATGGTGCGGGCTCAGGTTCGGGCCCCCGGGGAACTGGCGAGCAACGCTCTGGCTCGTCGCGCCGCCCGTGACGCCGACGTCGTGGTGGCGACCTACGAGGAGCTCGTCGGGTTCGGTCTGGAGGACCTGGCCGGCAAGACGCTGGTCAGCTCGACGATCTCACCCGACCGACTCGCGGACCTGGCTGCCCGAGGCGTCGACCTGGTGCTGGACAGCACCCCGCAGCCATTTAGCGTCACGGTCTCGGCCGCTCTGCTGGAAGCGATGATGCGAGCACTGGTCGACGACGACGGAAACCTGACCGAGGACGACCTCCTCGAGATCATCCATTCGACCGATCTGGAACCGAGGGTGCTCTACCCGAACGGGCCGCGCCGCAAGAGCCGGTTCGCGTTCGTCATCCACCCGTTGTCGCAGGCCTTCCTCACCCGGGTCGAGCCACTGGGAACGATGGCGAAGATCATGCCGGACGCGGCGATGGACGTCGTCGAGAAGGCCGTCGCCTACGCGCCGCCCTTCGTCTACTCCCACGTCACCGGCATCACGTCTCCGACCGGGGCAGAAGCGGAGGGGTGGCTGATCACCGTCGGTGGCACGCCCCGTGAACTGATGGCGCACAGCCCCGAGTTCACCTACGCCCGGCTGCTCCAGGCGGCTGAGACAGCACGAAAGCTCGGTGCCCAGATCATGGGTCTCGGCGCCTTCACAAAGGTGGTCGGCGATGCGGGCGTCACCGTCGCCAAGAGAGCACCGTTGCCGATCACGACCGGTAACAGCTACAGCGCCTCCGCGGCGCTGTGGGCCGCTCATGAGGCGCTCACCAAGATCGGCCTCGCCGAGATGGACGATACGGGTCGGATGCGCGGAACGGCCATGGTGGTCGGTGCGACCGGCGCCATCGGCTCTGTGTGCGCGCGGTTGCTGGCGCTGGCCAGTGACGAGCTGTGGCTGGTCTCGCCTGAAACCGCGAAGCTGCTGGCCCTGAAGGAGGAGATCGAGCGTGCCGACCCGCGAGCCGAGATCCGCGTCTCGACGGCACCGGATGAGCATCTGGCCGACATGGACCTGATCGTCACCGCCACCTCGGGTGCCGGCAAGCGCGTCATCGACATCACCGCAGTCAAGCCCGGCTGCGTGATAACCGATGTCGCCCGACCACTCGACCTGTCGGCGCAGGACGTCGCCAAGCGTCCCGACGTACTCGTCATCGAGTCAGGCGAGATCGAGCTGCCCGGGGAGCTGTCGATGAAGGACATCGGCCTACCGCACGGCGTGGCGTACGCCTGCCTCGCCGAGACCGTGGTGCTGGCTCTGGAGGGGCGCTACGAGACCTTCACCGTCGGCCGGGAGATCGAGTGGGAGAAGGTCAAGCAGATCTATCGGCTCGGGCTCAAGCACGGGATGAAGCTGGCCGCCATCTCGGGAGTGAACGGAGTGTTCACCGACGAGGACATCGCCCGTGTCCGGGAGCTGGCCCTACGGGAACGCGAGCGTCACCACCTGCTTGAACTCTCTGCGAGAGCGCCGGAAAGGGTGCTCCGATGACCGGACGGCGCGCCATGGGGCCGGTCGACGCGATCTGGCTGTCGATGGACAGCCCCGACAACCTCATGGTCATCGACGCGATCATCAGCCTCGGGGGGCCAGTGGACGTGGAGCGCCTCAAGGCGATCGTGCGACACCGGCTCATCGACCGCTACCCGGTCTTCAGCCAGCTGGTCGTCGAGCCCTACACCCCCCTCGGCATGCCGCACTGGGAGGACGACGAGGAGTTCTCGATCGACCAGCACCTCCACCACGTGCAGCTGCCCGAGCCCGGCGACGAGGCGACGCTGCAGGCGTTCATCGAGCAGAAGATGCAGGAGCCCCTCGACCGCGACCGGCCGTTGTGGCAGCTGTACCTCATCGACGGGCACGCGGGCGGCACGGTCCTGCTCTCGCGCTTCCACCACGCCCTCGCCGACGGCATCGCCCTCGCCCGGGTACTCCTCTCGCTCACCGACGAGGAGCCGGACGGCGACGTCGTGGGGGGCGAGGACGCATCATCCACAACGAAACCCGTGAACTCGGCCGTTACCAGCCTGATCGACGTTGCCGGGCGGCTCGCCGCACCGGTCTCGGCCGGCGTGCGCGGCGCGTTGAGCATGTTCGGCGAGATCCCGGCGGCCCTGAACCCGACGTACGCCATCGAGGCCCTTACGGCCGCCTGGCAGACCGGGCAGATCGCCGACAAGCTGCTGCTCGGCCACAACCCCAATTCGCCGGTCAGCGGCACCCCGGGCCGGGCCAAGCGTGCGGTCTGGGCCAAGCCGCGTCCGCTGACGGACATCAAGCTCGTCGGTCGCGTCACCGGGGCAACCGTCAACGACGTGCTCATCGGCGCCGTCTCCGGGGCGATCAGCGAGTACGTCAGTCAGCGCGGCGGCGACCCCGACGACCTCACGACGATGGTCCCGGTCAACCTGCGCGACCTGGGTCAGCCACTCCCCCGCGAGCTCGGCAACAAGTTCGCCCTCGTCATGCTGCCGTTGCCCACCAGCCGGCTCGCCCCGTTGCAGCGGCTCGCCGAGACCAAGCGCCGGATGGACGCGATCAAGAGCTCGCCGGAGGCTGTGGTCACGTTCGGTCTGATCACCGCGATCGGCCACACGAACACCCAGATCGCCAAGCAGGTCATCGACTTCTTCGCCGGCAAGGCCATCGGGGTGACGACCAACGTCGCCGGGCCGATGACCAGCCGCTACCTCGCCGGCGCGCCCATCACCGGCATCCTCGGCTGGGTCCCCGGGTCGGGGCACCAGACGCTCGGGGTGTGCATCTTCAGCTACGACGGCGTCGTGCAGGTGGGGTTCAAGGCGGATGCCGCTGTCATCACCGACCCAGAGATTCTCGTGCACGCGCTCGACGAAGAGATGGACACCCTGATCCGTCTCACCGGACGTCACCGCGCCCACCGACACCAACACCGACACCATCCACGTCCCCCTCACGAGATGAGGTGGCACTGCTCGACAGGTCGGCCGCAGACCGGGCAGACGCAACGTACCGTCTGCGCGAACAAGCCGGCTTGACCAGATGGCGCGGTTCGTCGCTCGGGAGCGGGAACGGGGCCGGCGTTTCGGTGTCACGGTTGCTGTGCGGGTGCCAGCGGGCAAACCTCGTGGTCGAATGTTCGTAGGGTCCGTCGCTTCTCACGATCGCATGGCTGGGAAGAGATCGCCGAGCAGCTCTTGGCCCATGGCGATGGCCTCTGCGCCGGAGATCACGGCATCCGGCGACAGTTCAGGCACAGCGACACCCATCCCCTTGCCGAGCGCGAGCACACCTCCCAGCAGAGCCTTACCGAGCCCGTTGATCGGGGCGTCCATCGGCAACAACGACTCGGGCATCGGTTCTACGGGCCGGGCGACCACATCGGGCCAGTCTGCCTGCGCCCGTGGCGTGTCCAGGGTGAAGATCGAGCTGAGGCTGCGGGCGGTTGCGTCGCGGTCGGTAAAGGGGTTCCCGAGGCTCCACCGTTCGCGCATCGTCGAGATGACGGAGGTGGCCCGGTATTCCTCGGTGACGACCGTGCGCTCTGGAATCCACGCCGATATCGCCAGTGTCGGGATGCGCACGCCCGAGCGGTCGAACGCGAAGCCGAACTGACCAGCCGGCGCGGAGGCGTGCGGTGGCGCCGCCGCGGGAGGGGCGACATGGTCGTAGGTACCGCCGTGCTCGTCGAAGGTGACGATCAGGGTGGTGTTCAGGTAGTTCGACCCCGTCGGCGACGACGAGGATCTAACCGCCTCGTAGAGGCGCGCGAGAAGGTCCTCGCCGCCGATCAGAGACGATGGCGGATCCCACGTGAGGCCCGGAGTGAGCATTCCGTAGGCGGGGTGCATGTCGTTGTGGGCGTGGCCGATGATCTGCGGTTCGATGAAGGCGTAGGTGGGCAGCTCCCCCTTCTCGGCGTCTTCGAAGAACTGGTCGGTGGAGAAGAAGTGCGTGGCGAACCTGCCGCGTAGCCGTGGGGCGTGGATCAGCCCGGTCAGCGAGTAGTGCGACGGGGGGTCGCAATAGACCTTCCACGTGAGACCGTTCGATTCGAGACGATCAAACAGTGTCTCGGCGGTGTTGTGTGCGACGAACGACTCCGGTGGGGACATGTTCACCACGTACCCGGATGACGTTCCGGCGTGGAAGAACGACCGGTTGGGAAAGGTGCACGACGGAACGTCGCAGAACCAATGGTCGAAGGTCGCGAACCCCCGGGCGACCGTGGACAGGACCGGCATCTGTTCGGGGGTGTAGCCGGTCATGTACTGGGCGTACTCGTCATAGGTTGGCTGGCGGCGGAACTCCGCGATGAACGTGCTGAGGTAGTCGGTGAGGAACCCGTCCATCGTGGGCTGTTGAGTCGGGTAGTCCGGTGAGTTGAATGACTTCTCCGGTTGGAGAACGCCACGGTTGCCATCATCGAGGATCCCGAACAGCTGGGTGTTGATGTGCGGCAACTCCTCGCCGGGATCGGGCCAGGGTGTGTTCATCGTTGGTGAAACGCCGTAGGGCACCACTAGCCGGTGAGCTCCGTGCTCGGCCCATTCAGGGATGGGGTTGCCGAGGTTCTTGCCGACCACTCCCTCGAACGCAGCCACCTCGCCGGGCTGGTACAGCCGACCGAGCAGGTTGTCGAACGACCTGTTCTCGAACATGACCACAACCACGTGATCCAACGCATTGCGGGCCTCAACTGCGGCCATCGGTGGCTCCCGCGTGGCGGCTCATGTCAGGTCCCAGTGGCGAAGTTGGGTCTGGGCGGTCCCGTTGTTGCCGAGGTGGTAGACGGCGAACCCGACCGGGTGGAACATGAAACGGTCGAAGGTGCTGCGCTCGAGGTCGGCGAGGTCAGCGAGCGTCGCCTGCCCGACGGTCACGTGGGCCAGGAACTTGTCGCCGCTGTGCTCGGGCACGTACCCCTCGACGTAGGTCAGGGTGTCAGCGTTGATGTCAGGTTCGGCTTCGCTGGTGACGAATGCCTCCCTGGTGCCACCCGAACCGGTGTAGGGCTTGACCGCCTCGATGAGGGCCCTCTGCAGATCGATGACCGAGGAGCCGGCTTGGCACAGGAGCCCGGCGAGACCCACGCCAGGGGTGGCGGCCAGTTCCATGTGCGCCAGCTTGACCGCTGTGAGCTCCAGACTCGACGCAGCAACATCGGCAAGGGTGGAGCCGATCGCGGCGTACACCTCATCGAGCTCCTCGGTGTGCACGTAACGTTGGAGCAGCGTGATGTGGGGCGTGTGCTTAGCATCGAGCGTGAACCCCGACCTGACGCTCTCGAGCAGCCGGGCGTTCCATGCCTTGGCCTGTTCGAGCATCGCGCCGTCGGGCAGGATCAAGACGTCGATTGCGGTGAGTTCAGTCATCGGTGCTCCGATCGGCGACGCGGGAGGGGGTTGTCGGCCACTTGTCAGGGCGTCAGAAGACGGTGTTCCAGTCGTCTTTGACGCTCACCAGGGTCCAGCCGTTCTTCTGGGCCGCAGCAACGGACTTCTCTGCCGCCGACGTGTAGGCGAACTCGCGGTCGGCGTCGTCGTGCACGACCAAGAGCGCGAACGTTGCGGACTCGAGCATCTCGATGTCCACGTCGGCATTGCCGCCGGCGAACGCGGGCATCCTCCCGGCGTAAGCAAAGATGTGTTCAGGCTTGCCCGGCCCGAGAGCGAGCCCGCCGAGCAGTGTGCCGCCACGCCTGATGACCCCGTCCTCATAGGTGTAGGAGGGTGCGGTGCCGATGACGCGTTCGCGCGGTATACCCCACGCCGACTCTGCGATGACCCGCATGAAGTCCCGCCCGCCGCCCGAGCACACGAAGACCCGGAAGTCATGGGCTTCCAACAGTGCGAACAGCTCCAGCATCGGTCGATAGACGAGTTGCGGGTACGGAACCCCGAACCGCTCGGACGTCACGTCGTTCAGGTAGGTGGCCACCTGAGCCTCGAACTCCGCAGGGGTTTGACCGAGCCAGGTGCGGGCCAGCGCCTCCTCCAGGGCCCGGATGGCCTCGGGTTGTTGCTGGCTGACGGCGGTGAAGAAGGCCAGGTCCTTGGTGAGGACCGCCCGGTATGGGTCCTGGTCGGCCAGCGTCGTGTCGTCCTGGGCGGCTCGGGCCAACGCACGGAAGATGAAGTCGAGCTGAACAGGCAGCGGTTGCTCGATCCACATGGTGCCGTCGTTGTCGAACACCGCGATCCGGTCGGCGGTCTCGATGTAGCCATCCCCCGGGCTCGTGGCCCTTTCGACGAAGCTCAAAATCGCTCTGCGGGCCTCCCCGTCATTCCAGCTGGCCAACGTGTCGGTCATCGTCGCTCCTTCAGTGCGCTCACAGCATTGCTCGGAACCGCGCCGCCGGCGTGCCCGCGACGCTACGCGAGCGTCCCGACGCGGCGCCTCACCCTCTGAGGATGAAAGGTCTACCGCACCCGTCCCAGACGCAGCGGACGACGAGCACGTCGGCGCATGCCGCGGCGCGATCAGAGCCGCTCGATGTCGTTGGGGATCCAGGTCTTCTGGAACCAGGGCTCCAGCGGGCCGTACAGGCGCAGGATCGCGTACCAGCTCTTGTCGGGCACGGTCTGGATCCAGTTGCCACGACCCTCACTGGGCGGCTCCGGCCCGAAGGTGAGGTCGATCGAGCCGTCGTCGTTGTAGGTGAGCTCGTCCTTGTTGTTCTCACTGCTCCGGCTCGGCAGGGGTTGGCCGGTCTGCAGCTCCGAACGGGTCTGGGGGTCGTAGACGATCAACGACCAGAAGTCCTTGGCGGGTATGTCCGGGGGAAGGGTCAGTCGATACGTGTTGCTGCCGTGCAGGAACGCGCCGGAGGCGTCGTGCTCGGAGAGGGCATACTGCGAGCCGACGCCCACCATCTCGAGCGCCATCGCGGGGGTGTTCAAGGTGGCCTGGTAGAAGAACAGCGTGCGGGCGTCCATGTTGCGCCCGCCGCGCCCGTCACCATCGAGCCACCGGTAGTCACCGCCGACGAAGCCGGTCTTCCACGCGCGGTTCTCGTAGAAATAGGCCCGCGCATCTCTGGTCTGGAAGCAGATCGCGCGGGCGGTGGCGTTGCCGACGGCGGCGGCGTCGGAGAGCGTGCCACGCAGCCGCTCGTCGGACTCGAAGGGACGGTCCTTGTGGATGCCGATCGCCGCGAGCAGGCCTCGGGTTTCCGGGTCGATCAGCGTGATCGGTTCGCGCCTGATCACGTCGGCGACCTCTTCGTAGAAGCTCTGGTCGTTGGCGTGGATGGTGTTGAACGCCTTGCCGGAGAAGGAGGTGAACTCCATCTCTGGGCGCTGGTTCGCAGCGGACAGCGGGTAGATCTTGACGCCGTCCTGGAACATCGCGGTTGCCGCATCGGTCTTGCCGTCGACGAGGAACCCGCGAAGCGCCAACAGGTTGGTATAGCTGCGCGAGTGGGCGACGTGGTACCCGTCCGGGATCTCTTTGTCGTAGCCGGGAGGAACCAGCAGGTAGTCGCCGCCTGCGCCCCGATCGGGCCCGGGTGCGCCCATGTCGGTCACGAACCGGAACCACGCGTCGTTGACGGTGCCGGGGCCACACCCGGGTGGGATCTGGACGACGGTCGGACCATCGCGGTGGAGGTCGAGCATCGCCAGCGCGTAGACGGTGTCGGTGTTGCCGGTCAGGAACAGCGGGTTGGAGTCCAGCAGGGAGTCGGCGATCAACATTTTATGGGCGGCGTCACAGCCGACTTCGGCGAGGCCCACTCGCAGCCCCTCCATCGAGGCCGCCGGAATGCACTGCAGGAACACCTCGACGGCCCGCAGGAAGTCGAGGTGGTCGAACACCTTCTTGGCGGTCTCGTCGCTGGGAAAGCCATCGGTGAACTCGAGCGTCCCGATCCGGGTCTCGACCCGGTCGGGCGTCAGGATCTTGGTCGGGACCGGGGTGTTGTAGCCGACAGGTACGTCTGATGAGGTGCTCATACCGCAACCATAGGTTTGGTGGCCACCCCCGGCATCGTCCTCACGGGGTGAAGCGGCGAGGCCGCGCCTGATTGACCGAAGCTTGGCTCGAAGCGCATCCTTGAAGAGGATTCGCGATGAGGCTCGCCCTTGCCGGCCCGGATGTCGTGCGGACGGCTTATGGCTTCTAGGCAAACAGCCGCGCGCAGCGGATAGCAGCCGATGCGCCGGGTGCGAGTGAGCGGAGAAGCGGTTATGGACCCCCTGAAGGACTATCAGCACAGTCGCCTTGCCTTGGCGGACGCCGTGCGCGAGGTGGTGCACGTCGCCCGGGAGCGACAGGACGACCTCGTCGAGCAGGAGTGCAGGAGGCTCTTGGCGAAGCTCGCCGAAGACCGTTTCACGCTGGCGGTCGTGGGCCAGTTCAGTCGGGGGAAGAGCACCCTGATGAACGCCATCCTCGGTGGCGCCTACCTTCCGACCGGGGTGCTGCCCATGACGTCGGTCATCACCACGGTCCGGTACGGCAGTCGACTGCGTGCCACGTATCAGCGCCGGGGCCATGGGCTTCCCATCACGGTGCCGCTGGCAGAGGTCTCGAACCTGATCACGCAGAACAGCGTCGCCCGCACCCAGCTGCAGGTCACCGATGTCACGATCGAGCTCCCGGTCGAGCTGTTGCGTCTCGGTTTTGCCTTTGTCGACACTCCCGGTATCGGTTCTCAGATCGGCGTGAACACGGCGACGACCCGGCAGTTCCTGAGGGAGGCTGACGCGGTCGTCTTCGTGACCGGTTTCGACTCGGCACTCACCGAGGCCGAGATGTCGATCCTGGCCGAGGTGGGTCACTCCGGTAACCCCCTGTACCTCGTGATCAACAAGCGCGACCTGGTTTCCGTGGAGTCGCGCAACGAGGTGATGGAGTTCGTGTCGCAGGCCGTCCGCCACGTCGCCCCCACGCCCGCGTCGCGCGTGTTCGGCTTGTCGGCACTTCAGGCCCTGAAGGCGCACGAATCGACCGACACCGCGTTACTGGCAACCAGCGGCCTACCGGAGTTCGAGTCTTCACTGACCACGTTCCTGGCCGCCCAGAAGTCGTCCCAGTTCCTTCGCAGCTGCACCACCCAGGCGTTGGCCATTATTCGGCGTCAGAGACGGGATCTGTCGATCAGCAGCCGAGCAGGCGTGGACCGCACCGTGGTGGCCGAGGCGTTCGACGCGCGAATGTCCGACGTACGCGCGCGGCAATGCGAGCTGGTCAGCGAGATGCGTCGACGCCTGGAGTCAGCCCTGCCCACGCGGCTGGCATCCCAGAGCGAGCGCTGGCAGGCCGAATTGCGGAGCCAGCTGAATCCTCTGCTCTCCCAGGCACAGGCTCCGCAGACCAGGGACCGCTTCGCTGACATCGACGTCCTGCCTATGTTGGAGAAGGCAACCCTGCCCGCCGTGCGGGAGTGGCTGGGACAACGGGCGGCCGAGGCCACCGAGCTGGCCATCGGCCTGGTCTCTGGGCAGATCGGTCAGCTGCTCGACCTGGCCGGCTCACCCCGAGCCCTCGGGGCCGAGATCGCGGGTATGCCGCTGGGCGAGGACCTGCTGGCCAAAGGTGGTTGGAGCGCCGAGTCCCTTCCCCTGTTGGCGGTTCCCGGGGTCTCGTGGGCCCTGACCTCAGAAACCCGAGGCTGGGCCCACCTTCGGACGGCGAGTCGGCTGGCGGAGCTGCGTAGCCGGTTGCCGAACATCGTGGACCACGCGATCAGCTCCATCACCGACCGAGCAAGCGCCGACTTCATCCGCCTGACGACGGACTGGGTCGACCGCCTCGCTCTGGTGGTCGCTGACCGCACCCACACCGCAGAGCTGCGCTTCACCCACAATCTGGGCACCCCCGGCTCGGCCGAACACCTCAGGGTGCTCGACGAGCTGACCACCCGGTTGGCCGGCTCTCTGCCTGACTTGCAGCTGCACGAGCCCCTCGACTCCCCGGAGCTCGAAGGTGCTTCGGGTCCCGTCGCCCTGAGCGAACCACGCCCGAGCGCCGGCGGTGCCGGGCGGGGGGTGGAGCCGTGTGTGGCGTGCTCCCAACAGGAGCAGACGCTGATCGACTACCTGCGTTACGCCCAGTTCCGGTTGGCCACCCGCGAACAGGACCAGCGGCTGCACGCTCAGTCCCGCGGGTTCTGTGCGTTGCACACGTGGCAGTACTACGAGATGGCCTCCCCGTTGGGGGTGTCGGCCGGCTACGCGATGTTGGCCGAGTCGACGGCGGCGGCTTTGAGCACGGCAGCGTCCGAGAAGTCTCAGGGGGAACGTTCGATCAGCGAGCTCGCGGAGGCGGTCGCAACGCTCGCTACGCCGCATGACGGCTGCCCCGTGTGCCACGCACTGGCCGAGGCCGAGAACGCTGAGGCCCGCAGAATCGCCAAGACGGTGTGGCCGAGCGGCGATGAGTTCCCGCCCCTGTGTCTTCACCATCTGGCCCTGGCGCTGAAGGCGGGGCCACGAGCCGCTGACGGCCGGGCCATGGTCCGGTCGCTGGCAGCGCGACTGCGCCGCGACTCGGAAGACATGCGCTCGTACGCTCTCAAGCGAGAGGCATTCGACCAAGGGCTGCTCACCGACGAAGAGGCACTTGCCCATCTCGCGAGCCTGCAGCTCTTGGTGGGAGCCCCCTCACTGGCCACGTCGCAGGCCGGGCGCAGTGGCAGCCTCGACTTCCCGGAGCCCACGTAGCAGGGACGTCCTGCCTCCGGTCGGGGCGGCCCCTTGCCGTTCCTGGATGGCTGGGCAGGCACACCGGCCCACCTCGGGGCACGATCTGGAGAGTTAGACTAGAACTGTTCAGCGAAGCTTGTCCGGTGGTGGGACCCACCGGGGTTACGCCCCGAACCGCACGGCGCCGACGGTCCCTGTCAGTGGACAGGACGTGCCCTGATGGCAGCCGCGGCGCACCTCACCCTCGCTGACCTCATTGACCGGGGGATGCCGTTCTGGCTGCCGCCCGGTGGCCGGGGCAACGGTCTGACCGATCATGCGTGGGCGCAGCTGCTCGATGTGAGGAGCGAGGTCGCCGCAGACGAGATCCTGCTCGAGCTCAACCACGCCGGTGTGCCCGGATACGCGGCGCGCGTGCATCAGCCTCCTCAGCAAGCCCTTCGGCATTCGAAAACGGAGGCCGTGCGCCTGCGGATCTGGGTGGGCTGCAGCGCCTACGGCCGGGCCGAGATCACCATCATGCGGATCTTGCCGAACCTCGTTAAGAGGCTCGGCACACAGATCCTCAGCTGACTGGAGGACATCACCATGCACAGCACAGGAGCAACCGTCGTGGCCGGCGATCCACCTCTCACCTGGACCGACCGTCTCGGGGACTACCTGCCGGGAGCTGACCTGGTCATCAAGATCGACCCTCGGGATCTCGACCATCGGCCCGTGGACTGCCTGCGCTTCCTGCTTGTCGCTGACGTGCTTCGGCGAGTCATCGAGGAGCTCCTGGGTGGTCACGTGGCCCCGGTGATCCTGCCTCCCGGCGCTGCGCTTCCGCGGCGCCTCCAGCACCTACCCGCCGCGCTCCACCTGCTGCCCACCCCGACCCGGCAACCGTCCTCGACGCCAGGACACGAGCCGTCGGGCCCACCGGCGTGCATCACGCTGGTGTCCACCGACCGCTCTCGCCCTGCTGAGCGCTCGGGCGACGAGAGGTTCCTGCCCGTCGGGGGCGTCCTGCCACGCGGGGTCGAACACGACCTGGTGCAAAAGCTCGTCGGCCGTGACCCGCTCACGGCCCGCTTGGCGCTCCTTCGTTTCACCCCGCCGCAGACCGCCGTCCTGTCGCCGGCACGGCTCCACCGCGCCGGCGAGACGCTCGACAGATGGCGGTTCAAGGTCGCCAGCTGGAAGGATGCGCCACCCGCCACCACGGGCCAGCTCGACCCGTTGCTGGGGCTGCTCGTGAACAGCTGCGATACGCCGAGCGTGCTGCGGTTGCTGCACCGGATCGAGACAGACCACGGCATCCCGTCCGGAGCCAAGTACCAGACCTTTGTCCACCTCGACCGAGTACTCGGCCTGGACCTGACCCGACGCCAGTTCGGCCCCAACGTCTGGTGACGCCCTGGCCATCACGGCTACCACCGCCGGAGTCACCCGAGGTGGGGCCGACCCAGACCGGCGCGAGGAGCCCTGTGTCCGCGGCGTGCTCAGTCGCAGTTCGGGCAGACGCCCGACACCGGTGTTTCCATGAAACAGGTCGGACAGACCGCCCCGCGACGTTCCTCCACCGGCGCGCGGCGCGGCGTTCGGGCCCGCACTTCGCGCGTCCGGGTGCTCAGCATGGGCTGCGCCCCGGCGGGGACGTCCGCCCCCCAGTGCCGGTAGCACTCCAGCCGGGCCGTGGCCGCGTGCATCTCGCGCTCCAGTGGGTCGTCGATCGCAGCCCGACCTGAGACGCGGAGCGCCTCGTCGTACCCGGCACCGACCCGGCCATCGTCCTTGCGCACGACGAGGGAGGTCAGGGCGGGCTCGCCGCGAGCGTGGTTGACCTTGACGAGGTCAGCTAGCAGGCCACCGATCCAGTTGCGCATCTGCGAGCTGGTCCAGAGCGACGAACGCCGCTGCACCTCCTCCGCGAGGTCCGAGTAGGTGATGACGTCGTTGTAGCGGCCGGCCGTCTCAACGAGAATCTCGTAGGCGTGCTTCACCCAGTACGGCTGCGCGACCTTCGGGGTCACGTACTTCTCGTGGTCAGACACGGTCAAGGGTCCCATCCGGTGATGGCGCGGTCGGTGAAGCACCAGTCTCCACCCGCCGTGGCTGCGATGCTGGACGGGGTGCCCAGCGAACGTCGGACCGTTGCCGCGGAGCGGCCGAGTACCCCTCGGCGGGGGGGCGGTCGATGGCGAGCGACCCGATAACCGGCCTGTCGGCGATCACCTGCCCGGGCACCTCGCTGGTCCACCGCGATGCTCGTCGACCTCGACGACGAGCTCATTCGCACAGGGCGCCGCCTACTCATCGCCCACGAGGTCGGCCAGGTTCGCCGTATCCTCCGCCAAGCCGACGCCCCCACATCTTGCCGACTGCGTCTACCCCGGTTTCAGCGACGTCGTGCAGGCCGCCCAGCTCGATACCATTCACGGCCACGTGGCAAGTGTCAGCTGGCGACCGCGCCGAGTCCCTGGCCGAGCAGCTTGACCCCGAGGACCACGAAGAGCGTGATCATGATGGCGGCGTTGTGCACCCCGAGGAAGTCCTTCACCGTCATGAGCACACCCGATGCTTTAGCTGGCGCAACAAGGTAGAACGCCACCGGCCCGACGACGGTCAAGGATGCAAGCACGACGAACGCTCCGACCGCGATCGCGGCGTTGCCGCCGGACAGGTCGGCCTGCGCGATCGAAGCGGCCGCCGCGGCAGTGAGCGCCAGGTTCTTCGGGTTCACACCGGACAACAAGGCACCCAGCCCGAGCGACTTGACGGGCGAGAACGTGTCGATCGCAGCCATCCACTTCGGCATCTCCGGCTCACCGTCACCGCGGGGTCGAGACTTCCACTGACGCGCTGCCAACCCCAGGAACACCAAACCAAAGACCACCTGGAACCAGTTCACGCCGGTCGCCGTCCCGCTATCGGGGTCCGACGCGCCACTGGCCAACGTCAGAACGACGACCGACACGATGACCAACCCGGCGACCCAGCCGGCCGCGAAGGCCGGCCCGTTGCTCTTGGCCTGGGGCGTACCGAGCATCAAGATCACCGCGATGATCGGCACCGGACTGATCGCCACACCAACGGCCGACGGCAACAAGTCACCGATCGCTTGAATGAGCATCACCTGTCACCTCCACTGCTGCTTGGCCATGACGTTCTCCGATTTCCGCCGGTCTGATCGGTGGTGACCGGTTGTAGCCAAGTTAGCCAGTCCTCGAGTGACCGCGCCTCACCTAGCGCGGGTGATCTCCTGCGGGTTCAACCGTGAGTCTCTGCTTCGATTGACGATTCGCCGAGACTGAGTGCGTTGACGAGCGTTCGCTCCACCGATGCCGAGCGCCACCAGCGGGGCCGAGAAGCTCGCCGCAGTGGATGCTGCGACGATTCCGACCGTTGACCAGACAGCGGGCCACCTTGGAGCAGTTGTCCCGGTCCCAGCGCGCCGCGCATCGGCAGGTGCAACGAGCCGAGGCGTTGCTGCTGGCCGCGGATGGGGTTGCCAAGACACGGATCTCCGAGCAGGTCGGGGTCACGCCGGTGACCGTTTCTCAAGGTCATTGATCGCCGCGATCGAGGACTACCTGCAGGCCAACAACGCCGACCCCGCCCCGTTCGTGTGGACCGCGACCCCCGAGTCGATCCTGGCCAAAGTCACCCGCGCCCGCCGCAAACTCGACGAAGTAGTTCACCAATGATGGGGCGGACCACTAGTTCAGGGTCGGTGGTCGACGCCGACGCCATCGTCCGCAGTGCCCAGCGGAGCCTTCTCGACCACGTGCCACGAGAGGCACGGGCCATGGTGCGCCCTCTGCCGCCACCCTGAACCCGACCGCTGGGCTCGATCAGCGTGGCCTCGATCAGCGTGGGCTCAACCAGCGGGCCAGAGGGCGAGCTCGTCGGCGCGCGGTCCGTTGATGACCTCGGACTCGAGATCGAAGGTCATCACGGCCGGTGCCTCAGGCGACCAGGCGGTCCAGCCGGGGTTGCCCTCGCGGGCGAACGCGACCCAGGCACGGTGCATCTCGTCGGCCAACGGTTGGGGTGCGGCCTCGCCCGCCAACGCGGAGCCCTGGTCGAGGGTGTCGAAGACGAACCCGAGCTCGAGGGCGTGACAGGCGCCGAGGCGACTGACGGGGGTGGGCCAGGCGAACTCGTAGGCGTACACGGTGCCGCCCGCGACGTGCTGGGCGCTGGCGAGCGCGGTGGTCGGCACGCGGAAGGCGGCGTCGGTGAGGATGGCGCTGGCGATGTCGCCGGCCGGGGCGTCGGGTCGGTTCGCCGTATAGGCATCGATGGCCCGCGTCGGCCAGCCGTAGCGCGCTGCCAGCACCGGCAGCATCTCGGTGCTCACCGCGTCGGCGAGACCGGCGGCGACCAGGAACAGGCGGTACTCCTCCTTCGTGGTCCCGAGCAGCAGCGGCATCCCGGCGGCTGAGCCATCGGCGATACCGGCCTGGGGCACCCCGGGCACCACGTCACCGTCGATCACCGGGAACAGGCTCATGATGCCGAGCCCACCCGCCAGGATGCTGGCACCCCAGCGCTGCGGGTTCGGATCCGCCTGGATGGCCAGCCCCACTGCGGTCTGGGCGGCGAGCACGTCATCGGGGTCGAGTTCGCCGAACGCCTCGGCCGTGGCGGGTACGCCGAGGTGGGCGGCGAGCTCGGCGCTGACCAGGCGGGCGTCGTCGAGAGAACAGGCCACGGTCGCGCCACCGCTCTGGACGATCGCCCGATGGAACAGACCCCGAGCCGCGGGCGAGGCCATCAAGGTCGCGACGCTCATCGCGCCGGCGGACTCACCGGAGAGCGTCACCGAGTCAGGGTTGCCGCCGAACGCGGACACGTTGTCGCGCACCCAGGCGAGCGCCGCGATCTGGTCGCGGAGCCCGAGGTTGGTGGGGGCCCCGTCGAGGGCGGCGAACCCTGGGGCCCCCAGACGGTAGTTCACGCCGACCATGACGACGCCGTCGCGGGCGAACGCCGAGCCGTCGTAGGTGCTGATGGAGTTCGCCCCACGAACGAACGCGCCGCCAGGGATCCACACCATCACCGGCAGGTTCTCGCCCTCGGCGGGTGCCCAGACGTTGACGTTGAGGTAGTCCTCACCCGGGGTTACCGAGTTGGGTAGCACCGCGTCCATCGGGGCCGGGTAGGGCGTCTGCGCAGGGGTTGGGCCGTGGCTGGTCGCGTCGCGCTGACCCGTCCACGGCACGACCGGCTGCGGTTCGCGGTACCGGCCCCGGCCGACCGCCGGGGCGGCGTAAGGGATGCCGAGAAAGGCGTTCACCCCCGCATGGCTGGTGCCCTTGACCTGACCTCCGGCGACCGCGACCACGGGTTCCATGAGGCCATCCAAGCAGACCCGCAAGGACCGTCGACGCGGGCGCTGCCGCGACCTCATCCGTTGCCGGACGGGCCTCGTTCCGAGGGCCGATCGGGCGGGGACTGGTGAACGGAGCAATCGCTCGCCAGCCCGAATGCCCCATAGGGATAGCCTGGGATCTGTGCGAGTCCTGGGTATCTGCTTCGCAGGAACCTCCACGACCGAACGTCATTCGATGACCACGTTCGTCAGTGAGGTTCTGGGCGTTGCCGCACGGCACGTCGAGGGCGTCGAAGCCGACCTCTTCGAGCTTCCCGACGGCAGCTCGTTCGCCGTCGCCTCTCCTGGCGGCATGGGCCACAGTGCTCGATCCTTGGGCTTTCTCGTCGCCAGCCTGGACGAGGCGGTCGCCGAGCTGAAGGCCGCCGGCATAGCCACCGACGCTCCCGCCACCAACGAGGTCGAGCGGTACGTCCACTTCGTTGCCCCGGACGGGCACCTGTACGAGCTGGTCGAGCGTCTCTAGACACCGCCCCGGCTGGGCCCTCCTGCGCCGGGACTATCGTCGCTCGGTTGTCGCGCTGAGTGCGGGTGCCGATGACAGTAGGATTCGGGTGTCCCAGACACGGCGGCCATGGCGGGCGGGATGGCGTGGCTCGTGACCCTCATCGGTGCCAAGCCGGGGTACGCCTGCGAAGGTTGGCCTCGTCGGCCTTCACCGAACCAGCCCGAACCGCCACCCCTCGCCGTGCGTCCCAGCTCAGCAGACCACACTGACCGGGTGTCTCGGTGCGGCCCTCGCACCCAGGCGCTCGCTCCGCCAGATCCTTCAGTATCGGAGAAACCCGTGAACATCGCGCAACACCGCCCGCTCTCACTGTCTCGCCCACGGCACGCGGCAGGAGTCGGGCGATGAGCCGGCGAGGGCCGCGCCGTCGGAGCGGCGACACCCTGCCGGCGCTGCCCCGCGACGGGCTGCGGGTCGTGCCCCTGGGCGGCCTGGGCGAGATCGGCCGCAACATGACCGTGTTCGAGCACGCCGGGCGGCTGCTCATCGTCGACTGCGGCGTGCTCTTCCCCGACGAGCACCAGCCCGGGGTCGACGTCATCATCCCCGACTTCACCTGGATCAGGGAGCGCCTCGACAAGGTCGACGCGATCGTGCTGACGCACGGCCACGAGGACCACATCGGTGGCGTCCCCTACCTGCTGCGCGAGCGCCCCGAGATCCCCGTCGTCGGCTCGCGCCTCACCCTGGCCCTGCTCAAGGCCAAGCTCGTCGAGCACCGCATCACCCCGGTAACCGTCGAGGTCGCAGAAGGCGACCGGCGCACGTTCGGCTCGTTCGACTGCGAGTTCGTCGCCGTCAACCACTCGATCCCGGACGGGTTGGCTGTGGCCATCCGCACGACCGCCGGAATGGTGCTGCACACCGGTGACTTCAAGATGGACCAGTTCCCGCTCGACGGTCGCGTCACCGACCTGCGCGCCTTCGCACGGCTGGGCGAGGAGGGCGTCGACCTGTTCCTCGTCGACTCCACGAACGCCGAGGTCCCGGGCTTCCTCCTCTCCGAGGAAGAGCTCGCCCCCGCGATCGACACCGTCTTTCGCACCACCAAGGGCCGGGTCATCGTGTCGAGCTTCGCCAGCCACGTGCACCGCATCCAGCAGATCCTGGATGCCGCCCAGCGGCACGGGCGAAAGGTCGCCTTCGTCGGACGGTCGATGGTGCGCAACATGGGCATCGCGCGCGAGCTCGGCTACCTCAGCATCCCCGACGGTCTGGTCGTCAAAGACCTCAAGGCCCTCGACCGGCTCCGACCCGAGCAGATGACGATCATCGCCACGGGGTCACAGGGCGAGCCGATGGCCGCCCTGGCCCGGATGGCCAACCGCGACCACCCCGTGAGCATCATCGAGGGCGACACCGTGCTGATGGCCAGCTCGCTCATCCCGGGCAACGAGAACGCCATCTACCGCGTCATCAACGAGCTCACCCGGTTGGGCGCGAACGTGGTGCACAAGGGCAACGCCAAGGTGCACGTCTCCGGGCACGCCAGCGCCGGCGAGCTCGCCTACTGCTTCAACATCATCCGCCCGACCAACGTGCTGCCCGTGCACGGCGAGTGGCGGCACCTGCGCGCGAACGCCGACATCGCCATCCGCACCGGTGTCGACCCCCAGCGGGTGCTGATCGCGCAGGACGGCAGCGTCATCGACCTCGTCGACGGCCGGGCCCAGATCACCGGCACCGTTCCCGCGGGCCTCGTCTACGTCGACGCCATGACCGTCGGCGGCACCACCGAGGAGACACTGCACGTGCGGCGCACCCTCGCCGAGGAGGGCGTCGTGACCATCGTGTGCATCGTCGACCCCGACACCGGCAAGCTCACCGAGAAGCCCGACTACCTCGCCCACGGCTTCCCCCCCGAGGTGATGGACTTCTCGGCGGCCACGCCGGCCATTCAGAAGGCCCTCACGAAGGCGACCCACGACGGCATCGAAGACCTCGCCCAGGTCGAGGAGCTCGTTCGTCGGGCCGCGTCGAGCTGGGCCCAGCGGCAGCACCGACGAAGCCCGCTAATCATCCCCGTCATCATCGACGCCTGATCGAGGTTCGGACATGGCTTCCACCCCTCAGAACGCCCAGGTCGTCCTGTACGCCGAGTTCACCGCCCTGCCCGGACACGAGCAGGAGGTCGCCACCCTGATGGCCGGGCTGAGCGTTGATGTGCAGGCCGAGGAGGGCAACGTCGTCTTCGCGGCCCACGTGGAGCGGGATCGGCCCCGCCGCTGGTTCGTCTACGAGGTGTACCGCGACGAGGCGGCGTTCCAGACTCATCTCGGCGCGGACTACGGAGCGGTCTTCAACCACCGTCTTGGCTCGCTCATCGAGGAGGACGGCTCTGCGCTGACCTTCCTACGCCCTCCCGACGGCACGAGATGAGCTAGCGCAGACGCGTACCGTCCGGTGACGAACAGGCATCCGAGCCGGCGAGCGCGCCCCGCTGGGCGAGGCACATCTCACGCTGCACCGCGGCAGTGTGCTGCGCCGCGACGAGCAGGTCGAGAACTTCCTGGCGCCTCCGGCGCGGGTCGTCGTTCCAGCGCGTCAGCTGCCGCAGCATCACCTGCCGCGCCTGTGGACCGGGGCACCACCGCACCGGCTGGGTCGGGTTCTCCCGCAGCGTGTGCCACAGCAGGTCCAAGGTGCGTTGCACCAGCTGGGACGTGGCCGCAGCCGGCCCGCCCGCACCCTGCACCACGCCCCCGACCAGACACGCGCCGGTGACGGGATGGTCGATGGCCAGACGCAGGTCGTGGGCGGTCACCGCCCGCTGACCGGCGGGGGCCTCGACCGAGAACCACGCGCCCTGGACCCAGCCGCCAGCCACCACCTGGACGGCCCGCTCGAGCAGGTCGGCGATGGCAGACAGCTCGGCAAGCCGGGCCGACAGCGTGTCAAGGCGCTGCAGCCGCCGCCGCTCCGCGTGCCGCTCACGACGGCTCAGGCGGGGCGGCGCAACGGCCCGGGTGATGACGATGCTCACGGTAGCCTCCTCGCGGTCGCAAGGGAATCGACCTCCCACCACTCTCAACCCCCCGGCCGCGCACGGCAAGCCCTGTTGCTGTTCGACGGGGCCTATTCGCTGGGCAGCGCCTGGCGAGTGCTGATGGCGAGCCGGTTCCAGACGTTGATCGCAGAGATCGCCATCAGCAACGAAACGATCTCCTTGTCGTCGAAGCATTCCTTCACGCTGCTCCAGACGGCATCCGAGACGCCGGCCACGCTGATCTGCGTGACCTCCTCGGTCAAGGCGATGGCGGCGCGCTCTCGTTCCGAGTACACCGCAGGAGCCTCTGACCAGCCGGCGATCACATCGAGCTTGCGCTGCGCCACCTGCTGTGCGCGGGCCTCCTTGTAGTGCATGTCCAGACACCAGGCGCAGCCGTTGATCTGTGAGGCCCGGATCTTCACCAGGGCCAGCAGTGGCTCCCCCAAGCTACCGGCGTGGACATACTTCTCCATCGCGTACATGGGCTGGTAGGCCTCCGGGTCGACGTCGTGAACCGACAGTCGCTGCTCATGAGACATGGTCGAACTTCTCTCTTCTTGGCATTCCAACAAATTCGCGGCTACTGCGGTGGATGCTGACGCATCGACCGAGCGCCATCAACGGGGGCGTCAGACCAAGGGACCACCACGCCATTCATCATCGGATCATCACGCGTGAAGTGCGATCACGCTTCGGCGCTCGCAGCCTTCCCGCACTGCCGTCGGCCCCGGTCTCCGAAGACGCAACCGCCCGAACCGGACCCCCGAACGCCGTTGCACAACCGGCTCCGTCTCGGTACCCCTCCAGCGTAACCCCCGCAACGAGAACGGTTGCGGGCCTTGTCGACGTCCGATGCACAGCGTGAGGGGCCACGACCCTCACCCGGTTCGCGGCCAGCAGGGGCTGCGGAGGTGAACTCCGCGCAGACCCGCATCCGAACCCCTCCTTGAGGGTTTCGCAACGGGCGCCGAGCAACGACAATGGGTTGGTGCTTACCCGAGTGGATGCCGTCTGGGTGCCGAACGACGCGACAACGGCCGGTGCGTCACGCGCATCGGCGCCCGTCACGACCGAGATGCCCTTCGTCCGACAACCGTGGTTTGCCCAGATCGGCCACGGTGCGCCCGGGGTCAACACCGGCGTGGTGTTCTCGTGAACACACAGTCTTCGACGGACAAGGCCGCCGCCCTCCTGGCGCTGCACGCCGGTGCCGGCTTCGTGCTGCCCAACGCGTGGGATGCCGGGTCCGCCCGCATCCTCGAGCAGGTCGGCTTCCCGGCCATCGCCACGACAAGCGCGGGTATCGCGTGGTCGTGCGGAGTGCCCGACGGGCAAGTGTTGGACCGCGACAGGATGCTCGAGCACGTCGGTCAGATCGTGGCCGCGGTGGGCGTGCCGGTGACCGCAGACCTCGAAGCCGGGTACGGCGATACCCCGGACGAGGTGGGCCGCACCGTCGCTCGAGCCGTGGAGCTCGGAGCGGTCGGCGGCAACCTCGAGGATGCCGGTCCGGACGGTCTGTTCGGGATCGAGGAGGCGGTCGACCGCCTTGCGGCCGCCCGGAATGCAGCCCCCAGTGGCACTTTCGTGTTGAACGCACGCACCGACACCTACTTCGGTGGCACGAGCCACGACCCGTTCTCGGAGACGATCGAGCGGGCGTTCCGGTACCTCGACGCGGGGGCCGACTGCGTCTTCGTGCCGGGCGTCGTCGAGGAGGGCACGATCCGTCGGCTCGCCGTGGCCATTCCCGGCCCCCTCAACGTGGTCGCCGGGCTGGCGAACGTCATCGACGCGCCGACGCTCTTCTCTCTCGGCGTCAAGCGAGTCAGCCTGGGCGGCAGTCTGGCCCGAGCCGTACTCGGCCTGTTGGAACGCGCCGGCCGGGAGCTGCTCGACTCCGGAACGCTCGGCTTCCTCGACGGCGGGATTGGGTACGCCGACCTGCAGCGACGCTTCGACTCGTGATCGCTCGTGCGGTCTGGTGACTCACCAGCCGAGCTCGCGCAAGCGCGCGTCGCCGATCCCGAAGTGATGACCCACCTCGTGAATGACTGTTCGCCTAACCTGCTCGACGACCTCGGCATCGTTGGCGCATATTGCGCAGATGGCGCGCCGGTAGATCGTGATGCGGTCAGGCAGGGCGCCGGCGTAGAACGTCGACCGACGCGTCAAGGGCACCCCCTGGTAGAGCCCCAGGAGCCCGGCCGGGCCGCTGTCGTGCTGAACCGTGACCGCAACGTTACTCATGAGCTCGCCCAGCTCGGCGGGGATGCCGTCGAGCGCCTCGCTCACCATGACCTCGAATCGCTCGGGATCAACATCGACCATGGATCAAGTGTCCAACATGGCTGGCCCGGCGCCCGGTAGAGCACGGGGACGGCGTCCCTCTCGACGGCGCGAGGTCTGGTCTCACAGTGGCGTTGGTGGGCTGCGCTACGACCACTCGATGTGCCACCGACACGAGGTACTGGGCGAGGTCGAACGCTCGGGGCCGACCGCCGCCCAGCCCAGCCCTCTCGCAAGAGTCGCGACCAGCGAGCGGCGATGGCAGTCGCTGAGGCTGCTCACCCTGTGAACCATCCTTGCGTCGCCGCTCGTTGAGCAAGACGATGCCTGGGTGTCGACCTACCGCCTGCTGTTCATCGCCGAAGAGATCCGGCGCGGCCCGGCCCGGCCCGGACGCACCCTCGCGGTGGGCCACGAGAACATCATCGTGTTGGGCAGCAACGGCTCCGTGCGCCAGCCTGCCGGTGCCTACCCCTCGTCGGACCCCCAGACATGAGTGGGCTCCTCATCCAGAGGGCGCTCCTGGTTCCCGTCACGCCCCCACCCGCTGTCGCCGCTACCCGAGCCTCTCGCCCCGGCCGCACGGGGGACCACGGGATGGTGGACGTCCTGGTACGGGACGACCGTGTCGTGTCGGTCACTCCGACCGGCAGCATCAGCATCTCTAGCAGCATGGAATGCCTCGATGCGCAAGGACGCCCGCTGATCCCAGGGCTTTGGGACAAGCACGTCCACATGACCCAGTGGGCTCGGACCGCGGGTCGCCTCGACGTCAGCGGCACAGCTGGGCCAGCCGAAGTCATCCGACGGGTCGGCGAACATGTCGCGACACTACCGAGCGAGCGAGCCGGATCGGTCGTCATCGGATGGGGACACCGAAGCGCCGGCTGGGACGAGGCCGCCACCGTGGCCAGCCTGGACGAGGTCAGCGGGGCGCACCCCGTCATCCTGGTGTCCGGCGACGGACACAGCGGCTGGCTCAACTCCGCCGCGCTGCAGCTGCTCGGCGCCGGCGAACACACCACCGCGCTGGACGAGAACGACTGGTTCCCCGTCTTTTCCCGAATGTCCGAGCTGACAACCAGCGAGTCTCTCGATGACCTGTACCGGGTCGCGATCACTGATGCCCATGCCCGCGGCCTCGTGGGCATCGTCGACATGGAGTTCGACGCCGCGACCGGCACCTGGGCGCACCGAAAGGGGCTTGCGCCACTGCGGGTCCGCGTCAGCGTCTACCCCGACCGGCTTGAGGAGGTGCTCCGCGACGGGCGCCGCACCGGCCGGCCTTGGGAGGGCACCGACGGGTTGGTCGTCATGGGCGGCCTCAAGATCATCAGTGACGGATCGCTCGGCACCCGGACCGCCTACTGCTGCGAGCCGTACCCC
>JAKDLG010000300.1 GCA_030452985.1 Humibacillus sp.
GCCGGGGGGGGGGGGCCCCCGCCCGGGGTTTTTTTTATGGGGCCCACCCCACAACCTGTTGTGGGGGCCACTTTGATACGAGCCGGGACGAGCCCTCAGGACTTCGGGACGCGCGGCATCACGACGGTCGCGGCCAGAGACTCTGACGGTGCCACCGCGTCGGACGCTTCGCCATCGTGCTGTCCGTCGTGCTGCCCGTCGGGCGGATCCTGCTCGGGCGACTCCGCCTCTGCTGCGCCGTCCACACCGGAGCCGCTCTCGGCCTCGTCGGGCGCGGGCTGAGCTGTTTCGGTTCCCGAGCCGTGCTCGTTCGTGGGCACGTCTGCGGCCTGGACATCGTCAGCCGGCGCCAGACCCTCGATGCGGACCCCGCCTCCAAGGGTGGCCAGCATCTGTCGCACGTTGCTGAGCTGGCCGGTGATGCTGTCGCGCTGGGACGTGGCGGCGGCGAGCTCGCGGTCACTCTCCTCTCGCAACCGCGAGGCGTGGTCGTGAGCCTCCGAGACGACCTGGTCGGCCTGGGCCTGCGCCGCCTCTAGCGCGGCTGTCCCGCGGGCGTGCAGCTCAGCGGCATCCTGCTGGGCCCGCGCCGTCAGCTGCTTCACCCGCTGGTCCGCCTCCGCCAGTGCGGCCTCGGCCGCCTGACGTCGAGCCTCGAACTCGCGATCGGCCTGGTCGCGCCGGGCGGCCAGCGTCGTCTCGAGCTCCGCCGAGGCGGCTGAGGCCTTGGCTCGATGCGACTCGTACTCTGCAGCGGCCTCGCGGCGCTGGCTCGCCGTGACGCTCTGGGCCTCGGCCACGATGGCGCGGGCCTCACGGGTGGCTTGGGCGATGATGCGGGTCGACTCCTCGTCGACCCGCTGGTGCGCCTCCTGGGCATAGGCGGCAGCGGCGGCATGCTGCTCGTCGGCCGCGGTGGCGGCCTGTTCGCGCAGAGCCTCGGCCTGCGCCGTCGCCCGGGCCACCATCTCGGTGGCCTCGGTGTCGGCGAGCGTGAGGATCTGCCCTACCCGCTCCCCGATCTCGACGAAGGCCTGCGACGGCGCCGGCGTGCTTGCCCGCTTCAGCTCGGCCATGACGCGCGACTGCTGACTGAGCTGACCGCGCAGGTCGGCCAGAGCGGCGTTGAGCTTGGTCAGCTCGACGCTTCGCTCGGAGGCGTCCTTCTTTGCTGCCTGCAGAGTTCGGTTCTGCGTCTCGAGGAACGCATCGACCTCCTCGGCGGCGTAACCACGGCGGGCGAGGGTGAAGTTCGGACGGTCGATCATGTCCCTCCGTCACAGGGGTCGGGGCTGGGGGTGGCGCTACCGGTTCAGTGTGTCAGCCCGTCGAGGCGCATGGGAGGGCGGCTCGCGGGGGTGACCCAACTCTGTGCAGCTCACTCGGTGCGACTCAGTGCAGTCGAACCCGTGGGTCGAGGACCGCGTAGACGAGGTCGACGAGGATGTTGGCGATCACGACAGCGGCCGACGCGAAGAGCACGATGCCGATGATGACGGGTAGGTCCTGCTGGTTGATCGCGTCGATGGCGGTCTTGCCGAGCCCGGGCAGTGAGAAGACGTACTCGGTCACCACCACCCCGCCGACGAGGGCACCGACGTCGATGCCGAACTGGGTCACGATGGGCGTCATGGCCGCTCTGAAGGCGTGACGCATGACGACGCGCCGCTCACTGATGCCCTTGGACCGCGCCGTTCGCACGTAGTCCTCGCCCAGCACGTCGAGCATCGAGGCCCGGGTGAGCCGGGTGTAGGTGGCCGCCGAGACCAGCGCCAGGGTGAACCACGGGAGCACCATGTGCAGGAACCACTGTTCGGGGTCGTCACTGAAGGCGACATAGCCACCAGCGGGAAAGATGGTGATCCCCCGGAGGGTGAGCCGGAAGTAGAAGAAGTAGAGCAGCAGCAGGCCGAGCAGGAAGGTCGGCATCGAGTAGAAGAAAAGACTGAAGACCGTGAGCGACCGGTCGATGACTGAACGGGGCCGCACGGCTGACACGACGCCGTTGAACACGCCCAGCACCAGCCAGATGATCGCCCCTCCGATCACCACTGAAAGGGTGATCGGGATGGCCGCCGCGATGATCTGCGTTACCGGCGTCTGGTGGTAGTAGTCGTAACCGAGGTCCCCGTGCAGGAGACGCCCGACAAAGTCGACATACTGTTTCCACATCGGCTGGTCGAGGCCGAGCCGGTGCGCGATGAGCGCCACCGTCTCCGGGGGGGCCTGCCGACCGGCAAGGGTGCGCGCCACGTCGTTGGGCGCGATGAAGAAGAGCGCGAAGACGGCGAGGGTGATCAGCCACATGACGAGGAGGCCGAGAGCGATCCGTCGGACGAGAAACCTGAGCACGACACCACGTCCTAGGGGATGAGTCGGTCGCTGCGGGGGTCGAAAGCATCGCGCACCCCGTCGCCGAGGAGGTTGAAGGCCAGGGTCGTCACGAGCAGGGCCGCCCCGGGGAACACGACGAACCACCAGGCGGTCGTGTAGTAGTTCTGCGACTCGCTGATCATTCCGCCCCAGTCGGCCGTGGGTGGGGCGAGACCAAGGCCCAAGAAGGAGAGGGTCGCCTCGACGACGATGACCACGGGGATGAGCAGTGACGCGTAGACGATGACTTGCGCCAGGACGTTGGGCAGGATGTCGACGAACATGATGCGCCCGTTGGAGGCCCCGAGCGAGCGGGCGGCCTCGACGAACTCCCGTTCGCGAAGCGACAGCACCTGGCCACGGACGATGCGTCCGACCGACGCCCAGCTGAAGAAGCCGATGACCAGCACCGTCACGAGCAGGCTTGGACCCGTGATGGACACGAGCGCGATCGCCACGAGCAGGAACGGGATCGAGAGCACGACGTCGATCAGCCGAGCGAGGATCGTGTCGACGATGCCACCGAGAAAGCCGGCGGCCAGGCCGACGACAACGCCGATCACCACGGTCAGGGCGGTCGCCACCACCCCGACGAGCAGCGAGATGCGGGCGCCGTAGGCGATCCGCACCAGGATGTCTCGACCGAGGTCGTCAGTGCCGAGCCAGAACTGGCTCGACGGCCCCTTGGGCAGACCGTCAGCCGTCAGACCGGTTGTGCGGTACTGCTCGTTGACCGGGTGGCCGGTGATGGTGGTGGCCAGTGGGGCGAAGATCGCCATCAGCACGATCAGCACGATCACGGCCAGGGAGAACATCGCGACCCGGTCCCGGCGCAGCCGTTGCCAGGCCAGCAGCCACGGGCTGCGCCCCTCGATGCGTTTGCCGCCGTCATCGCCCGTTCGTTCTTCTCCGGACGGAGCGAGCGCGTCGGGCTCGGCGAGGTCTTCCGAGTTGGGCAGGGTGCTCATTGAGGTTCGCCTCCACCGGTCAGGATGTCGTCAGGGCGCTGGTTCGAGGTCGACGGTGCGCTACCGGCCCGGTCAGTGACCAACAGGATCTCGGAGTCGTCGATCGCGGGTGTCGAGAGGGTGAGGTCCTCACCGACGGCAAGCGGATGGAGACAGGCAGTGCAGTGAGTGGGCTCGTCTCCGAGTACCGGCTCCAGGATCGGCAGGGTGACGACGCAGTCGTGTCGAGCCTTGGGGCAGCGGGGGTGGAAGCGG
>JAKDLG010000104.1 GCA_030452985.1 Humibacillus sp.
GTGGCCACATTAGTAACGATGGGCGGGTTCCGAAGTGGCCAAGAGACTTTGCGGGGGGGGAAGGAAGTGGCCACACGACGGGAGGGGGGTGGCCGGGGTGGTGGTTCGGCACCTTCAAGCAGTGCTGTTACCGTCGCCCTGCGTCCACGTCGAGGCAGCGACGAATCCGCTGCACGTGAGGCCGAGAAAGTGAAGGTCAGCCATGGCTGCAGGTAAGGGCCGCAAGCTCGTCATCGTCGAGTCGCCCGGCAAGGTCAAGTCGATCGCCGGCTACCTGGGCGGTGACTACGAGGTCGAGGCGTCGATCGGGCACATCCGCGACCTGCCCAACCCGTCAGAGCTGCCGGCCGACATGAAGAAGGGCCCATACGGCAAGTTCGCGGTCGACGTCGACAACGGTTTCGACCCCTACTACGTGGTCGACAGCGACAAGAAGAAGAAGGTCGCCGAGCTGCGGCGCAAGCTCAAGGACGCCAGCGAGCTCTACCTCGCCACCGACGAGGACCGCGAGGGTGAGGCCATCGCCTGGCACCTGCTGGAGGCGCTCAAGCCCCGGGTGCCGGTCAAGCGGATGGTCTTCCACGAGATCACCAAGGAGGCGATCCAGCGGGCCATCAACGACACCCGCGAGATCGACACCGCCATGGTCGACGCGCAGGAGACCCGCCGCATCCTCGACCGGCTCTACGGCTACGAGGTCAGCCCGGTGCTGTGGCGCAAGGTGCGCCAGGGTCTCTCGGCCGGCCGGGTGCAGTCGGTCGCCACCCGCATGGTGGTCGAGCGCGAACGCGAGCGGATGGCCTTCGTGCGGTCGAGCTACTGGGACGTCGAGGGCGAGTTCACGCCCAGCGACGCGGCGCAGCGGTTCACCGCGCGGCTCTCTCAGGTTGACGGCCAGCGCGTGGCCACCGGTCGCGACTTCGCCGACTCGGGCGAGCTGACGGCCAAGAACGTGGCGCATCTCGACGAGGCGCTCGCGAACCGCATCGCGGTGGCCTGCCGCACCCTGTCCGCACGGGTGACCGACGTTCAGGAGAAGCCCTACACGCGCCGCCCGTCGGCGCCGTTCACCACCTCGACCCTCCAGCAGGAGGCCTCACGCAAGCTGCGGCTCAGCAGCAAGAACGCCATGCGGGTGGCCCAGCGGCTCTACGAGGGCGGCTACATCACCTACATGCGCACCGACTCGACCACGCTGTCGGATGCCGCCCTCACCGCGGCCCGCAGCCAGGCCCGCGACCTCTACGGGGCCGAGTACGTTCCCGACAGCCCCCGGCGCTACGAGAAGAAGGTCAAGAACGCGCAGGAGGCCCACGAGGCCGTGCGCCCGTCGGGTGACCGGTTCCGTTCCCCCGCCCAGGTGGCCGGCGAGCTCCGCGGCGAGGACTTCGCGCTGTACGAGCTGATCTGGAAGCGCACCGTCGCCTCGCAGATGGCCGACGCCCGCGGCTCGACGGCCACCGTCAAGCTGTCGGTCGACACCGCGGTTGAGGGCGCGCAGCGGGTCGAGTTCAGCGCCAGCGGCACGATCATCACCTTCCGCGGCTTTCTCGCCGCCTATGAGGAGGGTCGTGACGACGAGGCCGCCGCCCGCGCCCAGGCCGCCCAGGAGGAGCGCCGGCTGCCCAAGGTCAGCGAGGGCGTCGCGCTCGAGGTGCTGGGCGCCGAGGCCGACGGCCACGAGACGAGCCCACCGGCCCGCTACACCGAGGCCACCCTGGTCAAGGCGATGGAGGAACGCGGCATCGGCCGGCCCTCGACCTACGCCTCGACCATCGGCACGATCCAGGACCGCAAGTACGTCTTCACCAAGGGCCAGGCCCTGGTGCCGACCTGGCTGGCCTTCGCCGTCACGCGGCTGCTCGAGGAACACTTCAGCAACCTCGTCGACTACGAGTTCACCGCCTCGATGGAGGAGGACCTCGACCGCATCGCCAACGGCGACGAGGGCCGTGTCGAGTGGCTGAAGCGCTTCTACTTCGGTGACGAGGCCGCCTCGAGCGAGGGGTTGCGCGACCTCGTGCAGGATCTGGGCGACATCGACGCTCGCGAGATCAGCACCATCCCGCTCGGCGAGGGCATGGTCGTGAGGGTGGGCCGTTACGGCCCGTACGTCGAGGAGGTCGTGCCCACGGGCATCAACCTCGAGACCGGTGAGGTCGCTGACGGTGCAGAGGTTCCGGCCACGCCGCGACGAGCCACGATCACCGACGACATCGCCCCCGACGAGATGACCCCGGCCAAGGCCCGCGAGCTGCTCGAGGCGGCCGCCGACGACGGCAAGGTGCTCGGCCAGGACCCCGAGACCGGCCGTGACATCGTGGCCAAAGCCGGCCGGTACGGCCCCTACGTCACCGAGGTGCTGGCTGATCAGGATGCTGACGAAGGGGCGGCACCCAAGGGCAGGAAGAAGCCGGTCAAGGTCAAGCCGCGCACGGCATCCCTGTTCAAGGACATGGAGCTGTCGAGCATCGACCTCGCCGACGCGCTCAAGCTGCTGAGCCTGCCCCGAGTGGTCGGCACCGACGCGGAGGGAGTGGAGATCACCGCGCAGAACGGCCGGTACGGGCCTTACCTGAAGAAGGGTACCGACTCACGGTCGCTGACCAGTGAGGCGCAGCTGTTCGAGATCACCCTCGACGAGGCGCTCGCGATCTACGCCCAGCCCAAGCAGCGCGGCCGGGCGGCCGCAGCGCCGCCCCTCAAAGAGCTCGGCGACGACCCGGCCAGCGGCAAGCCGGTCGTGGTCAAGGACGGTCGGTTCGGGCCCTATGTCACCGACGGCGAGACCAACGCCACCCTGCGCAAGGACGACGACGTCGAGGCGATCACGCCGGAGCGCGGTTTCGAGCTGCTCGCCGAGAAGCGCGCCAAGGGGCCGACGACTCGCAAGCGCGCCGTGAAGAAGACGGCCAAGAAGACCGCCAGGAAGACGACGGCCAAGCGCGCCACGAAGACGACCGCCAAGAAGGCCTGACCCGTTGGGGCTTGGTCGGAACTGCGTCACGTCAGAGGCCTGTCCGATTCCGGTGGTCGATGTTGCTCTGCTCGGCAGCGGGGATCTCGCCACGGTCTGATTCTGGCGAGGCACGCGGTCGCGAGAGTGCGGTGGTCCTCCGCGGTCCGATTGGGGTGGCGCGGGTTCCGTTGACGCACGCCAAATTTGAGAGGATCGGCGTCATGCGAAAGACGATCACCACCCTGGTTGACGACCTCGACGGGACGGAAGCGTCCGAGACCGTGCGCTTCGCCCTCGACGGCACCACCTACGAGATCGACCTCTCGGAGAAGAACGCTGCCGCTCTGCGGGCTGCCGTGGCCCCGTTCACCGCCCGAGCCAAGACGGCCGGTGACCAGCAGCGCACGCGCACGACGTTGCCGTCGGCAGGGCCGTCGCGCAACGCGGAGATCCGCGCCTGGGCCGCCGCTCAGGGCACGGTGATCCCGGCCCGCGGCCGAATCCCCGTCGCGGTGGTGCAGGCCTTCGACGCTGCCAACTGACGAGGCCTGGGCCGAGGGCCACCGCGGCGGTGCTGGCTGACCGGTTCACCGGCGGGGCGGCATCCGATCAGGTTGAACGGATGCCGCTGGGCTCCTTACGGTCTACCGTGTCGAGCATGGTGACCGGCGAGATCACGGTGGGCCCGCTCGACGACGACGACCGCGGCGACTGGGAGGCGCTCTTCCGCGCCTACATCGACTTCTACGACACCCTGCTGCACCAGGAGGCGTACGACAGGGCGTGGGCCGAGTTCCGTTCCGACATCAGGATGCACGCGCTGGGGGCGTGGCAGGGTGGGCGCCTGGTGGGCATCACCCACTTCTTCGTGCACCCCGACACGTGGGGCCCGGACGTCTGCTACCTGCAGGACCTCTTCACGACACCGGATGCGCGCGGTCAGGGGGTGGGGCGGACCCTGATCGCCGCGGTGGGCGAGTGGGCCCGGGTGGAGGGGTGCGCCCACGTGTACTGGCAGACCCGGAGCGACAACGCGACAGCGCGGCGGCTCTACGACGAGGTGGCCGCGTTCGAGGGCTTCCTGGTCTACCGGATGCCGCTCTGACACCTGGCGCCGCCGGGTGAGAAAGTAGACGACATGTCAACTGTCGTGTTCGTGCACGCCCATCCCGACGACGAGTCGTCGCAGACGTCGGGCTCGATGGCCAGGGCGGTCAAGGAGGGCCACCGGGTGGTGCTCGTCGTGGCGACCAATGGTGACCACGGTGACGCGCCCCACGACCTGGCCGAGGGTGAGACGGTGGTCGACCGGCGGCGGGCCGAGGCAGAGGCGGCAGCCGCGGTCATCGGCACCCATCGCATCGTGTGGCTCGGGTACGCCGACTCCGGGATGACCGGGTGGGCGCAGAACGGCCACGAGAGCAGCTTCTACACGGCTGACACGGAGACCGCGGCCGAGAAGGTGGCCGCGATCCTGCGCGAGGAGGACGCCGACGTGGTGGTCGGCTACGACTGGCACGGCGGCTACGGTCACCCCGATCACGTCAAGGTGCACGCGGTGGCCAAGCGGGCGGCTGAGCTGGCCGGAACGCCGCGCTACCTCGAGGGGTCGATGAACCGCGACGCCATGGTCCGCGGCTTCGAGGCAGCTCGGGCAGCCGGCATGGACGTCGGCGACTGGGACCCGAGCCGGCCCATGGACGACGGGAACCCGCTCGGCAGCTCGGAGAGCGAGCTGCACTGGGCGTGTGACGTCAGTGACTACCTGAGCGTCAAGCGTGATGCGCTCAAGGCACACGCCAGCCAGGGCGACGCCCAGGGGATGCTGTCGATGCCTGAGCAGATGTTCGCCCAGGGTTTCTCGTGGGAGCACTTCATCGAACCGGGCCGACCCGACGGAATGGTGGCAGGGTGGTTCCTCGATGAGTGACATCGACCTGACGACCGCCACCCCCGAGCAGCTCGACGAGCTGGGTCAGGTGCGCTTCATGCAAGCCGTGCGGGCCATGCCGGATGCGGCCCTGGCTGCCCTGATGCGCGGCCCGAACCGGTCGATCATCCTGGCGCAGATCTTTCCCCGGATGCCGAGGCTGTTCCGACCCGACAAGGCCGGTGGGGTGACCGCGACGACGCACTGGTCGATCACCGACGGGCCGGGCGGGAGCGTTGACGACTGGACCGTGCGCGTGTCCGACGGGACGTGCACCGTGAAACCAGGGCTGGCAGGCGACGCGGCTGTGTCGCTGGCGATGTCGGGGGTCACCTTCTTCAAGCTGATCACCAAGAGCGGCAACCCGGTGATGATGTACATGACCGGAAAGCTGAGGATCTCTGGCGACGTCGGTCTCGCGGCCGGTATCGGCAGCTGGTTCGACTCGCCCGGCGCCTGACCTCCCGCCCCTCTCGCTTCTACCGTCGAAAGGGCAGTTGGTGTCGTCAGAGCACCACAACGTCGACGTCATGGCCTGAGGATCGAGCCAGGCGAGCATCGCGGGTCAGGACCGGGCAGTCCAGGGCTTCAGCCAGGGCGAGGTAGGCCGCGGCGTAGGCCGACACGTTGTGGCGTAGCTGGAAGGCCCTGCGGCGCAAGCCGTCAGCCGAGGCCCAGCGGTGGATCGGCAGATCTGCGAAGTCGGTGAGCAGGTCGAGGGAGCGTGCCTCACTCACGATGCCGCCCAGGGTCAGGCCGCGCAGCGCTGAGACGACTTCGTAGCCGAGCAGATCGGGGGCGTGCAGCTCCTCAGAGGCAACGCGGGCCCGAAGTGCGTCGGCTCCGGTGACGCCGGACAGTGCATCGACCACTGCGGCGCTGTTGTCGAGCATGCGCAGTGCGTAGCACACCGTGGGGATGAGCCGTCGAAAGGGCAGTTCGTGCTGTCTGCAGGGACCGAGCCTTCCGCTGGCAGGCGCACGAACTGCCCTCTCGACGGTGGGCGCGCGGGTCGTCAGGCGAGGCTGGCGATGATCTCGTTGAACGTCTTGCTCGGCCGCATGACCGAGGCGACCTTGTCGGGGTCGGGCCGGTAGTAGCCACCGATATCGACGGGGTGCCCCTGCGCGGCGATCAGCTCTTCGCTGATCGTGCTCTCGTGGTCGGCGAGCTGCTGCGCCACGTCGGCCATGGCGGCGGCCAGCTCGGGGTCGTCGGTCTGCTGGGCCAGCTCCTGCGCCCAGAACAGCGACAGGTAGACGTGGCTACCGCGGTTGTCGATCTGGCCGACCTTGCGCGCCGGGCCCTTGTTCTCGTCGAGCAGTCGCCCCGTGGCACGGTCGAGGGTCTCGCCGAGCACTCGGGCGCGGGGGTTGTCGGTGGCCGCGGCCAGGTGCTCGAGGCTGACGGCGATGGCGAGGAACTCGCCGAGGCTGTCCCACCGCAGGTAGTTCTCCTGCACAAGCTGCTGAACGTGCTTGGGCGCTGATCCGCCGGCACCGGTCTCGAAGAGTCCACCGCCGCCGAGCAGCGGTACGACCGAGAGCATCTTGGCCGAGGTGCCGAGCTCGAGGATCGGGAAGAGGTCGGTGAGGTAGTCGCGCAACACGTTCCCGGTGACCGAGATGGTGTCTTCGCCCTTGCGAATCCGCTCCAGCGAGAAGGCGATCGCGTCGGTGGGCGTCATGATCTCGATGGTGAGCCCGTCGGTGTCGTGGTCGCCGAGGTACTGCTTCACCTTGGCGATCAGGTTCGCGTCGTGGGCCCTGGCCTCGTCGAGCCAGAAGATGGCCGGGGTGTCGCTGGCGCGGGCGCGCGTCACGGCGAGCTTCACCCAGTCGCGCACCGGCACGTCCTTGGTCTGGCAGGCGCGCCAGATGTCGCCCTGCGCGACGTCGTGCTCGAGCACGGTCTCGCCCGCGCCGTTCACGACGCGAACCGAACCGTCGGAGGGGATCTCGAAGGTCTTGTCGTGGCTGCCGTACTCCTCGGCGGCCTGGGCCATCAGCCCGACGTTGGCCACGGAGCCCATGGTCGACGGGTCGAAGGCGCCGTGGGCGCGGCAGTCGTCGATGACAACCTGGTAGATCGGGCCATAGCTGCTGTCGGGAATGACGGCGAGCGTGTCCTGCTCGTCGCCGGCCCGGTTCCACATGTGACCCGACGTGCGGATCATCGCCGGCATCGAGGCGTCGACGATGACGTCGCTCGGCACGTGCAGGTTGCTGATTCCCTTGTCGCTGTTGACCATGGCGATGGCGGGGCCGTCGTCGAACGCCTCCTGAACGGTCGACTCGATGGCCTCCCGGGTGCCGTCGGGAAGGGCCTTGACCGCGGCCAGCATGGCGCCGAGCCCGTCGTTGGGCGAGGCGCCGACCGAGGCGAGCTCAGCGGCATACTGCTCGAACAGCGCGGGGAAGAAGGCGCGCACGACGTGACCGAAGATGATCGGGTCGCTGACCTTCATCATGGTGGCCTTGAGGTGCACCGAGAAGAGCACGCCGTCTTCCTTGGCCCGCACGATCTGCGCGGCGAGGAACTCGTCGAGCGCGGCCACCCGCATCACCGTGGCGTCGACGATCTCACCGGCGAGCACGGGGATCGACTCCTTGAGAACCGTGGTCGTGCCGTCTTCGGTGACGTGTTCGACGCGGAGCGAGTCGTCGGCCGCCATGACGGCCGCCTTCTCGTTGTGGGCGAAGTCGTCAGCCTCCATCGTCGCGACGTTCGTCGTGCTGTCGGGGCTCCAGGCGCCCATCGAGTGCGGGTGCTTGCGGGCGTAGCTCTTCACGGATGCCGGTGCCCGCCGGTCTGAGTTGCCCTCGCGCAGAACCGGGTTGACGGCCGATCCCTTGATCTTGTCGTAGGTGGCCCGGGCCGACTTCTCGTCGTCGGTGCTGGGGTCGTCAGGATAGTTCGGCAGCGCGTAGCCGGCGGCCTGCAGCTCGGCGACGGCGGCCTTGAGCTGCGGGACCGAGGCCGAGATGTTCGGCAGCTTGATGATGTTCGCCTCGGGTGCCTTGGCGAGCCGGCCGAGCTCAGCCAGGGCGTCGTCGATGCGTTGTTCGGGCTTGAGGGCGTCGGGGAAGCTGGCGATGATGCGCCCGGCCAGGCTGATGTCACGGGTCTGCACCTCGACACCGGCCGTCTTGGCGAAGGCCGACACGATCGGCAGCAGCGAGGTAGTGGCCAGGGCGGGCGCCTCGTCGGTGTGCGTATAGATGATCAGCGAGTCAGTCGTCGAGTCAGTCATCGTTGGCTCCATTCGAGAGTCCGAGTCACGGTCGATAAATCTTGACATCAAGATATCGGATGCCGCCGAGCGTGGCCAGACAGCGTACGGGTCGATCGCGACGAAGGCGATGCAGAAGGGGGGGCGAGAGCTTCCTGGTGCTCCGGGATCCCAACCCCTTCACGTCCCGGGTGGGTAGCGGTAGCGTTTCGTGGTGAGGTTTCGGGCGCAGGTCGAGCTGGGCGGCAAGACGGCAACGGGGATCGCGGTGCCCGACGAGGTGGTCATCGCGCTCGATGCGGGTCGGCGGCCGCCGGTGACGGTGACCGTGGGTGGCCACTCCTACCGCACGACCGTGGCCTCGATGGGCGGCCGGTTCATGGTGCCCCTCAGCGCCCAGAACCGCGCGGCCGCAGGAGTGGCTGCGGGTGACGAGGTCGAGGTGGAGGTCGTGGGTGACACCGCCCCCCGTCAGGTCACGGTGCCCGACGATCTGACGCAGGCGCTGGCCGCGGATCCGGTCGCGAGGGCGTTCTTCGACGAGCTGGCCCCCTCCCATCGCAAGGAGTGGGTGCGGTGGATCGAGGAGGCGAAGCAGGCGCAGACCCGGGCCACGCGGTTGACCAGGACCATCGCCGCGTTGCAGGCCGGGCAGCGCACCCGGTAGGGGCGGGGTGAGCCTGCTCAGGCCCGCCGCGTCTGGCCCGTCACGCGGCCCCCTCTGAGGATGGTCGCAGGCACGCGCACTTCTGCAGGTTCGTCCCCATGTCGAAGTACACCAAGGCTTCTCGCTACCCCGCGGTGAGCGTCGCGGCGGCGACGCCGAACCGACCCACTGGTTGCCAGAGCGCCGTCGTGGCACAGAACGACGGGTTCGGTCAGCGGCCGGGGCCACGTTGTTCACGACGTGGCCGGCTCGATGGATGCCGGGTGACCTCCATGGTAGCGAGCACCTCCGGGTCGGCGATCAGCTCGATCTCGCGTACCAGGCCGGCCTCGATGTGGAAGGCGAAGGCGACCTTGACCGTGCGGTCCATGATCCACGCGGCCCCGGGGTCGCCGTCGAGCGCCACAGGCGCCGCGCCGCGGGCCCCGTTGAACCGGGCGGCCACGGCATCCGGGCCGTCGTAGAGCGCGACGGTACCCATCCGCTGGCCGGCGGCGTCAGCACGCATGACCACCTCCGGCGCGAGCAGGGTGAGGAGGGTGGCGAGCTCACCGCCACGAGCGGCGGTGACGAACGCGTCGACGACCCGGCGGCTCTCCTCGCGGGCGGCTCGCTCAGGGGCCGTCTCGGGCGTGCCCCGTACCTTGCGGCGCGCTCGGCTGGCCAGCTGACGGACGGCCGTGACCGACCGGCCCAGCACCTCGCTGATCTCTTCGAAGGGGTAGCCGAAGACGTCGTGCAGCACGAAGGTGGCCCGTTCGGCCGGCGCGAGGGTGTCGAGCACGACCTGCAGGGCGCCGCTCACCCGTTCGGCGAGCACCGCGTCAGCCTCGGGGTCGACCGGTGACGCGTCGACCGGGGCCCGCGACTCCGCCTGTGAGCGGGTGCGTCGCTGGCGCAGGCGGTCGAGGCACAGCCGGGTCACCACAGTTGTGAGCCAGGCGGGCAGGTCGTCGATGCTGTCGCTGCGAGCCAGGCGCAGCCACGCCTCCTGCACCACGTCGTCGGCCTCGGCGTTCGACCCGAGGATACGCGCGGCGATGGCGGTCAGCCGGGGGCGCTCGTGCTCGAACTCGCTCACGGTCATGGTGGTCATGTCCTCCTGACGTGCGTCACCCCGCTGCCGTGACCGAAAGCGCGTCCTCGACCTCGATGTCACACGCGTCGACCGGCATCCGTCAGCAGAGCATGAACACGATACACAGCATCATCTACACCGTCCGTGACCTCGACGCCGCCAAGGCGATCCACACAGCCCTGCTCGGCACCGACCCGCACACCGACCAGCCCTACTACGTGGGCTACAACGTCGACGGGCTCGAGATCGCCCTCCGCCCGGCCGGCGACGGCGAGGCCCCGACCGGGCCCATCGCGAACGTGGGCGTGCCCGACATCGAGGCGGCCCTGGAGGCCGCGCAGCGGGCTGGCGCGACGCTTGCCGATCCCCCCAGAGACGTCGGCGGTGGCCTCGTCGCGACGGTGACCGATGTCGACGGCACAACCTTGGGCCTGATCCAGCGCAGCTGAAGCCGTTGCTTGCCCTGAGAGTGGAGCACATAGAGGGAAATCCAAGGGCATGGCGCGCGCCATCGGGGCGCCTCGCATTCCCACTTCATCTGTGTTTCGATGTACCACATCAGGACTAATACCGCTATATCAGGTCGGCCAGGTCGAAAACGGTTACACCTGGACCGGTAGCGAGTGGGTCATTGCGTCTCAGCCAGTTGAAGGCGCCGGGGCCCATGCACCGGCCTCCCGCCTCCTGAGAAGGAAAAAAAGCGCTGGCTATTGCCCACAGGTGTAGGGGTCGGAGCGTTCATTGTGGGCACTCTGATCGGATCAGCCAGGAGCGGCGCGACTTCGAGCGCGACCGGGCCCGAAGGATCCGTGACCGTGACCGTGACACTGACTGCACCTGCCCAAACCGTCACCGAGCCGGCTGAGGCCGCCGCGACCGTGACGGAGCCGGCTGAGCCGGCGACAACGGTCACGGTGACGGAGAAAGTCACGGGTCCGCCGCCGGAAGCACCTTCGGACATCTCGGACGGTCGGTATGAAGTTGGGACCGACATCAAGGCCGGTCGCTGGAAGACGACGACCAAGGCCGAAGACAACGGCTCATTCTGCTACGCCGATGTCCAATTCGGGCCGGACTACTTGGCGCAAGAGGCCACCCCGAAGGGCTACACGATCATCAACGTGCCCAACAAGAAGGGTGCGATCTTTACTTCCAGGGGCTGTGGGAGTTGGAAGAAGGTTGGCTGAGATCGTCGTTGCATCGCCGAGCGTTCTGGCGGTCTGCAGACCGTCGGCGAGCGAAGCCCATGCTTTCAGGGGGATCTGATGCCGACTGGAGGTCACGGACTGCAGCGGGAGGTCGCGACGGCATACTCTGACGACACCCGTCACGAGAGGCCAGTCATGACTACATCTCCCGCTGCCGAGACGCTCGTGCCGCACGGAGTCCACTCCGAGGTCGGCACCCTTCGTAAGGTGCTCGTCTGCCGGCCCGGGATGGCGCACGAGCGTCTCACACCGACCAACAGCGACGACCTGCTCTTCGACGACGTGCTCTGGGTCGAGAACGCCCAGCGTGACCACGCCGACTTCGTCGCCATGATGCAGGCCCGCGGCGTCGAGGTGATCGAGCTGCACGACGTGCTCGCCCAGACGATGGGCGACCCGCAGGCCAGGAACTGGCTGCTCGACCGCAAGATCGTGCCCAACGAGGTCGGGCTCGGCCTCGTGCACGGCACCCGGGCCTACCTCGACACGCTGTCGACGCCTGACCTGGCCGAGCATCTCATCGGCGGGCTCGCCACCACCGAGCTACCAGCCGACTACCGCAGCGACTACGTCGAGCTGGCCCGCGAGTCGACCGGCACGGGGGAGTACCTCATGCCTCCGCTGCCCAACACGCTCTACACGCGCGACACCACGTGCTGGCTCTACGGCGGCCTCACCCTCAACCCGCTCTACTGGGGCGCACGCCACGACGAGACGCTGTTGATGAAGGCGATCTACCAGTTCCACCCCGACTTCGCCGGCTCGACGGTCTGGTGGGGTGACCCCGAGAAGTCGTGGGGCCAGGCGAGCTTCGAGGGCGGCGACATCATGCCCATCGGCAACGGCGTCGTGCTGATGGGCATGAGCGAGCGCACGTCACGCCAGGCGATCACCCAGGTGTCGGCGGCGCTCTTCGCCCAGGGAGCCGCCGAACGCGTCATCGTCGCCGGAATGCCGAAGCTGCGCGCCGCCATGCACCTCGACACCGTCTTCACCTTCGCTGACCGCGACATCGTCACGCTCTACCCGGCCATCATCGACAAGGTGCACACCTTCTCGCTCTACCCCTCCGACAAGCCTGCGGGCTTCGAGGTGCATGACGAGGGCTCGGCGACCTTCACCGACGTCGTGGCCGGGTCCCTCGGGCTACCCGAGCTGCGGGTGATCGAGACGGGCGGAGACATCTACGCCTCGGAGCGACAGCAGTGGGACAGCGGCAACAACGCCGTCGCCGTCGAGCCGGGCGTCGTTTTCACCTACGACCGCAACACGTACACGAACGCGTTGCTGCGCCAGGCCGGTGTCGAGGTGATCGAGATCGTCGGGGCCGAGCTCGGTCGGGGCCGAGGCGGCGGTCACTGCATGACCTGCCCGATCGTGCGCGACCCTGTCGACTACTGAGCCTGCCGGCCCGCCGGGTCGGCGTCGTTAGGGTGACTGGGTGGAACTCGACCCCGGCACCCCTCGTCACCTCCACCACCTGCTGGCGACGGCCCAGGCCAGGGGTCGGCTTCCTTCGGTGGCCGCCGGGCTCGTGCGTGATGGTTCCCTCGTCTGGAGCGATGCCGTCGGAACGCTCGACGGGCGCGCCGACGGTCGGCCTGCCGACGCCGACACGCAGTACCGGATGGGCTCGATCACGAAGACCTTCGTCGCGGTCGCGGTCGTGCGACTGCGGGATGCCGGGCAGCTCGACCTGCAGGACCGTTTCGGTGCGCACGTCGCAGGCACCGCGTTCGGCGAAGTGACGATCGCGCAGCTGCTGTCGCACGGGTCGGGCCTGCAGGCAGAGACGAACGGCCCGTGGTGGGAGCGCACGCCGGGCGTCTCGTGGGACACGCTCGTGGGTTCGTCGGTGGGGCAGCGCTTCCGGGCTGGACGCCGGTTCCACTACACGAACCTCGGGTACGCCGCGCTGGGTGAGCTCGTCGCGCGGGCGCATGCCACCGACTGGTTCTCGGTCGTCTCTCGAGACCTCCTGGCGCCGCTCGGCATGACGCGAACCACGCTGCGACCTGCGGGCACAGCGGCATCCGGCCTGGCCGTGCACCCCTTCGCCGACGTGCTGCTGTCCGAACCGGAGCACGACGCCGGGGCGATGGCCCCGGCCGGCCAGCTCTGGACGACCGTGAACGACCTCGCTCGCTGGGCCGCGTTCCTCGCCGGCGACACGGGCGACGTACTCAGCACCGACAGCCTGGCCGAGATGCTCGAGCCGCACACGGTGGTCGACGTGCCCGGGGTCGCGTGGACCGGTGCGCACGGCCTCGGTTGGCAGGTGTGGAACGTGGACGGCCGGCGTTCTGCCGGCCACGGCGGCTCGATGCCCGGGTTCCTGGCCGGGATGCGGGTCGACCTGGAGTCGGGCGACGGCGTCGTGCTCTTCACCAACACGACGACCTCAGCGGTCACCGCGCCGCTGACCACCGACCTGCTGGCCACGCTGAGCGAGCGCGAGCCGAAGGGCGTCGAGCCCTGGCACGCGGCCGAGCCCGGTAGCCCGTCAGACCTCGACGTGATCGGTACCTGGCACTGGGGCCCTGCCGTCACCACCGCGCGGCTCGTGGGCGATCACCTCGTGCTGGGCGAACCCGGTCAGGGCCGGGGCGCCCGGTTCGGCAGGGTAGGCCGCGACGAGTGGGTTGGCCTCGACCACTACTACCAGGGCGAGCCGCTGCAGGTGGTCCGGCGCGGCGACGGCACCGTCTCGCACCTCGACCTCGCCTCGTTCCGGTTCACCCGCACCCCCTACGACCCGGGCGCCGACGTTCCCGGTGGCGTCAGCGAGGCTGGCTGGGCGTAGCCCTTGGGTCTTGTGTGCCGAGAAGGCTCGTCAGGGGTGATGTCGAAAGCGGCGCACGCTGTTCGACGGGGTGGTGAGAGGCCGGACCGACCGACTCACCGACAAGGAGCAGACCATGACTGGGTACCTGCTGGCCGTGCACGGCAGCCCGAGTGACCCGACCCCCGACGAGGCGCAGATCCAGCAGGCCTACGCCGCGGTCGACGCCTTCAACCGTAGGCTCCAGGCGAGCGGGGCATGGGTCTTCGCGGGCGGGCTGCACCCGGTCGAAGGGGCCAAGGTCGTCGATGCGGGCCAAGGCGCCGCTGCCGATGCGACCGTCACGGACGGCCCGTTCAGCGAGGCCGAGGAGGTACTCGGCGGGTTCTGGGTCGTGACGGCCGACAGCCTGGATGCCGCTCTCGACCTCGCCAGGCAGGGCTCGCAGGCGTGCGGGCAGCCGGTCGAGATACGCGAGTTCGCCGGCGAGTAGCAGGTCGGGCGCCCCGGCCGGGCGCCCCCGGCCGGGCACGCCCTCAGCAGGGCTTGGGAGCGCCCGCCGGGCTGTTGACCGAGTTGATCAACCAGCCGCCGTCGACCCGCTTCATGCCGTAGTCGAGCACCCAGATGCTGCAGGTCTGGCCCTGGTGACCGTTCGCGCTCGCCTGCTCGGTCATGAGAACGGTCCGCGCCGTGCGGGCGTCGCCGGTGCCGCTCACCTTCTGGACCGAGATGCCCCGCCAGTACGAGGTGCCAAGGCCTGACGACCACGACCTGACGGTGCCGAGCTTCTGGTGCATGCGGCTGGTGAACACCTGCCAGGCCGCCTCGTAGTTACCGGTGTTGATGGCCTCGCCGTGAACGAGCAGCGACCGGGCGATATCGGTGGCCACGGGGTCGTCCGAGGGGATGTCGACCGTGATGGGGTTCTCAGACCCTCCGGCGTCAAGGGTGTTGCCGCAGCTCGTCGGGGGCTGGTCGGGCTGCGCGCGCCACCGGTCGAGGTTCTTCACCAGAGCGGCGGCCGGGATGATGTAGCCCTGGCCTTGGGCCGGAGCAGGGGTGTCGCGGCCGGCGACCCACAGCAGCTGCCCCGAGACGAGGCCGATCACCTGCCCGGTGTCGTCGAGAGCCGGGCCGCCCGAGTTGCCGCCGTTGATGGCCGTGTCGGTGACCATGGCGTCGATCTCCGGCCCGCCGTCGTACGTGACGGGCTCGTGCAGGCCGCTCAGCGATCCCTCGGTGAAGCGCAGCTCGTAGGTCTGCAGGGGGAAGCCGAGAACGGCCACCGACTCGCCGAGGTCGGGCACCTTGGTGCTGAGCTGCAGCGGCTGGTCGGTGACGGGGTCTTCGGTGCGCAGCAGGGCCGAGTCGGTGGTGGGGTCGAGGCCGACGACGCGGGCTCGGGTGACGCCGTCGGCGTACTGCACTGTGATCGCCGATGCGCCCTGCGCCACGTGGTTCGCGGTCATCACCAGGTTCTTCCCGACCACGAACCCTGAACCCATCCAGCGGGCGTCGCAGGTGACCACGTCGATACGCACGACGGCCGGCTTTGCCCCCTTGGCGATCTGCGGCCAGGTGGCAGGGGCCGTCGTGGTGGGCGTGCCGGTGGTGGTCGACGACTGCTCGGACGGCGTCGCGGTCACGGTGACCGTCACCGGTGCAGGGGTGGTGGGCAGCCCGTTCGCCGGAGTGCCCGGCGGTGGTGGGGCGGCACCGGAGCAGGCCACCAAGGCTCCACACAGCAGCGTGGTGATCGCCACAGACCGCGCGACCGTGACTGCGCTCATCGCCCACCCCTCTCGACCAGGCCGTGCCGTCATCGTAGGGGGTGCTTCTTCGCGGTCGAGGCGTTTCCGTGCGCCCGGGAGACGCTCCGTTGGTCGCTTCGCCCGCAGCGTGCCGCTGACGGCTTGTAGGGTCGACGCGAGGGTAGCGACGCACGCCGTCGATTCGAGATCTGAGGAGACAGCATGACGACACAGCCACTGCCGCCGGGTCCGCGCGACCCGGGCGACCAGTTCCGCTCCGACCCACGCATCGTCGTGGACGCTCCGCGGTTGTGGGCCGGCGGTGTCGCCACCGCTGTCGTCGCCGGACTGGTGGCCTGGGTAGGCGTGTTGATCGCGGACGGCATCCTCGACTTCAACATCGCCAGGGCGGCCGTCATCCTGTCGGTGTTCGACTCCCTGACCGGCAACTACGTGCTCACCGCAGTGTTGCTCGCCCTCGCCGGAACGGGTCTGGCGCACGCGCTCTGCCTCACCACACCTCGACCCACGGCCTTCTTCGGCTGGATCGTCGGGCTCCTCACCCTCGTCGGCGTCATGATCCCCTTCACCCGCGGCGGAACGATGGCCGACAAGGTCTCGGTGGGCGTCATCAACCTCGTGATCGGCATCGTCATCGGCTCGCTCATCTCCGCCGTCATGGCCCGCACCGTCGTCGACCGGGGCACCCGCGTGCCCCCTCGCCGCTGACGCGAGTCGGCTGAGCGGCCTCCCCCGGGCGGGTGCCCCACACCCCGCCCCGGGCGGGGACCGCGGCACGTCCAGGCACGCTCGAACAGAGCCAGCGGGAACAGCGAGTCCAGGTCGGACAGGGCCCAGCGGGGCCAGCGGGACCGGCAAGAGCCAGCGCTACCAGCCGCGACCGCCGGGCCAGCAGGGCCGACCGGCAGCCACCGTCTTCCTCACTCCGAGGGCGGCGGCACGTAGGGCGTCGGCTGCCGATTGGGCGGGCGATGCGGCG
>JAKDLG010000301.1 GCA_030452985.1 Humibacillus sp.
TCGAAAGGGCAGTTCGTGCTACACGAAACGTCCTTTCGACGGTTGAGGGGCGTCGAGAGGGCAGTTCACGTCGTGGGTGGGCCGGTTCCGACGAGGTCGCTGCCCCGCACCGGGCCGGTCTGCACCACAGCCTCGACGTCTTCCACGAGCTGGAGGCCGGTCTGGAGCGAGGCCGCGCCGAGGGGCGGCTGGTAACCCGGTTCGCCCACCACGTCTGGTCGGTCACATCGAGCGACCCAGGCCCATCGACCGAGCCGGCGTATGCCGTCCACGCGGTCGACCGCAGCGGTCGGCCCGGTGATGAACGCGCGTTCACGATCACCGGTCGGGCGCTCGTCATCGCCACGGGGGCCTTCGACCGTTCGCTCCCGTTCCCGGGGTGGGACCTGCCCGGCGTCATGACGGTCGGCGGGTTGCAGGCGCTGCTCAAGGCGGGTGACGTGGCCGCGGGGCGCCGGGTCGCCATCGGTGGTACGGGGCCGTTCCTGCTGCCGGTCGCCGCGGCACTGGCCGTGCGTGGCAGCACCGTCGTCGGTGTCTTCGAGGCCAACCATCCGGGGCGGTGGGCGCGCGAGTCGCGGGCGGTGCTGCGCAACGCGCGCAAAATGGGGGAGGGGGCCGGCTACGCCGGCACTCTGCTGCGTCACCGGGTGCCGGTGCGGGCCCGACGAATGATCGTCGCAGCGCACGGAACCGACCGGGTCGAGGCCGTGTCCGTCGTGCGGCTCGACCGCGCGGGCCGCCAGGTGGCCGGCTCGATCGAGCGTTACGAGGTGGATGCCGTGGGCATCGGCTGGGGGTTCACCCCGCAGCTCGACCTCGCCGTCACGCTGGGGTTGCGCCTCGTCCCTGACGAAGGGGGTACCCCGGTGGTCGAGGTCGACGCAGTGCACCGCACCAGCCGGGAGCGGGTCTACGCGGCCGGGGAGGCCTGCGGCGTCGGCGGCGCCGACCTCGCCCTGGTGGAGGGCCGCCTCGCGGCCCGGGGTGTCGCCCTCGACCTGGCCGGCGATGGCTCGTCGACTCAGCCGACGAGGAGTGCGCCCGACGAAGCGACGGACGACCCGGCATCCAGCAGCGACAAGGCGGCCGCCCGGCGGCTACGCACCTTCGCCGATGCCATCATCCGAGCCCACCCGGTGCCCGACGGCTGGGCCCAATCGCTGACCGACGAGACCATCGTGTGCCGATGCGAGGAGGTGCGCTTCGGGGCGGTACGAGCGGCGATCGAAGGTGGCGCCACCGATGCCCGTCAGGTCAAGCAGCTGACCCGCACCGGGATGGGGTGGTGTCAGGGGCGGGTCTGCGGTTACGCGGCGGCGCTGCTCAGCGCGGGCGCACCGGGCCAACCCGACGAGCGGCTCGTCAGCGGGCCCGTGCCGCTGGGCACCTTGGCCAAGACGGCCACTGAGGATGCAATGTAATATTGCACTGAGACGCAAGAAGCCCTACGCTGGAGGCAACGGTTCACGGCCCGCGGCATTCGCGCACTGACCATGCCGACCGTCGACGACGACGCGCCGGCACCACCGATCTTGACCGGACAACCTGACCGCCCACCCTGACCACCCACTGCACGGCTCACCCCGTGACGAACTCGTAGGAGCAGCAATGGCAGACGCCGACCGCAAACCCTGGCACGGCATCCTGGTGGCGACCAGTCTCCAGTTCGACCGTGACGGCGAGGTCGACTTCGGCGCCTACCGCGAGAACGTGGCGTGGCTTGCCGATCAGGGCCTCGACGGTGTCGCGCCGAACGGCTCGCTGGGGGAGTACCAGTCGCTTTCGTGGGAGGAGCGCGACCAGGTCGTCAAGACCGCGGTCGAGGCCGGCCCCAACGGGTTCGTCGTCATGCCGGGCGTCGGTGCCTACAGCGGGCGCGAGTCGAAGCGCCACGCCGAGGTCGCCCGCGACCTCGGGGCCCAGGCCGTCATGGGCCTCCCCCCGAACGCCTACCGCGCCGACGAGCGTTCTGTCCTGGAGCATTTCGAGCTGGTGGCGAGCGCCGGCCTTCCGGTCACGGCCTACAACAACCCGATCGACACCAAGGTCGACCTCACGCCGCCGCTGCTGGCCAAGCTGCACGCCGAGGGCTTCATCGTCGGGGTCAAGGAGTTCTCGGGCGACGTGCGCCGCTGCTACGAGATCTCCGAGCTGGCCCCGGGGCTCGACCTCATGATCGGCACCGACGACACCGTGCTCGAGGTGGCGCTCGCCGGCGCCAAGGGCTGGGTGGCAGGCTACCCGCAGGTCTTCCCCAAGGCCTGCATCAAGCTCTACCGCGCCGCGCTCGCGCACGACCTCGAGACCGCGCTGCCGCTCTACCGCCAGCTGCATCCGGTGATGCGCTGGGACTCCAAGGTCGAGTTCATCCAGGCCATCAAGCTGGGTCAGGACATGATCGGCCGCAACGGTGGCGGATGCCGCCCACCGCGCCAGCCGTTGACGGCTGAGACCGAGAAGGTCGTGCGTGGGGCCACTCAGGCCCTCATCGACGCGGGTATCGACTGACCTCGATGCGCTCCTCTGTTCTCTACCAGGCCGTCGACTCCCACACGGAGGGCATGCCGACCCGCGTCATCACCGGCGGGGTCGGCGTGCTGCCCGGCGACACGATGGCCGAGCGCCGGCTGCGCTTCATGGCCGAACGTGACGACCTGCGAACGTTGCTCATGTGTGAGCCGCGCGGTCACTCCTCGATGTCGGGGGCGATCCTGCAGCCCTCGACCCGGCCCGACGCCGACTGGGGTGTGCTGTACATCGAGGTGTCGGGCTGCTTGCCCATGTGTGGTCATGGAACCATCGGTGTGGCAACGGTCCTCGTCGAGACCGGCATGGTTCCGGTGACCGAGCCCGAGACGGTGGTGCGCCTCGACACGCCGGCCGGCCTGGTGATCGCCCGCGTGCAGGTCGCGGGCGGTCAGGCCACCTCGGTGACGCTCGAGAACGTGCCCAGCTATGCGCACGGGCTCGACCAGGTGGTGGTCGTTCCCGGCTTCGGTCGGGTTCGCTACGACATCGCCTATGGCGGCAACTTCTACGCGTTCGTCAAGCTCGCCGACCTGGGGCTGCCCTTCGACCGGCAGGCTCGGGCTCGTCTGCTTGACGCCGGCCTGGCCGTCATGGACGCGATCAACGAGCAGAACCCCGTGGTGCACCCCGAGCAGCCCGAGATCGACGTCTGCCATCACGTCTACCTCGAAGCACCCGACTCCACCCCTCAACACGGTCGGCACGCGATGGCGATCCACCCCGGCTGGTTCGACCGCTCGCCCTGCGGCACCGGAACGAGCGCCCGGCTGGCGGTGCTCCACGCCCGCCGCCAGGTCGCGGTCGGTCGGGAGATCGTCAACGAGTCGTTCATCGGGAGCCAGTTCTCGGCCCGCATCCTGCGCGAGACCACGGTCGGTGACCGGCCTGCCATCGTGCCCAGCGTCACCGGCCGGGCTTGGATCACCGGCAACGCCAACTACCTGCTCGACCCGACCGACCCCTTCCCCGCCGGCTTCGAGCTCTGACCCCCAAAACCCACCCAACAAAGTCGAGTGGCCACTTTCGTACAACCGGACCTGTACCGAACTGGCCACTCGACTT
>JAKDLG010000302.1 GCA_030452985.1 Humibacillus sp.
ACACACGAATTAGCAGGTCAGCGGCCTACAACCGGACTTTGCCGACCCCCTGGGGAAGACCTCGACGTGTCTGACGTTACCTTCGCTCGCCCTGACCTGACCACCTTCACCCGCTTGGACGAGCTCGGCCTCCGTGTCACTGGTCAGCGGCTTGAGGCCGGCCGAGCGGTCTTGGCCTGCCGGGTCCTGGAGCCGGACCGGTGGTGCCGCCGCTGCGGCTGCGAAGGGAGCCCGCGGGACACCGTGGTGCGGCAGCTGGCGCACGAACCCTTCGGGTGGCGACCGACAATGCTGCTGGTCACGGTGTGCCGCTACCAGTGCAGCGGGTGCGGACACGTATGGCGCCAGGACACCACCAAGGCTGCCGAGCCGAGGGCGAAGCTCTCCCGCCGGGGTCTGCGCTGGGCGTTGGAGGCCATCGTGTGTCAGCACCTGACCGTGGCCCGGGTCGCCGAAGGACTGGGCGTGGCGTGGAACACCGCGAACGACGCGGTCCTGGCCGAGGGCAAACGGGTTCTGATCAACGACCCCTCCCGGTTCGACGGGGGGTCACCACCATTGGCGTCGACGAACACGTGTGGCGGCATACGAGGCGCGGGGACAAGTACGTGACCGTGATCATCGACCTCACCCCAATACGTAACGACACCGGTCCTGCCCGGTTGCTGGACATGCTCGAAGGCCGCTCCAAACAAGCCTTCAAGACCTGGCTGGCCGAGCGCCCGCAGGCTTGGCGGGACGGGGTGGAGGTGGTCGCGATGGACGGGTTCACCGGTTAGGCCGATGTCGTGGTTATGCCGACCTTGGCGGTGTCGTGCCTGGTGAGGGGACTGTGCGGCCTGGAGTCTTCGGCATAATCACAGTGCCTGGAGCCAGGACAGTAGCGGGTCGTCGGGGTGGTAGTCGCCGGCGGGGGTGTCGGGCTGGCGAGTGCGTTCGAGGGCCGCGCGCTTGATGTTCAGGTCGGCGTGCAGGTAGATGCCGGTCGTCGCGATGGACTCATGACCAAGCCACAGGGCGATGACGGCGGTGTCGATCCCGGCTTCGAGGAATCGCATGGCCGCGGTGTGTCGCAGCGTGTGCACGGTGATGTGTTTCATGGCCAGTTCGGGGCAGCTGGTCACAGCTCGAGCCAGGTGGGTGGAGAGTCGTTGCTGCACCGCGTCCGGTGAGAGGGCGCGGCCTTGCGGGTTGGGGAAGAGCGCCTCACCTGGACGGCTCTTGCGTTCTTGCAGGTAGGTGGCCAGCACCGCGCTCGTGGCCGCCGTCAGAGGCGTGGTGCGGGACTTGCGTCCTTTGCCGGTGCAGGCGAGGTAGGCGCCCTGTCCGAGGTGGAGGCTGGAGGGCGTCAGTCCCGTAATCTCGCTGAGCCGCAGCCCGGTCTGTGCCGCGAGGGTGAACATTGCGCGGTCCCGGCGGCCGGTCCAGGTGCTGGTGCTGATCGCTCCCAGCAGCGCTTGTGTCTGGGCGCTGGTCAGGAACGTCGGCTGCGGCCTGTTCTTCTTCTTGACCGGGATGGCGTGGATCTGGGCGATGGTGTGCAACTGTTCTGGGGCCTTGGTGGCGTAGAAGGCCATGAGGGACTTGATCGCGGCCAGGCGCAGGTTCCGGGTGCTCGTGCTGTTACCGCGCTGCGTCTCCAAGTGGTCGAGAAACGACAGCACACAGGCGGCGTCGATATCGGTGATCTGGAGTTGGTAGGCGGGGGCGTGAAGCGTTTGGGACAGGAATCCGAGGAACAGTTTCCAGGTGTCTCGGTAGGTATGGATGGTCGCGCCGCTCATGGCGCGCTGGGTCCTCAGGTAGGCGGTGAAGTACTCCTGAAGGACTGGGGCGAGGGCGGCCATCAGGAGTCCTGGTCTTCGTCGAGCCGCTGGGCCGCGATGGCGGCAATCTCCGGCGCGGCCTGTAGGTACCAGTAGGTGTCCGCGGGGTTGGAGTGGCCGAGCCACACCGACAGCAGCGTCAGCGTCCTGGCCGGGTCACGCCCCGACCGGTAGGCCTCGATCATGGTCCGGGTCGTGAAGGCGTGGCGGAGGTCGTGCAGACGTGGCCGGGCGCCGGCCCGCGATGGCAGGTCGGCATGCTGGGTCATCGCGTGGAAGGCGCCACGCGCGTTGCTCGCTGGCACTCTCGTTCCCTTGCCCGTGGTGAGCACGGGACGTTCGGGCGCGAGCCCGACGCGCTGCCGGTCCGGGCGGTGCAGATACTTGGTGATCGCTCGGCACGAGGTCGTATCGAGCAGCACGATGCGCTGACGTCCGTACTTCGCCGCGGTGATGACGACGACACCGTCATTCAGGTCGAGGTCGCCGATCGTGAGCCTGAGCGCCTCCCCGATCCGCATCCCGGTAACTGCCAGCAGCCCGGTCAACGTCTTCATCGTGGCCGCCCGCGGCGGGCTGAACAACTCATCGGCTGCCTGCATGAGGGCTTGGATGTCGGTGTCCGTGTACAGGTACGGGGTCGCGCGACGCGGCCCACCCGGTCCCTGATGCACGGCCGGTATCCCGACCGGCAGGCCGGACCCAGCCAGGTAGACCGCGAACTGCCGCACGGTGGACAGCCGGTAGGACCACCACGAGGGAGATCCTGCGACCGGAGAGTGGGCCAGGCCATGGCCTGACCGTGCCCGAACAGCAGACCGTTTGTCGGTGCCGGGGGCAGCGAGGTGACGAACTGGGTCAGAAGGCGTTCGACCTTACGGTTCGGCTGGAAGCCACGCGCCGCGCGGAAGGTCATGTACTCACCGACGAGGCCGGGCAGATCAGGCATCGTCCACCTCCACGGGCCAGGGCCGGACCAGGGCGCGCAGCGAGGACAGGTCGAGGGAGGCGTACACCATGGTGACCTCTGCGGTGCGGTGGCCGAGTAGCTCGCCGACCTCAGCCAGGGTGCCTCCACCGGCCAGAACCGCGCGGGCCGCGGAGTGCCGCAGCCGATGCGCCCGAACCGTCCCCAGTCCGGCACGAGCGGCGTTACGGGCCACGACTTGAGTCACCGCCGAACTGTTCATGCAGCCCTGGCTACTCCGGACCTGCAGGAAGACCTCGCGGCGGGTGGCGTCGCCCGGGCGTTGCCGCAGGTAGGCCACCACCGCCTGACCCACGTCCTGCGGGATCGGAAACGTCCGCCGACCACCGCCCTTGACCCTCGCGGTGATCGTCGCCGCCTCCCAGTCGATGTCGTCCAAACGCAAGCTGGCGACCTCACCGGCGCGCAGACCCAACCGGAACAGCAGCAGCATCAGCGCGTAGTCCCGGACCCCCATCGTCGTGCGCCGATCCGCACTTGCCAGCAACCGCTGAACGTCCTCCAACGGCAATGCTCTGGGCAGGCGCCCCGAACGGTGGACCACCACCGGACCGACCGCACCGCGCAGATCGCTGGTCGTCCAGCCCGACATCCACGCGAACCCCAGGAACGAGCGGATCGAGGTAGCGATCAACTTCAACGACTCCGCTGCATACCGGCCACCCTGAAGGGTCACGTATGAGCGCACCTCTAAGGCCGACACACCACGCAGTGGACCGTACCCGCTTTGGTGGACACGAGGGTTAGCTGCCGGTGAATAGGG
>JAKDLG010000105.1 GCA_030452985.1 Humibacillus sp.
CCCACCCCACCACCAGGCGGCACCCCGACCACCCAAGAAAATCAGCGCTTCCCTAGGACGCGACCCACGATTCGATTTTGTGCGGGTCGACCCTGCTGCTAACGTTTCCCCTCGTTGCGCCGCTAGCTCAATTGGCAGAGCAAGTGACTCTTAATCACTGGGTTCGGGGTTCGAGTCCCTGGCGGCGCACTTCGCGAACAAGGCCCGAACCGCTGCTCTGAACGTCGGAGCCGGGTTCGGGCCTTCGTGCTGCCGCGGGCCACCCCTTCGTCGACGGACCTGGTCAGCAGGTCACGATTTGCGCTCACTTGCACGGAGCCGAGCAGCCAGCGTCGGGTCCGCTGCCGATCCGCGTATATGGTCGAACGGAAGACCTGCGTGGGCCCAGCCCGCGCTCATGTCTGCCCCTCGGCGCTGGTGTCCTCCGTGCTGACGGAATCGGTGGATGGGAAGACCGACCAAGGGAGTGGCCGCTGAGCCTCGTACAATACTTCACGCAGAACTGGGTCGCGGTGGTGAACGACACCATCGGGCACGTTGACCTGGTCGCGGTCACCATGGCCATCGCGGTGGTGATCGGGGTCGGGGTCGGCATGTTGACCTACAGCAGCTCCGTCGCCTCCGGTGCCGCCACCACGGTGGCGGCCGCTCTGCTCACCATCCCGTCGTTGGCCCTGCTGGGAGTGCTGATCGGCTTCGTCGGGCTCGGTGTGACCAACGTGCTCATTGCCCTCGTCCTCTACTCGCTGCTGCCCATCGTGCGGAACACGATCGTGGGGCTCTCCGGCGTCGATGCCGCGATGATCGAGTCGGCGCGAGGAATGGGAATGACCGGTCGCGCCCTGTTGTGGCGGGTTCGGTTGCCGCTGGCCTGGCCACTGATCCTCACCGGAGTGCGGGTGTCGACCCAGATGATCATCGGCATCGCGGCGATCGGCGCCTATGTGGGCGGGCCCGGGCTCGGAAACCAGATCTTCTCGGGGTTGGCCCGCTTCGGGGCCGTCAACTCGCTCAACCAGGTGCTCATCGGCACCATCTTCATCATCATCCTCGCCCTGCTCTTCGACCTGCTCTTCGTTGCCATCGGCCGCGTCACCACCCCGAAAGGTATCCGTGTCTGACCAAGCGACCCGTCCGACTGACTCTGCTGCTCCCCCTACCGCCCCCACTCGCGAGTCGAAGCCCGGGGCGACGATCGTGCTCGACAACGTCTCGAAGCACTACCCGGGTCAGGCCACCGCGGCCGTCGACGCCGTGTCGATGACCATCCCCGCCGGCGAGATCGTCGTGCTCGTCGGTCCGTCCGGGTGTGGCAAGACGACCACGATGAAGATGATCAACCGGCTCATCGAGCCGTCTTCAGGGCGCATTCTCATCGACGACACCGACGTGCTCAAGATCAACGTCGACCAGCACCGTCGGCACATCGGCTACGTGATCCAGCAGACCGGCCTGATCCCGCACATGAGCATCGCCGAGAACATCGGGCTCGTTCCTCGGATGCTGAAGTGGAAGAAGCCCGAGATCGCCGACCGGGTCGAGGAGCTGCTCGACATGGTGGGGCTTCCGGCCCAGCAGTACGCCAAGCGCTACCCACGCCAGCTGTCCGGCGGTCAGCAGCAGCGGATCGGGGTGGCCCGCGCGCTGGCCGCCGACCCGCCCGTGATGCTCATGGACGAGCCCTTCGGCGCCACCGACCCGATCACGCGTGAACGGCTCCAGAACGAGTTCCTGCGTTTGCAGACCGTGCTGAAGAAGACGATCGTGTTCGTGACCCACGACTTCGACGAGGCCCTGAAGATGGGTGACCGGATAGCCGTGCTCCGGGAGCGTTCGGTGATCGCCCAGTACGACACCCCGACGGCCATCCTCGCGGACCCGGCCGATGACTACGTCAGCAGCTTCATCGGCTCCGGGGGCCAGCTCAAGCGACTGTCGCTCATCTCCGTCTCCGAGGCCGAGCTGCGTCCGGCACCGTCGAACCGGGGCGGCGCCAGCCGGGTCGCCGCGAACGCGACGTTGCGCGACTGCCTCGACTCGATGCTGGAGGCCGGCAGCGACCACGTCCTCATCTTCGAGGACGACAGCGCGTCGGCCCGCCCCCAAGGCATGCTGACGCTCGACGACGTGATGTCCTCGATCCACGGTGAAGGAGTGGGCGCTCCCCCCTCGGCGTCCGAAACGAGCGGATCGGCTCGATGAGCATCGCGCCGCCGATGAGCGAGCCTGCTTCCACGGCCATCGCCGACGGGGACACCACCACCGCTCCGGTAGGCAGCTGGAATGGCGACACCTGGTGGCAACGCTGGCGCGGCCAGTTCGTGCGGCCCGTCCTCATCGTGGTCGCGGCGGGTCTGCTCTACCTGTACGTGCAGTCCCAGACCCCCCTCGACTCCATCGAGGCCCGCAGCATCAACCGCGATGCCCTTGAGCGCGCCTTCGCTCAGCACGTACGCCTGTCCCTCACTGCGACGATCGGCGTCGTGCTGGTCGCCGTACCCCTCGGGATGCTGTTGACCCGCCGGTTCGCTCGCCCGATCCTGCCGATCGGGCTGGCCCTGGGCAACCTCGGCCAGGCGATCCCGTCGATCGGGCTCATCGTGCTCCTCGCGCTCTGGATCGACATCGGCTTCTGGGTCGCCTGTCTGGCCCTGGTCATCTACTCCGTGCTCCCGGTGCTGCGCAACACGATCGCCGGGCTTCAGGGCGTCGACGTGGTGCTCAAGGAAGCGGCGTCCGGCATGGGCATGTCCCGGTGGATGATCCTGCGCAAGGTCGAGCTTCCCCTTGCGGTGCCGGTGATCCTGGCCGGCATCCGCACCGCCCTCGTGCTCACCTTCGCCACCGCCGTGCTGGCCACCTTCATCAACGCCGGTGGCCTCGGTGACGGGCTGGTGGCCGGCATCAAGCTGAACCGGCCCGTACTCACGGTGACCTACGGCGTTCTGGCCGCCCTGCTCACGCTGTTCGCCGACTGGGTGGGCGGGGTCATCGAGCAGCTGCTGCGGCCCAAGGGCATCTGAGACCTCCTGAGCACTTCCTGACCGGCGCGGCCACCGCCCGCCGAGCACTTCCGAACACGTCCCGCGAAACCGATGATGAAGGAGTCAACCCATGAACGTGACCAAGAGACTGGCCGGCCCGGTGGCCGGCGCCCTGGCGCTGGGCCTTGCCCTCAGCTCCTGTGCGATCTCAGACGACCAGGGGACCGGCACCGATCTCGCCGGCGGCTCGATCAAGAGCGACCTGCTGAAGGGCGACTCGTTCACGGTGGGGTCCAAGGACTTCGACGAGCAGCTGCTGCTCGGCCAGATCACCCTGGTCGCCCTGAAGGCTGCCGGAGCGAGCACGACCGACAAGACCAACATCCAGGGAACGTCGAACACCCGGGCCGCCCTCGTCAAGGGCGACATCGACATGTACTGGGACTACACCGGCACCGGGTGGATCACCTTCCTGAAGAACACCAAGCCGATCCCGGACTCCCAGAAGCAGTACGAGGCGGTGAAGAAGGAGGACCTGGCGAAGAACAAGATCGCCTGGCTCGACCCCGCTCCGGCCAACAACACCTACGCCATCGCCGCCAAGCAGCCCACGATCGACAAGTACAAGACCAAGACCCTGTCGGACTACGCGGCGCTGGCCAAGAAGGACCCCCAGGCCGCGTCGATCTGCGTCGAGAGCGAGTTCAAGTCGCGTGACGACGGGTTCCCCGGGGTGGAGAAGACCTACGGCTTCACCCTGCCGGACAACCAGGAGAAACTGCTCGACACGGCGGTCGTGTACACGACCCTGAACAAGGGCGGCACCTGCAACTTCGGTGAGGTGTTCGAGACCGACGGCCGGGTGTCCGGGCTGAACCTGGTGCTGCTCAAGGACGACAAGTCGTTCTTCCCGATCTACAACCCCGCCCTGACGATGCAGGAGGCGACCGCGGAGAAGTACCCCGAGCTGGCCGACCTCTTCAAGCCGATCGCGGCCAAGCTGACCACCGAAGAGCTGTCCTCGCTCAACAAGAAGGTCAGCGTCGACGGTGAGAAGCCGAACGCGGTGGCAACCGAGTGGCTCAAGAGCAACGGCTTCATCGGCTGAGCGATCCGCCCTCGATACGGCCGGCCGAAGCGGTGCTTCGGCCGGCCGTATCATGGGAGGTCAGTGGGCTGGGCGACCCTCAGCGACGTCGGCGCACCACCGCGATGAGCACGATGGCCGCCACGGCCGCTGCGACCACGGCCCCGACCCGCTCGACCCGCAGCTCGCCGTCAGGGGTGTGGGTGGCCTCGTCGAACCTCAGCTTGAGACTGCGCACCTGGCGCTGCACGATCACCTTGGGTTGGGCGCGGTAGGCCAGCTCGTTGACGGTGACCTCCAGTCGCTTGCGGGCGGCCTCGATGTCGGCCTCGATCCGTGCGGTGTCGCTCATCTGGCTTCCTTTCGCTGTGCCGACGCTGCTGCCGACTCTAGCGGCGCGTCTTCGGGTGCTCGTCGCAGGTCGTACCTACCCATGTGGTCAGCCCTCGAGGCCGAGGTCTCGGCGCAGCTTCGAGACGTGCCCGGTGGCCTTGACGTTGTACAGAGCTCGGGTGACCGTTCCCTCCTCGTCGATGACGAAGGTGGAACGGATGACCCCCTGGACCGTCTTGCCGTAGAGCTTCTTCTCACCGAAGGCGCCGTAGGCGCGGTGCACCGAGAGGTCCTCGTCGCTCAGGAGCGGGAAGCTGAGGCCGTCGCGCTCACGGAAGCGGGCCAGCTTGGCGGGCGCGTCCTTGGAGATGCCGACGACGTCGTAGCCGTCGCGCGTGAACGAGGCCATCGAGTCGCTGAAGTCACAGGCCTGCGTGGTGCACCCCGGGGTCATCGCCGCGGGGTAGAAGTAGGCGATCACCTTGCGACCACGGTGCTCGGCCAGCGAGACCTGTCGGCCCGTGTCGTCGGGCAGGGTGAAGTCGGGTGCGAGGTCACCGGCCTCGAGCCGGTTGGTCGGGTCAGTCACAAGATGCTCCTTCAGAGCGTTCCGGGTGCGGACGGCGGGACTCGAACCCGCACACCTAGGGCACAGGAACCTAAATCCTGCGTGTCTACCAGTTCCACCACGTCCGCCGGTCGATGCGGGTTCAACTCTAGTCAAAAGGCGATGACGCTCGTGGAGGTCGTCATCCCCGACAGCACGTCGGGCAGCACGTTCACGCCGATGCCTGGCCCGGTGGGCACGGCTAGGTGACCCCCGTCGAGCACGAAGGGAGCGGTCAGGTCGTGCTCGTAGTACCGACTCGACGCCGAGGTGTCACCGGGCATCACGAAGCCCGGCAACGCTGCGAGCGCGACGTTGGCCGCGCGACCGATACCTGTCTCGAGCATCCCGCCGCACCACACGGGGATGCCGTGGGCGGCCGCAACGTCGTGGACCCGGCGCGCCTCCAGGTAGCCACCGACGCGGGCCGGCTTGATGTTGATGATGCTGCAGGCGCCGAGGGCGATGGCCGAGGCGGCGTCACGCGCCGACTCGATCGACTCGTCGAGGCAGATGGGGGTGGAGATGAGCCGGGCCAGCCGGGCATGACCGAGGAGGTCGTCGGCCGCCATCGGCTGCTCGATCAGGAGCAGGTCGAAGGCGTCGAGTCTGGCCAGGTGGCGCGCGTCGGCGAGGGTGTAGGCGGTGTTGGCGTCCACCTGCAGCAGCAACTCGTCGCCGAAGCGTTCGCGCACGGCCCGCACCGGCTCGACGTCCCAGCCCGGCTCGATCTTCAGCTTGATCCGCAGGTAGCCCTCGTCGAGGTAGCCCCCTACGGCCTCGAGCAGCTCGTCGACGGAGTCCATGATGCCGACCGAGACCCCGGCCGGCACGCGATCTCGGACCGCCCCGAGATACTGGCCGAACGAGACACCGGTCGACCTGAGCTGGGCGTCGAGCACGGCCGTCTCGAGCACCGCCTTCGACATCGGGTGCCCGGTGACCGCGGCCAGGGCCGGTGCGACGCGTTCAGCGGTCAGGTGCTCGCCCAGGGCCCGCAGCCGGGGGATGAGATGGTCACGGATCACCAGGTCGGCGCCGTCGAGGAACTCCGGCCCGTAGAGCGGCTCGGGTTCGGCCGCCGACTCGGCCCACCCCTCGGCGTCAGCGGTGACCACTCGCACGATCGTGGTCTCGCGCTCGGTCGAGGTGCCGAACGAGGTGCGGAACGGGGCGACCAGCGGGAGGTGGACCCGTCGCAGCTCGATCTTCTCGATCTTCACGGGTTGCCTCTCTCCGTCTCGGTCGTCAGCCGGTACCAGCCCGACCTGGTGACGCCGGTCGCTCGGTGGCCCGACCCGAACGCCTCCATGAACACCTCCCCCACCCGGGCTCGCCACGCAGAGGCCTCGTCGGGGTTGCGACGGCGCAGCACCACGATGTCGACCGGTACCCGACACCAGCGTGCACCAGCCACGTCGACGACGAAGGGGTGACCGTCGGGTCCCGTCGCCGACACGTGGTCAGGCGTGTAGTCAGGCAGGTCGACCGGTGGCGGTTGGCCCTCGCTGCAGGCCACGGATCGCTGCTCGGTGAGCGGCCAGACTGCCGCCAGCCGGTCGCTCGCCCCGGCGTTGATCTCGTCGGCCATCGGCCCGTAGAAGTCGGGCAGGTACTCGTCGCAGTGAGCCCCGAGCTTGGTCAGGTTGAAACGGGCGTTGCGGCTGACCAAGGGGTCGAAGGTCCAGTTCATCGTGGTGAAGCCGCGTTCCAGGGCCCAGGCCCGCTGGTGCAGCTTGAGAGCGAACCCGATGCCACGGTCGCTGACGTCAGGGGCGACGGCCGTGATCAGCGAGTACGCGGACACACCATCGGGCGAGACGATCGCCACCGCCGTTCCCAGCAGGCGTCCATCGACGTCGTGGGCCACCGTGACGTTGCAGCCGGCATGGGTGATCGCTCGGAGCACGTCCGGTGGGAGCGGGGCCCCGGAGGGCAGGCTTCCCCACACATGGGTGAGCAGGCCTGCGACGTCACGAAGCCGGTTCGTCTCGTGTTCGTTGTCGACCTCGACGTTCGAGAAGGATGCCGCTCGGTCAGCGGCATCCTGAGCCTGACGGGCGAGCGGGTCGGCGTTGGCGTCGGGCATGGCTTCTTCTCCCTGTCTCTGCACTGGTGGGTGAGTGCGGTGCTGGCCTCATTGTGGCGCTGACCCATTGTGGGTGGCTTTGAGGTCGGCTGGCGAGGGCGGGCCGGGCCTGGCGTTCGGGGACTCAGCGGATTACCCGCCGACCTGTTCGGCCAGGCCTGCGTGTTGCGGTCGGCGAGAGCCAGTGCGCACCCCCGCAGGGATCGGCTCTAGGTGCGGGAGTCGCGCTCCACGGTGTCGACGACGCGTACCCACCGACCAGGCCGTCGAGCCGTTGCTCGAGTTGGTCGACGACGGGTAGCGCGAGGCGGAGCTCGGCAGCGGTCGCGAGCTCGGCGACCGTGAACCTCACCCCACCGTCACCGAGCACCCCCACCACGGGCTGGTCGGGGCTGGCGACCTTGGCCCCGATGGCGGCCGGCAAGCCGTAACCGAGGGTGCCGTAGCCGGTGGGAAAGAGGTATGAGCTACTCCGGTAGACCGGCACCACCCCGACCGGGTCGATGTCGATGCGCACGAGCCGACCCGCCAGCGGCAGCGCCGTTCCACAGGTCGGCCGGTGCCAGCTCCGTGCCGACGGCCAAAACCACGTCGGCGTCCGTGACCAGGTCGCGAACGGTGAGCAGGTGGATGCCCGCGCAGGGCGAGGGGATGGCCTTCGGGCAGCACGCCCTTACGTTGGTGGTCGTCACCATCCGGGCACCCGCCGTTCGGCCACCACCCGCAGCTCAGTGGCAGCACGGTTCGCGCCGCCGCCCGCGAGGATGAGCGGGAACGTCGCCGCACTGGTCGACCGCCGCTCTGCGCCGCCACCGCTCGCATCGCCCCCTGCTGGTCCTTCGTCTCGGGCAACAACCCGTTACCGGCTGCGGGGTGACGCAACGGCATGGCGGGCGAGATCCCCGGCACTGTGGCCGAGTCGGAGTAGGCCTGTCCGATGGCGGCGGCCGTGTTGAGCAGGGCAGGCCCGGTGGTGACCACGGCAACCTCTACCCTTCCGGTCGTGCGTGCGTAGCCGGCGCCGACGTGGGCGGCCCCTGCTCGTGCCGAGTGCCCGGGATGCTGAACACTGTGTCGACGCCGCGGGCGGCCAGCGCGGCGGCCAGCGCCGCCCCTTCGGTCATCGTCACACCCTCCTCAGTCATCAGCCCCCTTCGCGAGCTCGGCGGCTGCCGCCACTCGTGGCACCACCACGACCGGCACGGGCGAGTCACGAATGATCTTGGCGGCGCGTGAGCCCAGGAACACCCGAGAGATCGCCCCGGCGCTACCGGAGCCCACGGTCAGCACGTCGCTGTGCTCCCACCCGATGTCATCGAGGGCCTCACCCCACGAGATGCCCTGGCCGACCACGATCTCGAGGTCGTCGACCTCGAGATGCTGGTGGCCTCCGGGCGGCTGCGGCGCCACCCGCTGCGAGACGCCCTGCTGGGCCAGGACCCGGCGCGCCGAGGCCTGCATGTCAGCGGTCCAGACGGCGGCCACGTCGTCGGCCTCGACCCCGAAACGCGCATTGACCGGTGGTCGGGCCTGTACGGCGAGCAGCGCCAGCCGTAGCGAGGCCTCGACGCGGGAGGCCACCAGACGGGCGGCCGCGACCAGGGCCTCGTCGCGCTGGGTGCCGCCGTAGGCGACAGTCACCCGGCTGACCCGGACACCTTCGGGGCACCGGAAACCGCGGGTGGCGAGCGCGATCGGCAGGGGCGAGCTGTGGAGCAAGCGACTGGCCACGCTGCTCATGGTGATGTGCCCGAACATCCCGGCCGTCGAGCTGCCGAGCACGATCATCGTGGCGTCGTGCTCGGCGGCGGCCTCGAGCAGACCGCTCGGCCCCGACCGGGCCTGTCGCCGCACGAACCGGCTCGATACATCGGTTGGCGTCTGGGCCCGCGCCTGCTCGAGCGCCTCCTCGGCGACCTGGCCCATCTGTTGCAGGTACTCGGCGTCGACCTGGGCCGTGTTCGTGAGCCACGGGGCCGGCACCACGGTGGTCACGACCAGGTCGGTGCCGAACGAGCGGGCCAGCATCGCACCCAGCTCCAGCGCCGAGCGGCCCTGCTGGCCCGGGGGGTAGCCGACGAGAATCGTCATACCAGTGGTCCCTGCTTGATCTGGCCGGGGCCCATCCGCCCGAGGGTCGAGTGGTCGCGGGCATAGACGAAGTACCAGGCCACGGCGGCTGCCATCCAGACCACGAACACGTAGAGCGTCACCACCCGCAGGCTGCTGATGATCCACAGCGACCCGGCGATCGACAGGATCGGGGTGACTGGATAGAAGGGAACCCGGAAACCGCGGGGAAGGTCGGGCGAGCGGTGCCGCAGGATCATCACCCCGGCCGACACGGTGATGAAGGCGGCCAGAGTGCCGATGCTCGTCATCTCGGCCAGGAAGTCGATCGGGATCAGACCGGCCAGCAGCGATACCGCGATAGCGACGATCACCGTGTTGTGCACGGGGGTCAGGGTGCGGGGGTGCACCTTGGCGAAGATGGGCGAGACCATCCCGTCGCGCGACATGGCGAACAAGATGCGGGTCTGGCCGTAGAGCGAGATCAGGGTGACACTGAAGATCGAGATGATGGCGCCCGCAGCGATCACGGTACCGGGCCACGTCGAACCGGTCACCTCCTGCAGGATCGCCGACAGTCCGGCCTTCTGGTCCGTGAAACCCTCGATGGGCTGGGCCGCCACGGCCACCACCGAGACGAGCACGTAGAGGGTGGTCACGACCACCAGCGCGATGAGGATGGCCAGAGGCATGTTGCGCTTCGGGTTCTTGGCCTCCTCGCCGGCGGTGGCGACCCCGTCGAGGCCGATGTAGGAGAAGAAGATGATGCCGGCGGCCGAGGTCACCCCGGCGAAGCCCGACGGTGCGAAGTCGCGGAGGTTGTCGGAGTCCCAACCCTGTACCCCGATGACGATGAACATGACGAGAACGGCGATCTTGATCGCCACCATGATGGCGTTGATCTTGGTCGACTCGCTCGTGCCGCGGATCAACAGAATGGCGCAGGACACGATGAGAATCACGGCCGGCAGGTTGAAGATACCGCCTTGCTCGGGGGCGTTCGACAGAGCCGCGGGAAGGGTGAAGCCGAAGAGATTGCCCAGCAGCTGGTTGACGTACTCGGACCAACCCACCGCGACCGCCGCACCGGCCACCCCCCACTCGAGCAGCAGGCACGCCCCGACTCCCAGCGCGGTCAGCTCGCCAAGGGTGGCGTAGGCGTAGGAGTACGACGAGCCCGCGACCGGCACGGCACTGGCCAGCTCGGCGTAGCACACGGCGGTCAGGCCGGCCACCACGCCGGCGATCAGGAACGAGCCGATGACGGCCGGCCCGGCGATGGGCACCGCCTGGGTCAGGATGAAGAAGATTCCGGTGCCGATGGTGCCGCCGATACCGATGGCCGAGAGCGGAATTAGCCCGATGGTGCGTTTGAGCCCACCGTGTGCCTCATCTGGCGTTGGTTCTACCGGCTTGCGCCGAAGCACCTGCTCGCGAACTGACGACATACGTCCTCCTGAGGCCGGTAAGTTGGGTCACCGTAGCAGCAACCCAGCAGGCGGCGGCGTCTGAAAGTCCTTGCGAGCGTGACGGCTCGGTCCCGTCCTCGGACCCGTCGGTAGGCGGGCCGCCGCGACAACCTGTCACGCAGGAGGGAGCGCGCGAAAGGACAGTGCCCGTCACCCACCGACTCATGGTCGAGGTCACCCGTGTCCGGTCTGACGGCGTTTCGCGATCCGCGTCGATCGCTGTGGCGGGACGAGTGACGACCCCGGCAAGTAGGGCAACTGGCTGGCCTCGCCCGCCCTGCATGGCGGGAGCGACGGCCGGTCTCCCTGGTGAACCGGCGGGACCCGACCACGATGTTCTTCAGTGGGCCGCGGCGCAGACGCTCAGCGGGTGGGGCTGCTCGCGGGTGCGGCTGATCATCTCGCGCCATCCATCATTGCTGGGGCAAGCTCTGGATCTCGGACTCAGCCGAGGGTTCGGTGCATCTGCTCCCCCTGCGCCACGAACCCGAGTCTCGTCAGGTACGAACGCTGCTCGGCACTGCGAGGCGTTGCGACCACCCGGGTGATGCCTCCGCCCCGCAAGGTCTTCGACCCCGGCCCGAACAGCCACTGACCGAGCCGTGAGTCGCGGTAGCGCGCGGTGATGTAGTCGAGGTCGACCTCGAGCGCATCGCCTCGTGCTCGCCCGATGAGGGCCCCGGCCGGCAGGCCGTCCCGCGTGAGCAACCACGCGCTGGCGTCGGGGGCGAGCTCGAAGTCGGGTTGGAACGTGCGGATGTCGGAGTCGTGCGAGCGCAGGAAGTCCTCGAGGAACGGCGCATCCGACGCAATGGGCACCGCGCCGAGCTCCCGGCCACCGGAGAACTCCCGGTAGAGGTACCAGCCGTTGAGCAGGCCGACGAAGGTGTTGGTGATGAGAATCGGGACGGAGGGCAGCATGGCCCCGTAGACGATGAAGGTGACCGAGCCCAGCATCGAGATGATGCGGAGCCGGACGACCGACCGCATCGCGAACGAGGCGACCACCAGAGCCGACGCCAGGTAGCCGATGACCTCGATCGTGCTGGAGCTCATCAGAAGCCCAGTACGCGCGCGAGCTCGTCCTTGATCTGAGCCAGCCGCTGCTGCGAGCGCTCCCGCGCATCCGGGAGGTCCGCATGCGTCGACACGCTCTCCAACACCTCGAGGTAGCACTTGAGCTTCGGTTCCGTTCCCGACGGTCGCACGATGACCCGGTCGTGGCGCTCGGTCGACAGCCGAACCCCCTCGGTCGGGGGCAGCCCCGCCCATCCCTGGCTGAGGTCGTCGTTCTCGACGACCGAGCTGCCGGCGAGCTCGCTCGGCGGGCTGGCCAGCAGCCGAGCCATGCCGGCGGCGATCAGTGACACGTCCTCGACGCGGAAGGTGAGGGGGCTCGTGGTGAAGAGCCCGTGCGCGATCGCGAGCCGGTCGAGCACGTCGTCGATCGTGGCGCCCTCGGCCTTGAGGCCGGCCGCGAGCTCACACATCTTGGCCGAGGCCGAGATGCCGTCCTTGTCGCGTACCACCGACGGGTTCACGCAGTACCCGATCGCCTCCTCGTAGCCGAACACCAACCCCGGTGCCCGCGAGATCCACTTGAACCCGGTGAGGGTCGGGATGGCGCGTAGGCCGTGGCTCGTTGCGATGTGGTCGAGCAGCGACGACGACACGATCGACCTGGCCAGCGCGGCAGACCCGTCCCCGTGGTGGGCGCGAGCCGCCTGCTCCCCGAGGAGCCATCCCACCTGGTCACCGGTCAGCTGCCGCCAGCCGCCGGCGACGCTGCCATCCGGCACCGCGGCCGAGCTGCGGTCGGCATCCGGGTCGAGGGCGATGATCAGGTCGGCGTCGACCTCTCGGGCCTTGGCGTAGGCGAGGTCGAGCGCCCCTGGCTCCTCGGGGTTCGGAAAGGGCACGGTCGGGAACTCGGGGTCGGGCTCGCACTGCTCCGCCACCAGGTGCACGTCCGCGAAGCCGGCCTCGGCCAGCACCCGCACCGCGACGCGCGACCCGACTCCATGCATCGCGGTGAGCACGATGCGCAGGTCGCGGGGGCCGGCGGGTGCGACGAGACCGACCGTCTGCGCCGTGTACGCGTCGATGACGTCATCGCCCAGAACTCGCCATCCGTCAGCGCTCACCCCGACGTCCTTGGCCGCTCCGGCCGCCGTGATGCCCGCCGCGATCCGGGCATCGGTCGGGGGAACGATCTGAGCGCCGGCGGCACCCGGCTCGCTCATCCGCCGGCCCAGGTACGCCTTGTAGCCGTTGTCCGCTGGAGGGTTGTGGGAGGCGGTCACCATGATGCCCGCATCGGCGTCCAGGTGCAGCACCGCGAAGGCGAGCAACGGCGTGGGCAGGGCCGATGGCATGAGCGAGGCGCGGCCGCCTGCTGCGACGACCACCGCGGCGGCGGTCCGCGCGAAGGACGACGAGCGATGCCGGGCGTCGTAGCCGATCACGACATGAAAGCCCGCGCCGAGGTCCTCGAGAAGTACCGAGCACAGCCCGGCCGTCGCCGTCGTGACCACGGCGGTGTTCATCCGGTGCTGTCCGGCACCGATCCGCCCACGCAGACCGGCCGTGCCGAAGGTGAGCTCTCCGGCGAAGCGATCGGACAGGTCCGCGAGGGCGGCCGGGTCACCAGCGCGGGCCGCCGCCAGCAACGCCCCGAGCTCCTCACGATCGGCCGCATCAGGATCCGCGTCCATCCAGTCCGCCGCTTGGGTCAACACCGGGTCCATGCCGTCCTCCAAAGGTTGTCCGACGCCTTCTCTACTGCGCTCCGGCCATCCAAGCAGCGTGGCCTCGCTGGCCACCAGCGGCCATGAACTGATCTTGTCCTCAACAAGTTCACGCCGAAACCGGAACGAGAACACGCACCTTAGCGCGCCCCTCGAAAACGCACGCGACCTCTGGATTCATCGAGTCTTTCGGGTCTGGCTACCCCGCCGACGTCGTGTTAACGTCAGGGCCACTTCAGATCGCCAGGCATTGGGTCGAGAAGTATCTATGGCCCATCACTGAGATATCTGACGAACACCGGCTCGTTGTCCAACCCCGTGTCTGTCATGCCGCCGAGGGTGCCTCGATGACATCAACGACCCGTGCTCCCAGGAGGCAACCGTGCGACTGCGCTTGCGCGCTCTGGCGTTCACCGCCGTGGCGACCACCCTGCTGGCGGCGTGTGCTACGCCGCCGCCGAAGTCGCCGTGGGACAAGGGTCCCGAGAGCGACAGCAAGGTCAAGGCCTGCCTCGTGTCTGACCAGGCCGGTTTCTCCGACAAGTCGTTCAACCAGTCGGCCCGTGAAGGTCTGGAGAAAGCCCGGGTGGAGCTGAAGGTTCGAATTGCCACGACGGAGTCGTCGGGACCGGGCGACTTCAAACAGAACATAGACAACCTCATTTCCCAGAACTGCACCATCGTCTTCGGCGTGGGTTTCACCCTCAACGACGCCATCCGGAAGGCAGCAGAGGACAACCCCGACCTGCACTTCGTCCTCATCGACTCCCGGATCACGCAGGGCAACCCCCCGGTCCCGGTGAACCTGCCGAACGCCAAGGCGCTGGTGTTCAACACGGCGGAGGCCTCTTTCCTGGCCGGTTACCTTGCCGCCGGAATGTCCAAGACGAAGAAGGTGGGAACGTGGGGTGGCGTGCAAGGCCCACCCATCGCCTTGTTCATGGACGGCTTCGCCGACGGGGTGGCGCGCTACGACAAGGACCGGGCAGGCGACCGGAAGGTCACCCTGCTCGGGTGGAACAAGCAGACCCAGACCGGCTCGTTCGCCGGCGGGTTCCAGGACCAGAGCAAGGGCAAACAACTGACGCAGGGGCTGCTCTCGCAGGGCGCAGACATCATCATGCCCGTGGCCGGCAACGCCGGGAACGGTGCGCTCGCCGCCGTGAAGGCGACCCCCGGCACGGCCATCGTCTGGGTCGACTTCGACGGCTACGAGACCACGTCCTACGGCTCGATCATCCTCACCTCGGTGGTCAAGGACGTCGGGCAAGGAGTGTTCGAGACGATCAGGTCAGAGCTGAGCGGGGGGTTCGACCCGGCGCCCTACATCGGGAACCTGAAGAACAAGGGCGTGCGGCTGGCCCCGTTCCACGACTTCGCGGACCAGGTCCCGGCCCGGCTCAAGGCCGAGGTCGCGGCCTTGCAGAAGGGCATCGTCAGCGGCGCCATCACGATCACGACCAAGAACCAGCCCTAGCAGATCGGACCTCACCCATGAAGCTGGAACTTCGCGGCATCACGAAGCGGTTCGGGCCTCTTGTCGCCAATGACGACATCGACCTCGTGATCGAGCCCGGGCAGATTCATGGGCTGCTCGGAGAGAACGGTGCCGGCAAGTCGACCCTGATGAACGTCCTCTACGGCCTGTACCAACCCGATGGCGGGCAGATTCTCATCGACGACGAACCCGTCTCCTTCCGGGGGCCCGGTGACGCCGTGGCGCGAGGCATCGGAATGGTGCACCAGCACTTCATGCTGGTGCCCATCTTCACGGTCGCCGAATCCGTCGCCCTGGGTTACGAGCCGACCTCCGCCCGAGGAATCATCAACGAGCAGGGGGCGGCTGACCGGGTACGCGAACTGTCGGAGGAGTTCGGGTTCGAGATCGACCCCGGCGCCTACATCGAGGAGCTCTCCGTCGGGGCCCGGCAACGTGTCGAGATCATCAAGGCGCTGTCACGCGAGGCAGAGGTGCTGATCCTCGACGAACCGACGGCCGTGCTCACCCCCCGCGAGACCGACGAGCTGATCGCCATCATGCGTCAGCTCAAGGAGTCCGGCACCTCGATCGTGTTCATCACCCACAAGCTGCGTGAGGTGCGGGCCGTGGCTGATGCCATCACGGTGATCAGGCGGGGCGCGGTGGTGGGAACGGCGGCTCCGACCTCGACCGAGGCCGAACTGGCCTCCTTGATGGTCGGACGTGCGGTCGACCTCGGCGTCGACAAGAGCCCCGCCGAGCCGGGGCAGCCCGGCTTCGAGGCGAAGGCGGTCACGGTCGTGGACGCCGACGGTCGCGCGGTCGTGGACGGCGTGGACCTGACCGTGGCCCGGGGCGAGATCGTCGCGATCGGTGGGGTCCAGGGCAACGGCCAGACCGAGCTGGCGGAGGCGATCCTCGGGATGCGGGCGGTCTCCAGCGGGAGCATGGCCCTCGACGGTCACGACCTGGCCGGTCGGTCCGTCAAGCAACGTCTGCACGGCGGACTGGGGTACGTCCCGGAGGACCGACAGACCGACGGGATGATCGCCACGTTCTCGGTCGCCGAGAACCTGGTGCTCGACCAGTACGACGTGCCGCCCTTCGCGCGAGGCCTCAGCCTCAAACCGGCCGTGGTGCTGAAGAACGCCACGAGGCAGCGTGACGACTTCGACGTCCGCCTGACGTCGGTCACCGACCCGATCTCGACGCTCTCGGGCGGAAACGCCCAGAAGGTCATCCTGGCCCGGGCGATGTCGCGCGAGCTGCGCCTGCTGGTCGTGTCGCAACCCACGCGCGGGGTCGACGTCGGCTCGATCGAGTTCATCTACCGGCGGATGGTGGCCGAGCGCGACGAGGGCACCCCCATCATCGTCATCTCCAGCGAGCTCGACGAGGTGCAGACCCTGGCCGACCGGATCGCCATCATGTACCGAGGCAGGATCGTCGGCATCGTGCCGCAGAACACCTCCCGCGACGTCCTCGGCCTGATGATGGCCGGGGTCCCGTACTCGGAGGCCAAGGACGCGGTGACCAACCAGTCAGGAGCACCGGCATGAGCCCCACTTCCGACCGGCCCTCTGAGCCCACCCCGG
>JAKDLG010000106.1 GCA_030452985.1 Humibacillus sp.
CTTGGGGGGTGGGTCAGGTCGTGGCGCCGGGCTCGGGCTCGGGGGGTACGTCGGCGCCGTCGCGCTCGTCGCGGTCGGCCCACTCGATGAGGGTGGTGAAGTTGAAGACGGCGTCGTCGATGCCGGCGTGCAGATCGCCGAGCTCGGCGAACCGGGCGGGCATCGTCGCGATCGTGAGGTCGTCGGGCTCGACGTCGTCGACCTCGTCCCAGCTGATGGGAGCGGAGACCGTGCCGCGGGGGTTGCCGCGCACGCTGTAGGCGGCGGCGATGGTGTGGTCGCGCGCATTCTGGTTGTAGTCGACGAAGAGGTCCTTCGGCGAGCGGTCCTTGCGCCACCACGTGGTGGTCACCTCGTGGGGCATCCGGCGCTCTACCTCGCGCGCGAAGGCCAGCGCCCCACGCCGCACGTCCTTGAAGCCCCAGTCGGGGCGGATCCGCACGTAGACGTGCAGGCCGGAGCCGCCCGAGGTCTTGGGCCAGCCCACCGCGCCGACCTCTTCCAGCACCTCGCGTGTCGTGACGGCGGCGCGGCGCACCACGTCGAACGAGCACTCGGGCATCGGGTCGAGGTCGATGCGCCACTCGTCAGGGCTCTCGGTGTCGGCCCGCCGGGAGTTCCAGGGGTGAAACTCGACCGTCGACATCTGCACCGCCCAGATCACGTCGGCGAGCTCGGTGACGCACAGCTCGTCAGCGTGTAGGCCGTAGCGCGGAAAGTGCAGCCGAACCGTCTCGACCCAGGGTGGCGCGCCGGCCGGCAGCCGCTTCTGGTGCACCTTGGGCCCGTCGACGCCCTTGGGGAAGCGGTGCAGCATGCAGGGCCGCTCCCGTAAAGCGTTCACGATGCCTGGCCCCACCGCGAGGTAGTAGTCGACGAGGTCGCGCTTGGTCTCGCCGCGTTCGGAGAAGTAGACCCGGTCGGGGCTGGAGAGGCGCACCGTGCGGTCGCCCACCTCGATCTGCTCGGCTGGAGTGCTGCGAGAGGTGGCGGCCATGCGTCGATTCCACCACGGATGCCGTTCGCTGCGGGCGTCCGCGGGGGCACCTCGTTCCAGACAAGGTCGGCCCCCCGTTGCAGGGCAACGGGGGCCGAGTCGAGACGAGGCTTCGTCTCAGTCGTGCAGGGTCGTGCTCACTCGTGAACGGGCCGCGGGATGCTGCGGTTGGCGATGCGGTTCTCGGCGTCGATCATCCAGGCCAGCTGCTCGAGACGTTCGAGCACGGTGTGGATGATGTCGGCGGTCGTCGGGTCGGCGGAGTCGATGACCTCGTGGATGTCGCGGGCCGTGCCGGCGGTCGCGTAGAGGGCCGCGGTGATCAGGTCGACGGTCTCGGCCGTGTCGATCTCGTCGGCGGGGTAGGGCGCCAGGCTGGTCTGAGCCGCGATGGTGGCCGCCCGCCCGTCGGGGGTGATGTAGACGGCGCGCATGCGCTCGGCCACCTGGTCGGAGAAGCCGCGGGCGGCGTCGACGACCTCGTCGAGCACGAGGTGGGTGTCGCGGAAGTTCTTGCCCACGACGTTCCAGTGCGCCTGCTTGCCCTGCAGGTGCAGGTCGATCAGGTCGACGTGGAGGCGCTGAAGGTTGTCGGCGAACTCCTGCGACGCGCGGAAGGGCGGCTTCGCCTCGTGCTGCTTCGGGCTCTTGCGGGCGGCGGGCTTGATCGTGTCGGTCATCGTGGTCCTCCTGATCGGCGTGCTGGTTATGAGAAGAGCAAACCACGTTTTCTGGATCGATTCCAGAGAGGAGAGCCTTACCCGCGAGCCCTCACCGAACCGCACGAAGAGGGGTCGGAGCACCTCGTGCAGCACCTGGCGCAGCAGCTCACGGAACGGCGCGGGGAGGGCCCAGGGAGTCGCGGACGACCACCGGACACGGCAGCCACTGGGGGGCCGTCGGAGCGAGGTGACGGTCGGGACAGAGCAGGTGCGTCGCGGCCGCCCGCCCCATCTCGACGTAGGGCAGGCGCACCGTCGTCAGGGCGGGCCGCACCGACGCGGCGAGGGCGAACTGGTCGTCATAGCCGATCACCGACACCTCGTCGGGCACCTGGATGCCGGCCTGGCCCAGCGCGAGCAGCACCCCGACGGCCATCCGGTCGTTGCCGCAGAGGATGACGGTCGGCAGCGGCCTGGTCGCGATGAGGGCACGCGCGAGGTCGTGGCCGGCGTCGATCTCGTACCGACCGTGAGCCAGCAACTGGCGACGCGGGTCGACGCCCGCAGCCGTCAGGGCCGTGCGGTAGCCGGCCACCCGTTCGACCGTGGCCCACGAGTCGGCCTTGCCGGCGAGAAAGGCGAAGTTGCGGTGGCCGGCATCGAGGGCCACCCGCGCCGCCGCGTGCCCTCCGGCCTGCTCGTCGGGCAGCAGGGTGGTCAGCCGGGTCGGCAGCGTGGGCACGCTGGGGCGGCCCGCCTCGCCCTCGAAACAGTTGACGAGCACGGTGGGCCGACTGCGCACGGCATCCGGCAGAGTGATGGCGCGCGTTCCCGAGGTCGCCACGATGATCGCGTCGACCTGCCGGTCGATGAGGTCATCAAGGGCGGCCCGCAGGCGGACTGGAGAGCGCCCGGTGGTGACCAGCACGAGGCGTGACCCGAACTCGTCTGCCACGTCGTGGGCGCCGGTGATGGCCGGATCAGCGAACGAGCGCTCCGGCGTCTCGTGGGTGACGAAGCCGATCGTGGCGCTCCGGTGGGTGCGCAGCCCTTGAGCCGCCCGGTTCGGCCGGTACGACAGCGCCTCGACCGCGTCGAGCACCCGGCGCCGGGTCTGCATCCCGATGGACTGGCCGGGGGTGTCGTTGACCACGAACGAGACGGTGGCCCGCGACACCCCGGCGCGCCGAGCCACGTCGGCCATCGTGGGGCGCCGCTCGCCGGGGTCGGACTCACTGCCCTCCATCCGCGCACTGTAGTGCGACGGTCGGGTCGTGGCCGGAGATCAAGTATCCTGATCAGCGCGCCGAGAACGCTCCCGGCGGACGTCGCGGCGCCTGAGGGTCGCACTCTTCTCACCCACACCCAGCGTGATCTACTTTCCAGGTGGGTGAGCGATCAACCGGTTCCCACGGAACCTAGTGCCGAAGGGGCCAGGATGAGCGGAAACGCAACGTACCGTCACACCAACACGGCGGTGCTGTCCGTCTGCGCGGTCGACGCCCCGGTGGTGGTCACCTCTGACGACTTCGACCGGCAGCTCCTCTCGACCTACGAGCGGGTGGGCCTCAAGCCTGGCATGTTGGCGAAGCTGGCCGGAATCCACGAGCGACGGTGGTGGCCCCAAGGGGTCAGCTTCACCGAGGGCGCCGCCACTGCGGGCTCCAAGGCTCTCGCCGAGGCCGGCATCGACCCGTCGCAGGTCGGTCTCATGGTCAACACGTCGGTGTCGCGGGAGCACCTCGAGCCCTCGGTGGCCGTGCAGATCCACCACAACATCGGGATGCCGACGAGCTGCATCAACTTCGACCTCGCCAATGCGTGCCTCGGCTTCGTCAACGGCATGCAGCTGGCTGCCTCGATGATCGACTCGGGCCAGATCGACTACGCCGTGATCGTCAACGGTGAGAGCTCGCGTCACACCCAGGAGGTCACCCTCGCGCGGCTGGCCGGCCCCGACGCCACCGCCGAGGACGTGATGTCGCAGTTCGCCACCCTGACTCTCGGCTCGGGGGCCGCCGCGATGGTGCTCGGCCGGGCCGACCGACATCCCGAGGGGCACCGCATCGTCGGCGGCGTCACTCGTGCGGGCACCGAGCACCACGACCTGTGCGTCGGCGACCTCGAGTGGATGCGCACCGACACCCGGGGCCTGCTCGACGCGGGCATCGCCCTGGCCAGCGACACGTGGAACGACGCCAAGGCCGAGTTCGAGTGGTCGAACATGGACCGCTACGTCGCTCACCAGATCTCGCAGGTGCACACCAAGGCCATGTGCAAGGCGCTGGACATTCCCGTCGACCGGCTGCCGCTCACCTTCCCCACCCGCGGCAACATGGGCCCGGCCGCGATCGCCTTCACCCTCGCGACCCAGGTCGACTCGCTCACCCCCGGTGACCGGGTCGTGCTGCTCGGAGTCGGTTCCGGCCTCAACGTCTCGTGCCTCGAGATCGCTTGGTGACACGAGCGACAGACGCAGCGCGCCGGCCCCCGGTTCTTTCGGGCCTCGACCCTGCGTGGTCGCGACTGGTCACCGCCCCCGATGCCGACGGGGTGGACCGCACCTGGCACCTGCTCGACAACGGTGTCTCGCCGACGATCGGTACCCTGCTCTGCGTCCACGGCAACCCGACATGGTCCTACCTCTGGCGGCGGTTCATCGCACAGGCCCTGCCCGGGTGGCGCGTCGTGGCCGTCGACCAGCTCGGGATGGGCTGGTCGGAGCGCACCACGCCCCGAACCCTGGCCCAGCGGGTCGATGACCTCTGCTCGCTGACCGACGCCCTGGGCATCACCGGGCCGGTCGTGACTCTGGCCCACGACTGGGGCGGACCGATCTCGCTCGGGTGGGCGCTCGAGCACCACGACCAGCTGCGCGCTGTCGTGCTGACCAACACGGCCGTGCACCAGCCGTCGGATACCGCGGGGCCCGCCCTCATCCGTCTCGCGCACGCCCCGGGGGTGCGCCCGACCAGCTGCGTCGCGACGCCGACCTTCGTGCGCGCGACGACGGCCCTGTCCCGCCCTCCCCTGCCGCGAGCGGTGCGCGACGCCTTCGCCGCCCCGTACGGCTCCGCGGCACGCCGGCAAGCCGTCGGCGACTTCGTGGCCGACATCCCCTTCGATCCCCGACACCCCAGCGCGCCGCGGCTCGATGACATCGCGGAGCGGCTCACCGAGCTCGCCGATGTGCCCGCGCTGCTGCTCTGGGGCCCCCGCGACCCGGTGTTCTCCGACGTGTACCTGCGTGACCTCCGGAAGCGCTTGCCGCACGCCGACGTGCACCGCTACGAGGGGGCCTCGCACCTGGTCACCGAGGACGCACCACAAGCCTCGACCCACGTGTGGCAGTGGCTGAGCGACCTTGTCGATGCACGCGATTCGCGAGAGCACGCAGGCGACGCGTCCGACCGCCCGCCCGCCCGGCCCACCGCCCTGAACGACGGGTCGCTGGCGACGGAGGGTTCGGCCGGCTCACTCCCCTCCGATCAGCCTCTCTGGTCAGCCCTCTGCGACCGGGCGACCGACCCCGCCACCGCGATCGTCGAGCTCGGGGGCCGGGGTCGTCGGGTGACGTTCGCCCAACTCGAAGCGACGGTCGCGGATCTTGCTGCCGGGCTGGCGAGCGCCGGCGTTCAGCCGGGTCACCGGGTCGCGTTGCTCGTGCCCCCGGGGGCCGACCTGACCGCGGCGGTCTACGCCTGCTGGCGGGTAGGCGCCTCGGTCGTCGTCGCTGACGCAGGCCTCGGCGTGAGCCGGATGGGTCGAGCCCTGCGCGGGGCTGCTCCCGACCACGTCATCGGCATCGCCAAGGGCCTGCTCCTGGCCCGGGCCGCTCGGGTACCCGGGCAGCTCATCGCAGCCGGGCCGCTCGACCGCGCCACGATGGCACTGGTGGGGGCCTCCGACAGCCTGGCCGACCTCGCCCGCCGGGGGCGTTCATCGGGCCGACCGACCCTTCCGCCACCTCCCGGTGATGACGCCGAGATGGCGGTGCTGTTCACCTCGGGCGCCACCGGCCCCCCCAAGGGCGTGGTCTACCGCCAGCGCCAGCTGCGAGCCCAGCTCGCCGCCTTACGCTCGACCTACCGGCTCACGAGCGAGGACCGGCTGGTCGCCGCGTTCGCTCCGTTCGCCCTCTACGGACCTGCGCTGGGGCTGGCCTCGGCCGTGCCCGACATGGAGGTCACCGCCCCCGGCACCCTCACGGCGACGGCCCTGGCTGACGCCGTCTCGGCGATCGACGGCACGGTCGTGTTCGCCTCCCCCGCGGCGCTGCGCAACGTGGTCGCCACGGCCCACGAGCTGACGGTGGACCATCGCCGGGCGCTGGCCGGAGTGCGGCTGCTCATGTCGGCGGGGGCGCCGGTGCCGGCATCCTTGCTGCGGCAGATGACCGCCCTGCTCCCGGCGGCCGAGGCGCACACCCCCTACGGCATGACCGAGTGTCTGCCCGTGGCCGACATCTCCCTCACCGAGATCGAGGCGCTGACCACCGACGACGGGGTCTGCGTCGGGCACCCGGTCGCGGGGGTCACCGTCAACATCAGCGCCCTCGATGCCGACGGTCGTGCCGTCGGCGCACTGGTCTCTACGCCGGGGGTCACCGGCGAGGTGTGCGTCAGCGCAGCCCACCTCAAGGACCGTTACGACCAGCTGTGGGCCACCGAACGTGCCAGTCGCCGCAACCCCGGCTGGCACCGCACCGGCGACGTTGGGCACCTTGACCACGACGGACGCCTGTGGGTCGAGGGCCGGCTGGTGCACGTCGTGACGGGCCCCGACGGGCCGGTCACTCCGGTCGCCCCGGAGCAGCGTGTCGAGAGCCTCCCCCAGGTGGCCATGGCCGCGGTCGTGGGCGTCGGCCCGACCGCCACCCAGCAGACGGCGGTCGTGGTGGTGCGGTCGGGTACCGCGCCCCCCGGCGAGGCCCGCGATGGCCTCGCCGACCCTGACCTGTCGGCCGCCGTCCGCGCGACGGCCGGTGTCCCGGTCGCCGCGGTGCTGGTGACTCGGGAGTTGCCCGTGGACATCCGACATGCCTCGAAGATTGACCGTGCTCGGGTATCCGCCTGGGCGACAAAGGCGCTCGCCGGCGGGCGGGTCGGGCGGCCGTGAAGGTCCTCGTCACCGGGGCCAGCGGGATGCTGGGCCGACAGACTGCGTTGGCCCTTGCCACCCGAGGCGACGACGTGACGGTGCTCCAGCGGCATCCGTCAGGTCTGCCCCTGCGCGAGGTACTTGCCGACGTAGCCGACCGTGACGCGATGAGCTATGCGGCCAGGGGGCAGGACGCGGTCGTGCACCTCGCGGCCAAGGTGAACGTCACCGGTCGCTGGGCCGACTACGAGCGCGCCAACGTGCAGGGCACCGCGTCGGTGGTGCAGGCGTGCCGCGCCGCCGGGGTGAGCCGTCTGGTCCACGTGTCGTCACCGTCCGTCGCCCACGCCGGCGCCGCCTTGGTCGGGGTCGGCGCGGAGGCGGCCGACCCCCCTCGGGCCCGGGGGCACTACGCCCGCAGCAAGGCCTATGCCGAACAGATCGCGCTCGGCGCCGACGGCGATGCCCTCGCAGTGGTCGCGATCCGTCCCCACCTGGTCTGGGGCCCCGGTGACACGCAGCTCGTGGGCCGACTGGTCGAGCGGGCCCGCAGTGGGCGTCTTCCCATCATCGGTTCCGGCGCGGCCCTCATCGACAGCACCTACGTCACCAATGCCGTCGATGCCCTCGTGGCCGCCCTCGACCGCTGCCGGCAGGCACACGGTGAAGCCCTCGTGGTGAGCAACGGCGAGCCGCGCCCCGTCGGTGAGCTGATCGCCGACATCTGCCGAGCCGGCGGCGCCCCGGTGCCGACCCGACACCTGCCTTACCCGGCGGCCGCGCTGGCCGGAGCCCTCGTGGACGCGGTCTGGGCGACCCGGCTCGCGCTCCCCTTCAACGGCTCCCCCGGTGACCCGCCCCTCACCCGCTTTCTCGCCGAGCAGCTCTCGACGGCGCACTGGTTCGACCAGCGGCGCACCCGCGAGCTGCTGGGGTGGTCGCCTGCGGTGACCCTCGAGCAAGGGCTCGCCGAGCTGGCTGCCTCCCTGCGCGTCACCTGAGCGTCCCCTGCACATTCGCTGTCGAAAAGCCTTGACCGCGGTGACCACGACTCGGGACCCTCGACGGATGGGATCTTTCCCACCCAACCAGAGGAGACGAACATGAGCGGTGGTCTTGCGACGCGCACAGGGAAGCGTCGCGCGGCATCCTTCGCCTCGGTCGCCGTAGCCGCGACGGCCCTTCTCGCGAGCGGCGGCACGGTGAGGGCGTTGGCCGACGCCCCTGCCCAGACGCCCAGCGCGAGCGAATGTTCCCCGTCGAGCGCGAACGCCGGCCCCGACGCCAGGGTGATGGCAGGCTACGCGGGCCTCGACCCGAACTCCATGTCGCTGGCCCAGTCGAAGACCTGGGACGCTGCCCTCCAGAAGCAGGTCCAGCAGCGCGGCCTGGCCATGAGGGCAGCCACGGCCAAGTTCAAGACCATCACCATCGACGTGCGGGTGCACGTGATCACCCGCAACAACGGCACCGGCGGCGCCACACCCAAGATGGTGCTCGACCAGATCAAGGTGCTCAACCGCGCCTACGCCGGCAAGACGGCATCCAACTCGACGTACACTCCGTTCCGGTTCGTGATCAAGTCGTACGACGTCACGCCGAACACCGACTGGTACAACTGGTCGATCAAGGACGATGAAAGGCCCGCCAAGAAGGCGCTGCACCAGGGCGGCTACGACGACCTCAACATGTACGTCACGGGGCTGAGCGACGGTCTGCTGGGTTACGCCTACTACCCGCAGGACCAGGTCGGCTTCCGCGATGGCGTGGTGCTGCTCAACGAGAGCCTGCCCGGCGGTAGCGAAGCCCCGTACAACGAGGGCGACACGGCCACCCACGAGATCGGACACTGGCTGGGCCTCGCGCACACGTTCGAGAACGGGTGCAAGAAGCCCGGCGACTTCGTGGCCGACACTCCCTACCAGGCCGACGGCAACAACATCTTCTACTGTGACGAGTCGCTGAACACTTGCAAGCAGCCCGGCAAGGACCCCGTGCACAACTTCATGAGCTACGGCGACGACCCGTGCCTCGACCAGTTCACCGAAGGACAGTCGCTGCGGATGCTGCTCAGCTGGCTCGCCTACCGCGACCCAGCCGCGTAACGATCACCGGTCTCGGCCTGCGCCGAGATCCCATCGGCTCATCGGGGTCAGGCCCACGACGACAGTGTGCGTCTGGCCCCGATGCCAGGCCTCGCTGTCGACCACCCAGCGCACAGATCACGTGGCACGGGCAGGCAGCAGGCAGAACTCGTTCCCCGACGGGTCGGCGCAGACGCGCCACGGCAGCTCTCCCCAGCCCGGGTCCAGCTCGCGCCCGCCACGTTCGCTCACCTCGGCCAGCAGAGATTCCGGGTCGTCGGCCGATTCCAGCCGCACGTCGAGATGCAGGCGGTTCTTAGCGCCGGCCTTGGGCTCCGGTTCGGGGCAGAACTCCAGCAGCAAGCCCTGCTGTGACGGATGCCGCAGGCTCCGGGTCGCGCCACCGGGGGCCGCCACCCAACCGGTCAACCACCGCCAGAAGTCGGCGTCAGCGGCGGGGTCGCGCGAGTCGATGGGCACGGCGGCGATCGGACCAGTGCCGGCGTAGATGAGTCGCTCCTCCATGACACAGAACGGGTTACCTTCCGGGTCGGACAGTACGACCCAGGGCACGTTCTGCTGGCCGAGGTCGAGGTGGCGGGCACCGAGGCCCAGCAGTCGGTCCACGACGGACGTCTGTTCGAGGCCACCGAGCAGGTCCAGGTGCAGCCGGAGGTCGTCGTTGGGCCGCTCGCTGACGCGTTGAAAGCACAGGTCGAGATCTGGCCCGCCCAGCACGCTCAGCCGGGTCTCGTAGACGTCGGGGTCGTCGGTCAGCACCTGGCTGCCCAGCGCCGCCTCCCAGAAGCGACCCAGACCCTGCGGGTCGACGGCGTCGAAGACCAGGTTCTCGAGATACATGCACCCACGGTAGGGCAGACGTGCACGATTGACCCGCATAGGCTTTCGGTCATGGCAACGCAGACTCATCCCGGCGTCCTGCGCCTCCAGCGGGCCCGTCCGTCAGCACTGGCCAACGCAGTGGCGGTGGCGGCAGATCCGGCCCTCGTCGTCACCGCTACTGCGCTGCTGGTGTCATTGCAGTCAGCGAGCTCCGTACTCTCCGGTCTGGGCTGGGCCCTGCTGGCAGCGGGCTTCTGTGTCGTCCTGCCCTACGCCGCCCTTCTCGTGATGTTGAGGCGGCGCGTCGTCACCGACCGACATCTGGTCGTTCGCGAGCAACGGCGGTGGCCGCTGGCGGTTGCGGCCGTCTCGGTCGTGACGGGTTTCCTGCTCCTGCTGTTCCTGGCCGCCCCACAGCACCTTGTGGCCCTCGTCGCGGCCATGCTGGTCGGGCTGCTCGTGATGTCGGTGCTCACGCACTGGTACAAGGCCTCGTTCCATACCGGGGTGGTCACCGGGTCTGCCGGTGTGCTCGCCCTGGTCTTCGGGCCACTCACCCTGGCGGCGACGCTGCCCGTCGTGGCGTTGGTCGGCTGGTCCCGGGTGCGATCCGGCCGACATTGCGCCGGTCAGGTGGTCATCGGCGGGCTGGTCGGGGCAGCGTCGGCACTGATCGTCTACCCGCTCCTCGCGTGACTCATCGCGCCGCCGCCGCGCCGCCGGTGCCGGGAACACCACGGACCCTCTCCAGTGTTGGTGCCTTCATGAGCGAAATGATGCAGGCAGTCTGGAACGGGCAGGTCATCGCCGAGTCCGATGACACGGTGGTGGTCGAGAACAACCACTACTTCCCCACCTCGGCGGTGGCCGAAGGAGTTCTGCGTCCCACCGAGACGCACACCGTGTGCCCGTGGAAGGGCACCGCTGCCTACTACTCCGTAACCGTCGACGGCGAGACCAACGCGGATGCCGCGTGGTCCTACCCCGAGCCCAAGGCGAAGGCAGAAGCCATCCGAGACCGGGTCGCGTTCTGGCGCGGTGTCACCTTCGCCCCGAAGGCCTGAGCTCGATCTGGGGTCTTGCTGACGTCTGGCCGTGACGTCCGGCCGGGCTCGGGCGTCACCGTCATGTAAGGGCCAAACCTCTACCCGACGCCACGGCCCCGCCGCACGATGTTCGTATGCCCGATGTGACTGTGTCGCCCCGCGAACGTCCCGCCGCCTGGCCCCGCTTCAGCAGCCCGCTCCGGTCTACCGCCCTGACGGCACGACTCGGGCGGCTGCTCGGCATCTTCTTCGGAACCTGTTTCGTCACAGGATTGCTCAGCCACTACCAGTACCAGCCCTGGGCCTGGCTGCCGGAGCCGGCCAGTCCGGTATGGCTCTATCGGGTCACCCAGGGCACGCACGTGATCACCGGTATAGCAACGATCCCGCTGGTGCTGGTGAAGCTGTGGTCGGTCTACCCGAACCTCTTCCGGTGGCCGGCGGTCACCTCGCTGAAGCACGCCGCCGAACGCCTTTCGGTGTTCGTGCTGGTCGCTTCGGCGCTGGTGCAGCTCACCACGGGGTTGCTCAACGTGCTGAACTGGTACGCGTGGCCGTGGGACTTCGTGGCCGTGCACCGTTTTCTGGCCTACGTGCTCATCGGTTCGATCCTGTTGCACGTGGGTCTGAAGCTGCCCGACATCCGGTACGGCCTCCGGGCCAGGCTTCCCGACGCTGATGTTCTCACCGAGATCCCCTGGGACGAGAACCCGTTGGCGCACAGCAACGCCGGTGACGTGCCACCCCCACCGACCCCAGCGCTGACTCGACGAGGGGTGTTGGTCGCCGCCGGCGCCGGGGTCGGGGCGGTGGTCGTCACGACCCTGGGCCAGACGGTGACACCTCTCGAGCCGGTCGGTCTGCTGGCCGTGCGTCAGTGGAACAAGGGCCCGCAGCGCGTGCCCGTCAACACGACCGCCCAACAGGCAGGCGTGCACGACCTGGCCCGTGACCCCGGGTGGTCTCTGCGGGTGGACGGTCCTGCGCCGTTCACCGTGACGCTCGCCGACCTCGACGCGCTGGCGCGGGCGGAGGTCGACCTGCCGATCACCTGCGTCGAGGGCTGGAGCGTCGGCGCCCACTGGCGCGGCATCCCCCTGCTCGACCTCGTGACCCGAGCCGGCGGGGATGCCGGTTCGCAGGTTGAGGTGATCTCACTCCAGCAGGGCAGCCAGTTCGGTCGGAGCAGGGGTGCTGGTAACGGTGCTGTCACCAGCCGCAATCGGGCCGGGGTGGGACGCGGTTGTCCGAGCGGGGGCGCGGATGATGGGTTGCTATGGAGATGCCGGAGGGCGAGGCCAATGAACTGTTCGAGTTCTGGACTCTGCTGGATGAGGACCGCGCGTTGTTGGGCGGCCGGCGTGGGGTGACGGCGCTGGGTTTCGCGCTGCTGCTGAAGTTCTACAGCCGGCATGGTCGATTCCCGCGAGGCTGGGCCGAGATGGCCCTTGAGGAACATCGGAACGGAAAGTCCCGTTAGCGATGTGCGGCCGGTGGTGTGTCAGTCCGACGGCACGATGGCGAGGTGCCGGTAGACGCTGGCGCGGGAGACGCCGAGGGCCTTGGCGATCTGGGTCGGGCTTTCGCCCTTGGCGCGCCTCGCGGTCGCGGCGGCGATCTTGTCGGCGTCCATGACGACGGGGCGGCCACCGACGCGGCCCTGAGCGCGGGCAGCGGCGAGACCGGCCATGGTGCGTTCACGCAACATGTCGCGTTCCAGTTCGGCGAACGCGGCCATCATAGTGAAGAAGAACTTCCCTTCGCCGCTGGGGGCGTAGGTGCCGGCCAGGCGTCCGGTCAAGATTCGCAGGCCGATGCCGCGGTCGTGTAGGTCGTCGGCGAGGGTGAGGACCTCTTTGACGGATCGGCCGAGCCGGTCAAGCTTCCAGACGCACAGGGTGTCTCCGGCGCGCAGGTAGTCCAGCGCCTGGGTCAGCCCGGGCCGGCTTATGGTGCGGCTGGAGATCTTGTCCTCGAAGACGCGCACGCAGTCGGCCCGCTCGAGGGCGTCGTGTTGCAGCTGGGTGTGTTGCGGGATCGAGGACACACGGGCGTAGCCGACAGTGGTTGAGCGTCTCGTGCGGACCATGCCTCACAGCGTCTCATAAAGCATCTCAGAACGGGCGGTGCACCGACGGGGTTGTGAGACGTCTTGTGGACACTCGAACGCCCATTTTGAGCTGCTTGTGGCGACGTCTCAAAATCCTTCCTTTTAGAGATCTTGGGGTTTCCGTGTTTGGTGCGGCTGAGCCGCCACTGGGCTACTTGCTTACTATGTCCTCCCCGGGGTGGCTGGAGCCCATCACAAACTCGCCAATAACGGTCACTCCGTCCTGAGCGTAAACCGGGATAGTTCGAGATTTCCCGCCCTCACTCTGTTGCCAGGCGATCGCGTCGGCGGGGCTGTGGAAGGTGGGTCCATCCATGTCAGCTTTGCGCGCGTAGCCGGTCTGCCCGTTTGAAGCCTCTACCAGGATCAGATCAGGCTCGAGGTCTGGTCGAGGAGCGTCACGCACCGAACCGTATGTCAGGCCAACGCTATTGCGCTCGTAGTTAGGCATGGCCGCGTTCGTGTTCATGACATCACTCGAAGCGCGACCAGCGCTGGCGACTCCCACACCAACGGAGCCCACCAGCGCACCAGCAGCGACTCCGCCAACCACAATGACGACCAACCGTGCTCGCCTGTTCATCGCATCCACCTCGTTAGGAGCTTGACATGTAAACGGCCGTTGTTGTGATGGCGCCGTAGTACGAGTAGGTGCCAGAGGAGGAGTTCCAAGCGGCTGACTTGCCCTTGCCTTGGTAGTAGCCCGCCCCCATGCTCGGAGCCCAATCGGCATAGGACAGCCGCGCATGAGCGGCTCCTGTGTTGAACTCCATGGTGGGGGCTTGGGCCACAACAGCTCCTGTTGACTGGCGCAGCAGTTGGCCCTGAGACCCTATGTAGCCAGTGGGCGCGTTTCCTGAACCCACGTAGGTGTTGACATCAGAGAAATCGTGGACTCCGCTGAGGCCCAGCGCTTCTGACTGATCATAAAAGTGGTAGCCGGAGTGCACTCCACAGTCTCCAACACTGCCAGTGACGGCTATGGCCGCTGTAGCACCACCCACTAACGAGGCCACGGAAAACGCTACGGCCCCTGCAAAGCGATCGCGACGACCCATCGTGTGCTCCGACCTTGGAGTTGGGATAGTGAGCGAACTTTACACCTCAAAGAGCCGGTTTGGCACTCCCAGATTCACACAAGCTCGACTGGGGTTGTCGGCTCGCCCGACGGGGCCCCGGGCGCTCGTGGTCAGCAGTGCGTCCGCGTCCACCGAGATGGCCTTGGGCAGCCGGGAGGGGGGCCCCGGCCGGCCCCATTTCAGGCTGGAGGATCCGGGTCACGCAGCGCCCGGAGCGCGGCTCCTGATGGTGTGGTGAAGCTGTAGTGGCCGTGGACGTTGATGTGTTTGCGCATGTAGGGCGAGAGCCGGGCGAGGTCGGCGGTCACCACCGGGTAGGCGGCTTCGCGCAGTTCTGTGATGGCGCGGTCGAGATAGACGGTGTTCCACAAGGTGATGCAGTTCAGGACCAGGCCGAGCGCGCCGAGCTGGTCCTCCATCCCGTCGCGGTAGCCGTGGCGTAGTTCACCGGTCTGGCCGTGGAAGACGTGCCGGGCCAGGTCGTGGCGGCCTTCGTTGAGGTTGCGCATCGTCTTGATGCCGCGACGGTAGGCCTCGTCGGCGACGAAGGTCAGAACGTGGCGGGTCTTGTAGATCCGCCCGAAGTGGGCGAGTGCTTCGCCGAGCTGGGTGAGCGTCGCGCCCGGTGCCAACACCCGCAGCGCGTCGTGCGCGGTGATGGCGCCGGTGTGGATGGAGGCGGCCAGGCGCAGCATGTCGGGCCAGTGCGCGGCGATCTTGGCCAGGTCGATCCGGCCGCGGGCCGCTTGGTTGAGTGGCCCGTAGTTCGCAGCCAGGTCGGCACGCCACAGTTTCTGGTCGGGCAGATCGGCCAGTTGGGGCTGGTAGTCGAAGCCGAGCAGGCGCAGCATCCCGAACACGATGTCGCTGTAGGAACCGGTATCGGTGATGATCACCTCGGGTCGTATCCCGCCGTCCTGGCTGTAGATCAGGTCGATCAGGTGCAGCGAGTCCCGCGGGGTGCCAGACAGCACCCGCCCGGCGAGACCGACGCCCTGGTCGGAAATCATGTTCAACCACGTCGCGCCACGCCGCCGGCCGAAGTAGCGCGAGTTCGGGCGGGCATCGATCGTGCGGACGGGGACCACGAAGCGCATCCCGTCCACCGCGGCAACCAAACCCCCGCCCCACGCCTGCGCCAGCTCGATCCCGGCCTGGGCCTCGATGAGCACCCTGTTCGCGGTGGAGTAGGTGTCCGGGCGAAGGTAGTTCTGGTCCACATGGCTGACCCGAGCCCGGCTCAGCGCCGGGCTGGTTTCGTCCAGGATCGGCGCAAACCCGATGTTGAGGGCGTGCGCGCACAGCGCCGCGGTCACGGTGACGTTCAGATCGGCCAGCCGGGTGCTCCCGCCGGAGGCTGCGGTGAACGCGTCCAGGAACGCCGGCTGCCAGCTGGCCACCTCCAAGACCAGCTCGGGCAGGTCGACCCGTGGCAGCATCGACTCCAGGCGGGCGCGGAGGTCGGTCAGGCTCGGCGGGTCAGGGACCGCGTCGAGCCTCGCGGCATGCAGCCGCCCTTCACCGTCGACGGCGATCTCGGCGTGTTCGGTGACGGCCGCAGCGCTACGGCGCCACGCCTCATCCAGCTCGCCGGTCTCCGCGCCCAGCAGTGGTGCGGGATCCTCGGGCAGTTGCAGCGCGTTGAGCGCTGGTCCCTTGGCGGCCTGCCAAGCGCCGCCGGACAGCAGTTGGGCCCGCGGGTCGCACCACCGGGTCGAGGCGGCGGCGAAGATGTTGCGGCGGGTCAGGTGTCGGTGGAACTGCTCCAGCAGGCAGAACACGTACCCGGCCCGGTCCACGGTGCCGTCCGGCCTCCCGGCGGGGAAGACTAGGCGGCGCCACCAGCCCGCTGGCACCAGGTCCACCTGCACGTGGCGAGCGTCGAGGAACCCAGAAGGGACCCGCACAGTCGCTCGCGCCTCGAGCAGATCAGGTAGGGCCTGCAACGCGGCCAGCACCGGCGCCGCCTCGGCGGTGGCGTCGAACTCGATCACCTGACACAGCATGGGCACAAACCCGCGCACCGCCGGATACCGCGCCAGTAGCCGCTCCCGCCATTCACCGTCTGGGTCGGCGTCCGGCGGGGGTAGCACCTCGGCCACGTGTTCGACCGCGGCCTGGAGAGCGCTGCGCGAGACGACGTTCTCGATCGCGTCCCACAACTCGTCCAGGCTGACCGGGGCGCCGCGTTCGGTGGCCTCCAACAGCACCCCGACCGCGGCGGCCAACCGTCCCGCGTCGCGAGAGATCCGAGGATAGCGGCGCAGCTTGTCCTTGCCCGACTCCCGCTCGGCGCGGGCGAGCAGCTCGGTGCTCATCAACACCTCGAACAGATCCAATGCGTCATCAACCGCCCGCGCCTGCAACCTCCGCGCGGTCGCCAGCAGCGTCGCCGCCCGCCGCAGATCAGGATGACGAGCCAAAGCAGGGGCCTTGGCCGCCATCCCGTAACGGGCCAGCTCGACAACCCGCCGGGCCGGTACAGCGCCAAGGTCCAGCCCGCCCACCCCGAGACCGG